>JBAZOY010000006.1:0-66043 GCA_041648505.1 Syntrophales bacterium | reverse complement strand
CCTCAAATCGCATCTTCCGGATCTCCTCTAGCACCTCTGTCCATCTCATTGGTCACCTCCAATGGTGACCATCCTAAACCGGACAGATTATGTGCTACAATACCGGACATATCATTTGTTACTAACAGGAGTTAAACCTTTTTTATTGACGGTTTATATTTTTTGCCTTATATACTTGATGTAGAAAAGTGAACTGTTACCTAAACCAACTACAAAAATGGAGGTAAGAAGTTATGAAATTTTTCAAGTTAAAAAGCGACAAGGGGTTTACTCTCGTGGAGTTGGCTATTGTTCTAGTGATCATCGGAATTATTATTGCGGGGATTATTAAGGGACAGGAAATGATTAATAATGCAAAGATTAAAAGAGTATACAGCTCGCAGAAGGAAATCGTTGCGGCCATTTACAGCTATTACGACAGGTATCAAAAGTTTCCCGGTGATGACAATACTGCACAAGCCCGCTGGGGGGCTGCGACATACAACGGAAATGGAAACGGCCTTATTGACGGCGGTACAATAGGAACGGACGCTGCCCCGGGCACCATGTTCACCTGTGCTGTGGGAACGGCCTCCGAAAGCTGTGGGATGTGGGAGCATTTGAGGCTTGCCGGCATGATTTCTGGAACGGCCACTGCCGGTGCAGGCCGCCTGAATCCAACACACCCATACGGTGGCACTATTGGGGTAGCCAATGGCGCCGTTTCGGGCTTGACGGTGAACTGGATTGGAATGTCCAGGGTTCCCGAAAATGTGTCTCAAATCCTTGATATTCAGAATGACGATGGCAACGCGACAGCCGGTTCGATTCGTGGTAACCAGGCTTTTGTTTCACCCATCACTGAAAATTCTGTGTGTCAGTTTTATAAACTATAATGATGGTAACGACGCGGATTTATAAATCGGCTTCAAAATTTAGAGCTTGACCACTTGTCATTACGAGGGGAAGCTTGCGCTTCCCCTTACGTCAATACCGTTACACTTGTTGCCGTTTCTCTATGGCTCGATATTTTTGGTGACTTTATTATCCCCTGAGGTTAAAATAACAGACACCGCAATCAGGTCGTGCGGTGCTGATGATGCCTAACAAGTTTCACCAAATCCATGCCGTTGCCCATGAATATGGTCTGTTGCTGATCAATCTCTTTGGGTCCCAGGCGGCACTGGGGAATCAATATATAGAAGGTGTCGAAGTTGTTCCTGACGAGGCGTCTGATCTCGATATTGCCGTGGCTTTCCAGAATCCTCCTCCGCTGCTTATGGAGATTTACGGAAATCTTTACCGGGATATGGGAAAGATATTCGATCTCTTTAATATTGATCTGATTTTTTTACACGAAGTTGATACCCTGCTGCAGTACGAAATTATCAAGGGTGTACAGATATATAAGGCCGATGAATCATTTTCGGATCAGTATGAAGAGAGAATTATGAGGCTGGCAGGAGATCTGATCGTTAAAAAACGGATAATGGATCGTGAGATCATGGCGGCCATTGAAGATGGTTATTTCCAATTTGAATATAACCCGCATTCTTGATCTTATCCGACTGAAAGAGAGTTATCTTTCAGAATTGCACACCCTTTCCTCTATGACGAAGGAGGCGTTTTTGTCTGACAAGAAAAATCCCCCTTTCGTTGAGAGTTATTTACGGCGATCCCTGGAAGCCGTATTTGATATTGGAAGGCATATCCTGGCCAAGACCTATGGTTCCAGGGGGATTGAATACAAAGTGGTCGCCAGGGAACTTGGTGAAAAAGGTATTATTACCGTGGAGCTTTCCGATTTACTCGTGAAAATGGCCGGCTACAGAAACCGCATGGTCCATTTTTATAGAGAAGTTACACCTGATGAGATTTATGATATCATTACCCATAATCTCCCGGATTTTAATCGCTTTATTCGTGGAATCGTCCTCTTTATCAGGGAGTACGAAACAAACAAACCTTTGTGAAAATTTTTAATCAGCGTGAGCAATTACCTATGAATCAGATATTACGTGAGAAAAAAGGCTTTAGCCTGATAGAGATTGCCATTGTTCTTGTGATAATCGGATTAATTATGAGTGCGGGTGTCACGATCTTTCGATCTTCAATTCAAAGTACAAGATTATCCACCACAAAAACCAACCTGGATAATATCAAAACCGCTGTTATCAATTTCGCAATGGCCACCGGCAGGCTTCCTTGTCCGAATTCAACGACACCTCCGAACAATACAGGGCAATCAAATCCTGCTACTGCCGGTACTTGTGCAGGATGTGCTAACCCACCCTGTTATGTGCCATTTCAGACCCTGCAGATCAATCTGCCGGGAGGCAGAGATTCTTTCGGCAACGTATTCAGATACGATATCGGTTACGACACTGCAGGGGGAACGCGCGGACTAACCAATACCACACAGGATACATTCTGCGGTGTTTTATTTGAATATATGTCTCATGCGACGGATACAGGCGCCCAAACCGTTGTGCCGTGTGTTACAAACACAAACGATGCGGCAGACGACGGCCAGATCGGTGCGGCGGGTCAAGGCTATGCCATTGCTGCCATAATAATCAGCCAGACCGATACTGCAGGCAGTATCTTTAATGCCCCGGCGGGACTAAATCTAAAGAATGTCGCCAGCACACCTCGTGAATACGAAATGGCAGGCAGGCAAAATGATAGTACGTACGGAAACCTCGGTGCCGAGCTAACGTATGGCGACTTATATAACAAGGCATGCAACAGCCAGAACACCCGTTTGGCCGTGTTTGCGCCCGTTGCAGGAAATTTCTCTGTCCGCATTCCCAGTGCCGGAAGTTGTTATAGTGTCACAACGGCCGTACCCGCTTATCTTACCATAGGCCAGGCAATGGACTATTATGCAGGATGTACCGACTGTATTACCTCTTGTTCACCATCAATCACCTATACTTATCAACAGCTGTCCAACTTTGATTGGAATCCGGCAATACCTGTTAATCCAAGAGACGGTAGAGTAAATGCAAATAATACGGACCATTAAGGATCGGACTGAGGAGAAGCGGTGGTTTATGGTCGGAATGGCAGGATTAAGATTACAACAGGACTGTACCTTTGGAGATAATGTAAACCCCAATCCATAAATTTTACATACTGAAAAGTGGAAATATCTACAGAATCAGAAAGGCTGTTATGTTGTCCGATACTCAAGGTTGTCGGCTACGTGAAAAGATGGCATGGAAATAATATGATTACAAACCCTGAGATATTGATAAATTTCGAAGATGACCTCATCAGAAATGAAACCGTAATTTCTTATGCACGCTCGCTGAATATGCTGACATCGATGTGGCAAGAAGGAGTTTCACTCGGTGTTCTTCCTCCCAAAAATCATCTTGATGACATTGCCACGGATATCAGAATCGCGCAGGTACTGAATTCATGTTTGACAGACTTCTCCGCCAGATAGGTGTTTGCCTTGACAAGAGCAATCTGCCCTACATGATCATAGGAGGACAGGCCGTACTCCTCTATGGAGAACCCCGTCTGACCAAAGATATTGACATTACCCTCGGGGTGGGCATTGAACATCTCGATAGACTTCTTTGTGCTATTGAGCAGATTCCCCTCAAACCTCTCCCTCAAGACATCTCAACGTTTGTGAAGCAAACAATCGTTCTGCCTGCCTTGGACGAATCCACCGGGATCAGGGTAGATTTTATCTTTTCACTCACCCCCTATGAGACACAGGCCATAAAAAAGGGGAACAAAGTAAAGATTCTGGAGCATGACATCTGCTTTGCCTCTCTTGAAGACCTGATTATCCACAAGATCTTTGCAGGCCGTCCCAGAGATATCGAAGATGTGCGCGTTGTTATGATGAAAAATCCGTGCATCGATATACGGTACATTGAAGGCTGGTTGAAAGAATTCGACTCTGCATCTGATGGGAAGATTTTTTTAGAAACTTTCCAGTTCTTATATAATGAGGTCAGAAAACCGCGGCCCTAGAACCTTGACCGCTTGCATAAGCCCGATACCCCTATCATAGAGATCATTGTTTCCATACCAATTCGGGATCCTTAAGCGCGTGCTTCACTGGACGTCATCATGAGAATTTTTAATAAAATTTTTTGCGTACTTTGCAATTTTATTATAAAATCCACTAAATAGCCTCTGATGATGACGAAAACCATCAGAGATCATGCTGTCAAAGTGAATAGATTTTGAAATCATTTGGGCTGATAACTGAATCCGGGACATTTTTTTGATTTTTCGCGGGAAAAAGACTTTCTATTGAAAGGTTAAAGAGTAGTGTCATTGTGGCTTGAACAGATGGATTTGCAGAACAAGGGATTGAAATACCAGTTCCTCATCATCTCTTCGCTGATGTTTGTTTTACCTACCCTGATTCTTTCTTACATCCTCTACAGGGAAGGGGTCATTTTCGATTTATATCTTTTGATCGTTTCCGCCTTCATTCTCCTGCTCATTCTCGCTGGTATGATGATCCTCCGGTATATCTTTGACAGCATTTTCTCTGCAGCGAGATTACTGAGAGAAGCGACCGAGTCCGGCAAGATGATCTCAACGGACCTGAAAAAAGATGTGGCCGAACTGGGTGACGTATTCACATCATTCAACACTCTCCTGCAAAAATTCGAGCAGACAACTAAACTGTCAACCCAGAAAACTCTCGAACTAAGCGCTATCAAAGACATCTCCAAAGCTGCTTCACAAAAAATAAATACGGAGGATCTGCTGAATGAGGTACTCGATAAAGCTCTTACTTTAACTAACGCACAAATCGGGTCGTTTTTCGTGATTGATTCTCAATCAGGGCGTCTCCGTCTTGTCGGATCAAGGGGACTTACCGGCATGGAAAAGGACTCGTATATTAATATTAGCGACTCATTGATCCAGCACGTTGTTTCCGAAAAAAAACCTCTCCTTGTCACTGACATCGAAAATGACGCGAGGATTAAGAAGAAAAACAATCCCAGATACGGATCTCCGTCATTTCTGATAATGCCTGTTTATTCCGGGCAAAATGGTGAAGTTGCAGCGGTTCTTAATCTTTCACATAAAGAAACGGGAGAGGTCTTTGACACGAACGATGCAAATATTCTCTCCACCATGTTAGTCGATATCAGCTTCAATATGGAGAACGCTCTGCTCCATGCGAAAATGGCGGAATACATAAAAGATATCGAGGAACGCAACATTAGATTGGAGCAGGAAATAGCCGTACGCAGACACGCCGAGATATCCCTGAAAAAAAGTGAGACGCGATTCAGGGAACTCGCAGATTTACTGCCCCAGCCTGTATTCGAGACGGATCGAAATGATAGTCTAATATTCACAAACAGAGCGGCATTCGAGTTATTCGGTTACACCCGGAAAGATTTTGAAGACGGCCAGAGTGTTATTCACATGTTCATTCCGGAAGACAGGGACAGAGTATCTGAAAATGTCAGAAAGATTCTCAATGGAGAAAATGTAGGGGGTGTTGAATATACAGCATTAAAAAAAGACGGAGATACATTCCCGGTTATTGTATACGCAAATTCTGTCAGACAAGAAAACAAAATTATTGGATTACGTGGTATCGCCGTAGATATTGCCGAACAAAAACGGGTGGAAGAAATGCAGAAAAAACTTCAGGAGGATCTAATACAAGTCGAGAAACTGGCCGCTGTGGGCATACTGGCCGCCGGTATTGCCCATGAGGTGAAGAATCCTCTGGCGATCATTATCCAGGGCGTGGAGTATCTAAAAACATCGGTTGCCTCTGATGCCGGCATGGTTGACATTGTGGAGAAAATCAACAAATCTGCCCTGAGAGCAGACTCCATAGTGAAAGGCCTTCTGAGTTTTACCCGTCAGATGCCTATTCAGGCAGAGGAAGCAGAGATTGCGCCTATCATCGAAGAAACTCTCTCTTTTACAGAACATCATATCGAATCCAAACGCATAACAATAATCAGGCAGTTCTCTCCCGATGTACCGAAAGTAACCATTGACAGTAACCAGATCAAACAAGTATTCGTCAATGTCCTCTTGAACTCGGTCGAAGCTATGCAAGACGGAGGAACTATTACCATAAGTACAAACTCAATCAAGACTGAAGCGGATCAAGACTGCCTGCAGATAGTTTTCGCCGATACGGGCTGCGGCATCCCCGCGGATAAAATTGAAAAAGTGTTTGATCCGTTCTATACAACAAGTAATACTCTTGGAAATACTGGTTTAGGGCTCTCTATTACAAAAGGAATTATTGACAAGCACCATGGGACGATCCGGATAGAAAGCGATTTAGAGAAGGGAACGCGGGTCATCATCAGATTACCCGCCGGCAATACTTGCTGAAAAGCCCGAGAATTTATAGATATCAACGATAATAATAGGGTAAAATCTAAATGACAAAGGGAAATATGATTAGCCGACAAATAGAACGCAATGGCTTGATACTGATTGCATTTTTCATGGTGCTGATTTACTGGATTCTCGATTCCATGTCATCAGATCAAGTGCTTACACGTGTAATGATTGCCGGTTTCGTGATTATATACGGGATATTCACCCAGACATTGATAAATTCCCGACAGGCAGCGCTTGAAGAAAAGGAGAAAACCCAAAAACAACTTATCCAGTCCGAAAAACTCGCTGCTCTGGGTATAGTGGCCGCCGGCATCGCCCATGAGGTGAAGAATCCTCTGGCGATTATTATCCAGGGTGTGGAGTATTTAAAAACCTCTGTTGCCTCTGATGCTGTCCTGGTTGACATTGTGGAGAGGATCAACAAATCTGCCTTCAGAGCGGACTCCATAGTAAAAGGTCTATTGAGCTTTACCCGCCAGATGCCTATTCAGACAGAGGAAGCTGAGATTGCACCTATCATTGAAGAAACCCTGTCTTTTACAGAACATCATATCAAATCCCGGCGCATAACAATAATCAGGCAGTTCTCTCCCAATGTACCGACAGTAAATATTGACAATAACCAGATCAAGCAAGTATTCGTCAATATCCTCATGAATTCGGTCGAGGCTATGCAAGATGGAGGAAATATTACTATAAGTACAAACTCGATAAAGACTGAAGCGGGTCAAGACTGCCTGCAAATCGTTTTTGCCGATACGGGTTGCGGCATCCCCGCAGATAAAATTGAAAAAGTATTTGATCCATTCTATACAACAAGTGATACTCCTGGGAATGCGGGTTTGGGGCTCTCTATTACAAAAGGAATTATTGACAAGCACCATGGGACGATCCGGATAGAAAGCGATTTTGAGAAGGGAACGCGGGTCATCATCAGATTACCCGCCAGCAATACTTGCTGAAAAGCCCGAAAGCATATATATCTAACTTAAAATTTGTAAAAATACGAAAGTAACAAGTATGGGAGGAGATCATGGACGTAGAAAATAAATCAGAAGCGCTATCTGTAAAGAAAAAAATCCTGCTCATTGACGACGAAGAAGACTTCTGTTTTTTTGTCAAGCTTAACCTTGAAAAAACAGGAAAACTCGAAGTACTGACGACCACAAGCGCATCCAACGGGATAATCATGGCTTCAAAGGAAGTTCCCGATCTGGTTCTTCTGGACATTATCATGCCGGAGATGAGCGGCGGGCAGGTTGCGGAATTACTCCTTAATAACCCAAAAACAAAAAGTATTCCCGTCCTTTTCATTACTGCAATAGCCTCAAGAAGCGAGGTCCAGTCACAGGAGGGAATAATTGGCGGAAGAAACTTTATTGCCAAACCGGTAACACCGGAAGAATTGATGGCAAAAATAGAAGGAGTTTTTAAATCTAAGCTATGACCGTAGTCTATGTGCAATGTTCTTGATATTGGCGCTCAAGTAATCCGTAAAACTTTTGCACCTCTTATCTTTCTTGTTTTAAGCTCCACCAAGGCTTTGTTCGCATCTTCCAGAGTGAACTCCTGTACTTCAGGTTTGATAGGGATCTCAGCAGCTAACTCCAGGAAATCTCTCACGTCGCTTCGAGTCACATTAGCTACACTCTTTATCTCCTTTTCCAGCCAAAGATGATCAGCATAATTCAAGCACAAAAGAGACTCCTTGTCTGCTTCTTCTTTGCGAATAGCGTTAATCACCAATCTTCCGCCGGGCTTCAGATTCCTCAAAGCCCCAACTACTGGTTTCCAGGCCGGTGTGGTATCAATGATGCTATCCAGTTTTTCCGGTGAAAGCTCCCCGTGGTTCCCATCCCAGTAAGCCCCAAGCTCCTTTGAAAAGGCTTTTTCCTCGGTGTTTCGGGCAAATACAAAGACCTTCGTGTTCGGATAGCGATGTTTGACCATCTTCAATACCAGGTGGGCGGATGCTCCGAACCCGGCAAGTCCCAGATTCTGCCCGTCTTTAAGACCTGTCAGCTTCAAAGACCTGTAGCCAATAGCCCCGGCGCAAAGAAGGGGAGCTGCTTCCACGTCGGAAAAAGCGCCAGGAATAAGGTAGGCAAATTCTTCCATAATCTTCATATACTGGGCATATCCACCATCGACATCCCTGCCCGTTGCTTTAAAAAAATTACATAAATTTTCTTTCCCCGCCCTACAGAACGAACAATTCCCACAAGCCGAATGAATCCAGGCAATACCAACCCGATCACCGACTTTAAAGATACTCGCCTTACTCCCAACCGCTTCGACTTTTCCTACAATCTGATGGCCGAGCACAACCGGTAAACGTGGCGGGGGAGTTCTCCCCTCTATTTCATCCAATTCGGTATGACAAACTCCACAAACCGAGACCCTGACTAAAATTTCCTTTTCCTCTGGAACAGGCACTGGAAGCATAGTCAATTTCAACGGAGTTTCGTTTTCTAATAAGCTGCCAAGCTCATGCAAAACCATTGCTTTCATCCGGCGCCTCCGGTCCGGGTTGATTTTCTTCATCTTGCAATTACTATAGCACACTGATATAATTTTAAGTGTTAGTTTCACATAACAGGAGAATGGATATTTTATTTAAAAGACCGGATATCATCCGCCCCCCAAGTGAATGGAAGAGCTATTTCCTGCCCCTGACGAGTGGCTGCTCGAATAACAGCTGTAAATTCTGCAGTTACCACGGTTCCAAGCTCATAATGAGGGAGCTGGATGATGTTAATAAAGAGATTGACGCCCTGTCTTTATATGCTCAGCACGGTCGCTGTCTTCCCGGCATTCCGGATATAGTATATGCCATAGCCCAGAGTTGGAATGGGAAAAGGATATTTTTTCAGGACGGTGACGCCCTCGTTTACCCTTTCCCCAAACTCAGGAAAGTCCTGCAATATTTGAATGAGAAATTTCCTCATCTGGAAAGGATCGCTACCTACGCCACACCTAAGGATATCCTGCGCCGGAGCCTGGATGAGCTAAAGATCCTTAAGGAACTCAAGCTGGGCATCGTCTATATGGGAGTGGAAAGCGGCGATGATGAGATCCTGCAACATATTTCTAAAGGGGCAAATATCGACCAGATGATCGAAGCGGGAAGGAAGGCAAAGGAAGCAGGGATAACCCTTTCAGTTACAGTAATTCTGGGTCTTGGTGGAGTAGAGAGCAGCGAAAAGCACACCATACAAACATCTAAGATACTAAGCAAAATTGATCCCGAGTATGCCGGCGCCTTGACCCTGACATTAACGCCCGGCACACCCCTCTACCAGGAGTGGAAAGAGGGTAGTTTTTCCCCCATCTCTCCTTTTCATTCTCTTGAAGAGTTGGAAATTATCATAGAAAATTCCGATTTTACCGATTGCTTCTTCAGCTCCATGCACGCCTCGAATTACCTTTCCGTTCGTGGAAGAATGCCCCATGACAAGGAAAAGATGTTGAAAATCGTAGAAGCAGCCTTGTCCAAAAGAGACCCATCTCTCCTTCGTCCAGAGTTTCTCCGTGGGCTATGAAAAAAGTCCTTTCTTATCAATGAATTACGGCCGCTCGCTAAATATCCGGGTTTAACAAATGCCGGTAGACATCTACAATTTTCTCCCCGGCTTTCTCCCAGCGGATATTACGCAGTTCCTCCCGGGACTTATTAAGCATCTCATCGACCAATGGGGGGTGTTTTAAGACCGCAATGATCTTGTTGGCTATCTCATTCACATTCCAGAAATCAACTTTCAGGGCATTGTGAAGTATCTCCGCAACACCCGACTGTTTACAGATAATTACCGGCACATCGTACATCATCGCCTCAAGGGGAGAGATTCCAAAAGGCTCGGAGACACTCGGCATGACATACAGGTCGCTTATGGTATAAATCCGTTCGAGTTCCGCTCCCTTGAGAAAACCGGTAAAGTGGAAATGCTCGCCAATCCCGAGCTCGGCTACGCGTTCAACCATACGGGGCATCATGTCTCCTGTCCCTGCCATAACGAATGTTACCTCCGGGATTGCCTTTATGACCTTTGCCGCCGCCTCAACGAAATAGTCGGGGCCCTTCTGAAAGGTGATCCTGCCTAGGAACAGGACGATCTTTCCGCCCTGCCCGTGTTTCACATGATAAGCATCTCTCCCTTCAATGCGTGAAACGGCATTATGCACAACAGAGATCTTCTCCGGGGGGATACCATAACGATTGACAATTATATTCTTTGTATAATGGCTGACGGCAATAATATGGTCGGCTTTCATCATGCCATGGCGTTCTATATCAAAAACAGCCCGGTTGATGTTTTCACCGCTCCGGTCAAACTCAAGAGAATGAATGTGAAGTATAAAGGGCTTTCTACTAATCTCTCGCGCATGAAGACCGGCAAAGATTGTCATCCAGTCGTGGGCGTGGATTACATCAAAGGAAAGGTTTTTAGCGATTGTCCCGGCTGCCTTTCCATATCTCAATACCTCGGAAATTATGTCAGGACCATAGTCTCCGGAGATATCAAAAAACATGCCGGCTTTCTCCTGTCCAATTCGTTGGCCGGTCAATAGAGATTTATACTGATCTTCGCTGAGATAGGGACGGAGGGTGGAATCGACCAACCTGATGTCGAGCCTGGATGAATATTCCTTGAGATATTGTTCTGAGACAGGAAATTCTGCTGCGGAAATTAGTTCTACGTGCGACGGATGTCTTTCACCTTTTACTCTCGGCAGGACAAAGATAATCTCGTGGCCAAGACCGGTTAAGGCCTTTGTAATGCCGAAACAGGCCGTACCAAGACCACCGGTTATATACGGCGGAAACTCCCAGCCGAACATAAGCGTCCGCATTTGAATTACCTCCTTTCCTGCCGGAAAATAAATCGGAATGCTTTCTACTGAAATGGTTGATCTTCATATGTCCGTTTTATCAATCATCTCTTGCTGTTTAAACAATCAAACTTCCATGCGCAATTATTTTCACATTCTTCTTTCGTTCTAAAACACGGTGAATTACCTTCTTTTGTCTGAATATCCCGGATAATATCCTGTTTGGAACGCCCCACTCTCACGTCCACTCCCCAGTCCCTCGCTATTCCACGTATTTCCTGAATCTTCATATGAAAACCTCCCTTCATTCTTTGCCAAGGATTGTCAATGATATTTATAATAATATAAGTCTGAAACGAAGAAATGCAATACTAATTAAATTCGGGGATAATATCAGTATTAACCTGATACTAAGAAAGAGTTGTAAGATAAGATCTCAAGTTAGTTTTTCTATTTTTCAGTTGAAGTTTAGTCCGAATATTATCTCTGTGAAATTCGATAGCCCTGGTAGAAATATCCAACAACTCGGCAATTTCTTTTGTTGTTTTTCCATCTTTAATGAGACTTGTAATCTGTATCTCTTTGGGGGTCAAGTTTAAATGTTTAATAATGATGTTACGCAAGAAAGGAGAAATAATATTATCCAGGTTGGTTTCAAGAATGTTCAAGAAGATTAACTGATCAGCAGTCAAATGCCCTTTTTTTATCTTTTTCACATAAGGCAGCACAAGCTCCTTAACGTTGGTTAAAAGTTTTTCCTCCAATTCCTTTTTATCTTCGTTCCTCTGATTCACTAAAACCCGTAATGCCGTATTACCTTCTTGGAGCATCCTGGATTTGGCCTCTAACTCCTTCTCTCTTTTCTGCAATGCTTTTTCGATGTTCTTCTGCTCCGTAATGTCCACAAAAGACACAATACTGATTTTTGTTCCCGATATCAGTGAAGCCGTGACCAGAACATCCTTGACATGACCTCGATTATCGACGACCCGAGCCTCATATCTTCTGGGAGCGGCGTTCGGATTAACCCTTCGCAAATAGTGATATTTTTTTGTCTTCACGAGGTCTTCGGCATGAACAAATTTTGTCCAGCTTTTTTTGCCTTCAATTTCATCCTTGGAATAACCGGTTATATGAACAAACGCCTTATTAACGAGAGATATAGTCGTGTCTTCTTCTATGATCATAGTCCCTGAAGCGGTTGTTTCAAAAATGGTACGATACTTCTCTTCGGACTCTCTCAACCTTTCTTTCATCTGATTCTTTTCGGTTACATCTTCCACCATCTCTATCGCGGCAATAACTTTACCGTCTTGATCCTTAACCGGACTTGAGATGATCCTGAAGTTTTTAGTATCATCACCCATCGGCGTTTCAGACACCGCTTCGTGAACCTGCCCATCCAAAAGAGTCTTATAGGTCGGACAGTAGGCACAGATGCCGTCCCGGGGCGGAGTATTGAATGCTTTATAACATAAGGGTTGTTCAGAAGGATTGATCAAGGGAAACCATTCCCTCATCAGGGGATTCAGTGTCAATATCTCCATCTTCGGACTGATAAGCGACACGCCTACACCGATGTTCTCCACTAAACTTCGGTACTTTTCTTCGGATGCCCTCAAGTCAGACTCAGCCTTTGCATATTTTTCTATTTCTGCCGTCAATTGTTCGTTTTTCCTGAGAAGATCTGCGGTGCACCTTGTTATTCGTTGTTCCAAATCCACCTGGTGTCTCAGCAGTTCTTCCTCCTGTTGTTTGTAATCGGTGATATCCTGAATCATTGCCATCTTGGAAATCGTACCGTCTAATTTACACAACGGCGTATTCACGACATGGTACCATCGGTCGTCTTTGGGGCTTTTAATATCCCAGCGAACAGTTTCCCCTTTAAAGACTCTTTCACTAATACACCAGGGACAGACAGATTCGCAATCGTGAAGGACCTTGTAACACTTTTCTCCTGTCGCATTGTATCCGGTGCGCTCAATCAACCTGTCGTTCATATATTCCACCCGGTAATCCTGTGAACAGACATAGATCAATCCATCATAGGCCCTTATGATGGCGCGCATCTGTTCCTCAACCGCACTCAACTTATCCTTCGTCTCGTCTAAAGATGTTCTTTCTTTTTCCAACTTTTTCACTCGCTGTTCTAACTCTTCATAGCTTGGTTTTTCAGGCATATAAAATCTCCACTTTAAGGACTTAATTATCACCACCAGATGTGGTGGTGATAATTAAGTCCTTAAAATTAACATGGGTTGCTGCTCTTTTAAGCTAACAATGTCAAGAGTAAGTAAACTGCCCGGAATGGTAACACATCATCTGTCCGGTTTACAATGTCACTTTGAGGGATGATATGTCAAAAAGACGGGATTGCGACAAAACCGGACAATAATGCTACATGTTAAAAACATTATGTGATATTTGCATTCGTAAATCGTGTGTGATAACCTTCTGAAGTAACCTTTCATTCATCTACATCCCTTCGCATTGGCACCCTTCAGAAGGGATGTACTTTATAATAAACTTAAACGGTTTAACCTTTTTATTGCACCGTTGCCGGAGTTAGCGATTCAGGTCTATTAATTATAGATATTTTAACTGTTTCCGGTTATTTGTGGGAAAATTACGATGTATGAGATTTTAAAGAAAGTACAGGTACATATCCCTTTCGATCTCCTCCTTGATAAACTCCTTCCTACAGTGATAAAGGAAGGCATCAACCCGGAGATCGGTTTCAATTATCTTGTCCTCGACCAGGTGAAGAGAGAAGATTTTTTAAAGGTCGCCGATAGTTTGAGGGAAGCGGGATTAACAATCACCTTTCACGCCCCTTTCATGGATTTAAGGCCCGGCGCCATTGATCCGAAGATTCGGCAGGCAACTATAGATCGTCTGCATCAGGTATTTGATCTTGTCCCTTTTTTCCAGCCACTTTCTGTAGTCTGCCATCCCTCCTTTGATGAGAGGTACTATGTCTCCGGTGAGCAGATGTGGTTGGAGAACAGCATAGATACATGGAAACGCTTTTTAACCATGGCGAGGGAGATGGAGACCATTATCACCCTTGAGAATGTCTATGAAACGAACCCCCACCACCTGACTCTCCTCCTCGATGTCCTTGCATCTCCCCATATTCGTTTTTGCTTTGATACCGGGCATTTTAACGCGTTTTCCCGAGTACCTTTAGAGGCATGGATGGATAAACTGGCATACCGTCTGGGTCAGATTCACCTACATGATAACGGGGGGACTACCGATGAACATCTCCCTGTGGGAGAGGGAAGTTTCCCCTTCCATAACTTTTTCCAAATAATTCGGGGGCGGGGCCTGAATCCTATTATTACCATTGAATCCCATTCGGAAAAAGATTTATGGCAGATGTTAAAAAATATTAATACCCTGGGGCTGCTCGCTGGAAACGGGGAGAGATAGCGGCAGGTACAGAGAGATCTATGAGGATACCATAAATAACCTGGGAGAGTAACATTTGTCGGGATATATAACGAGAAGATTGATCTTCATGCTGCCCCTTCTGATCGGTATTACTATTGTCTGTTTCGTAGTAATGCGTCTGGCACCTGGGTCTCCGACAGACCTCCAGACACAGATGAACCCGCGGGTCTCTGCAGAGATGAAGGAACGTCTCAGGGCCATGTACGATCTAGACAAGCCATTATATCAACAGTATTTTTCCTGGCTGAAAAAAATCGCCGTCCTGGATCTGGGAAAGTCATTTTCCCCTGACCGAAGACCGGTTGCAGATAAGATACTGGAAAGACTTCCCATTACGATCACCCTCAACATCCTTTCTTTAATACTGATCCTGCTGGTAGCTATCCCGATCGGTGTCCTTTCCGCCGTTCACAGGGATTCTCTTTTTGACCGGATAACTGCTGTTTTTGTCTTTATCGGCTTTGCAACTCCCACATTCTGGCTGGCTCTTCTTTTAATGATTCTATTTGGTGTTCATCTGGGGTGGCTTCCGATTTCCGGCATACGCTCCTTGAATTATGAGTACCTCTCGCCGCTGGCGTCCTTCATTGATCTGGTCAAGCACTTGATATTGCCCGTTTTACTCTCAGCCTTTGGTGGCTTGGCGGGTCTTTCGCGATATATGAGGGCCAATATGCTGGAAGTGATCAGACAGGACTATATTATGACGGCAAGAGCAAAAGGATTGAGTGAACGGGCGGTCATTTACAAACACGCTCTGCGCAACGCCCTTCTCCCTGTCATCACTATCCTAGGTCTCTCCGTACCGGGGCTCATCGGAGGAAGCGTTATATT
Source organism: Syntrophales bacterium (assembly GCA_041648505.1). Classification (GTDB taxonomy): domain Bacteria; phylum Desulfobacterota; class Syntrophia; order Syntrophales; family CG2-30-49-12; genus JBAZOY01. The sequence continues at coordinate 50,575 of JBAZOY010000006.1, read as the reverse complement.
TGAGACCATCTTTGCCATACCAGGCATGGGACAGCTTTTCTATATGTCCGTTATGGCCAGAGACTACCCTGTGGTGATGGGCATACTGTTTATCGGGGCAGTCCTCACACTTTTAGGAAATATGATTGCGGATATCTGTTATGCCCTGACAGATCCGAGAATCAGGGTATCTTGAATAAGAAATGATGAAGTCTGATTTCCTGTACAGGTTTTTAAAAAATAAGATGGCTGTTGCTGGCGGTGTTGTCGTCACTTTATTGTTTATCCTTTCTCTGGCAGCACCATGGATTGCCCCCTACGATCCGTCAGAGGTCAATCTCCAGATGATTCTTGCTCCGCCTTCCCCCGAACACCTCCTGGGAACAGATCAACTGGGACGTGATGTCTTCAGCCGTATGACATGGGGTGCCAGAATATCTCTGAAAGTGGGGTTTGTGGCAACAGGCTTTTCCATTCTTATAGGCACAATTTTGGGTGCTGTTGCAGGATATTACGGGAAATGGGTTGATGTGGTAATCATGAGATTCGTGGACATTATGCTCTGTTTCCCCACATTTTTCCTTATTCTGGCTGTTATTGCCATACTGGAGCCATCCATCTGGAACATCATGATTGTCATTGGTTTAACCGGATGGATGGGGGTTACACGCCTTGTCCGGGCAGATTTTATCTCTCTGAAGGAGAGAGATTTTGTTCGTTCAGCAAGGGCCATTGGCGCCGGTGATCTGCGGATTATCTTTATCCATATTCTTCCCAATGCCATGGCTTCTGTGCTTGTTACGGCAACACTCGGGGTCGCCGGTGCGATACTGACCGAGTCAGCCCTCAGTTTTCTCGGTATCGGCGTCCAGCCCCCCACTCCAAGCTGGGGAAATATACTCACAGCAGGCAAGGACAATATAGATATTGCCTGGTGGCTTTCCTTATATCCCGGTCTTGCCATTTTGATCACAGTACTTGGCTATAACCTTCTGGGTGAAGGGATCAGGGACACTCTTGATCCAAGACTCAAATAATGATAAAATTGTCTTGATAATTGGGTACATCTTAGGTTAGCATGAAACATTAAAATCGAGAGTTGCCTTAGAGACGGCATTTGAAGAAGAAGAAAAGACCTTTCCCGAATGATAGGTATATTAAAAACCAACACAGGTTTGTAAGCTGCACCTTGAATAAGTCTGCTTATTGTTTTGATGTCGGGAAGAGACCCTTAGCTTCAAGGACATAATTGAAAAAAAAACTTGAATGTTCTACTGTCGAAAAGATCAGTTTTACGGACAACGCCATTCTCGCAAACCTGCTCGGCGAACATGACAGAAATATAAAGCTCATTGAAAGATTAGCGCAAGTCAAAGTGTATATCCGTGGAAATGACGTCTCTATTTCCGGCAATACTTCCGATGTCGAGCTGATTAAAAATCTTTTTCTACAGCTTTACAACATTATGGAAAAAGGCTATCCCATCTACTCTGCCGATATTGATTATGCCCACAGAATACTCTCCGAAAACAGCAAAGCAAACCTGGAGAAAATATTTCTGGATACGGTATTTATATCATCAAAAAAACAAATAATTACACCAAAGAGTGTTGCCCAAAAGCTCTATATAGATTCAATCAGAACAAACGATATGGTTTTTGGGATTGGACCGGCTGGGACAGGGAAGACATATCTGGCCATGGCTATGGCTGTATCCACCCTCCTGGAAAAGAAGGTGAATCGGATTATTCTGACAAGACCCGCCGTTGAAGCCGGTGAGAAACTCGGGTTTCTGCCGGGAGACCTTTCCGAAAAAGTTAATCCCTATCTCAGGCCGCTGTATGACGCTCTTTTTGATATGATTGATTTTGACAGATCATCCGCTCTTATCAGAAAGGGAATTATCGAGGTTGCCCACTTGCCTTCATGCGTGGTAGAACATTGAATGATGCTTTCGTTATCCTTGACGAAGCCCAGAATACCACTTCAGAACAGATGAAGATGTTTTTGACAAGGCTTGGATTTAATTCGAAGGCTGTTATTACGGGCGACGTTACCCAGATTGATCTTCCATCCGATAAAATATCCGGTCTTGTGGAAACAGAAAAAATTCTAAAGAAAATAAAGGGAATCAGTTTCGTCTATTTCTCGGAAATTGATGTGGTAAGACATCCTCTTGTCCAGGATGTAATAAGGGCTTACAACCATCTGACGCGAGGAAAACGAAAAAACACAAGTCAATAACCATTATGAAATTTTTTAATATAAAGAATAAACATCTCTATAAAAAAGTAGTTAACCGCATTGATAGCGTCAAATTTGTCAAGAATACCACGTTTCACAGGTGGGTTATCTGTATTTGTTTGAGCCTTATCTTGTCTTTCCTGCTCACGCCTCAGATTCACTTTACTCACCCCGATTATAAAGTCGGTTCCATAGCCACTAAAGACATAAAAGCCGACCGGGATTTTCTCGTCGAAGACCAGTCATCTACAGAACAGAAAAGACTGGAAACCATCAAAACCATTGTCTCGATCTATGACTATGACAGAGATATCGTTGCCCATGTGAAAGCAAATCTGGATAATGCTTTTTCATTGATAGAAACAACGAACAATAACAAGGATACTGATATCAACATCGTTGGCCAAAAGTTCTTAATCCAGACAAGAAAAGATTTTGAAAAGGCGTTAGGAGTAACTCTTAATGATGAAGAATTTAGCATTCTCCAAAAATACAAATTCCCCCCTAATGTAACAGGCAAAATCTCCAACCTGATCACTGCCGTTTATGGCACAGGACTGATAACCAACGTAACGTTTCCCAAGCATGATTTAGACAGGGGAATCATTGTCAGGAATGTGAGAACCCAAAATGAAATAAGTGTTGTGCTGGAAGAGAAACCAGACCTTCATATACGGGAGGAAAAGGGCGTAGGAGTTTTCATGGAAAAGCTGGAGAGAAGAGAATCTCCCCAAATCTTATCTATAGAAAACATTGAACCTATATTACTGAAAAAGGCAAAAACCGTTCTCGGTGGCAATAGTAAAGAGATTAAAAGGGTTGTCCTTTCTTTAGCTGAAAAAATGATCCAGCCGAATATTACTTTTAATAAGGACGCCACCGAAAAAAGAAAACATCTCCTTATGGAAGGTGTAAAACCTGTTTACTTTCAAATTCAAAAAAATGAGATGCTTGTGCGAGAAGGAGAAAAGATCGACCGTATCGACCTGGACAAGCTACAGGCCTTTTATAAGATAGAAGGAGAGAGAAGATTTTCCAGTATATCTGTTTTAGGAGGCATCTTCCTCTCCATCATTTTTCTAACTGTCATGCTATTCAATTTAGCCAATAACTGGTTAGAAAAAATAAAGGTAGATATATTATTCTTAAGTACTACCGCTATTATTCAGGTTCTGCTGGTAAGAGCCGGGATTTTCATTTCAGAAGCTATTGCCCGGGCATTTCCCTTTTTACATTCAGAGGCATGTTTTTTTCTCATACCTTTTGCCGTAGGCACCATGCTGGTCGGCACCCTTATCAACCGGAATGTTGCTTTTATTTTTTCGATCTTTATATCCTTTCTTATTACTTTCCTCTTTAACGCTAAGATGTCCATGTTCCTCTTTTCCTTCTTTGGAAGCGTTGCCGTATCTTATTATATTGTAACTCACAGACAACGCTCGGCTTTTTTCCGTACCGGGCTTTTTTTAGGCGCCATGAATGGTCTCGCTATTATTTTCATCTCTCTTCTCTCAGGCAGCATTGCATCCTTAGATATCATAATCAAACTCCTCATGGGTACTTCAGGAGGGATACTTGCCGGAATTGTCGTCGCCGGCATTACCCCGTTTTTTGAAAACATTTTTCACTACACCACAGATATCAAACTCCTTGAACTTGCCAATCTTAATCAACCTATATTCCAGCAGATGATTATGGAGGCGCCGGGCACCTATCACCATAGTATTATTGTAGGATCAATGGTGGAGGCAGCAGCCGATGCTATAGGGGCCAACCCCCTTCTGGCTAAGGTCAGTGCTTTTTACCACGACATCGGAAAAATGAAAAAACCCCAGTACTTTATTGAAAATCAGCAAAGCGGAGAGAATAAGCATGATAAACTGTCTCCCAAAATGAGCAGTCTCGTAATTATTTCCCATGTCAAAGACGGCTGCGAGATGGCCGGTAAATTCAAGCTGGGACCGGAAATTATAAATATCATCAAACAACATCATGGAACCGGTCTCGTAAACTACTTTTACGATAAGGCAAAAAAGGATAGTGATCCCTCTATTAGATCGCTCTCAGAAAGTGATTTTCAATACCCGGGGCCGAAGCCTCAAACCAAGGAAGCTGGGCTTGTTTTGCTGGCCGATGTTGTGGAGGCCTCGTCACGGACATTGTCTAATCCTACTCCCTCGAGGATCAGTCATCTCGTTAGTGAAAGAATAGAAAAGGTCTTTGCAGATGGTCAGCTTGATGATTGTGAATTGACATTGCGTGACATAAACAAAATTGCCCAAACCTTCGCGAGAATCCTAAACGGTATTTTCCATCACCGCATAGATTATCCTGATTCTATCACTCGTAACAACGGTAACAGGAAATTAAACAATGGCAGCAGTATTGATAGAAAACCGGCAGAAAAAAATAAAGATAGACCTCCAGCGTGTGCGGCGGGCACTTAATAAGATACTGAGAAATCTAGATTGCAAAGATAAAGAAATCAGCTTGCTGTTTGTGGATGACGAAGGCATCAGGGCGATAAACAGGCGTTTTTTGAACAGGGACTACTCCACCAATGTCATATCGTTTTCCATGTCGGAGGGTGAATTCGGTAACATTAATCCCCATATACTTGGAGACATTGTTATTTCAGTGGAAACAGCTTTTACAGATGCCCTGGAAGCTTCTATTGAATTCGACGATGAAATAGATTTTCTCATGATCCATGGCTTTCTCCATCTTATAGGATATAATCATGAGAATACCGGAGAAGATGAAACAATCCGAATGGAAAACAAGGAGAAAGAACTTTTTTCCATGTTGAGAAACAGAAATTCTTCCCCCTAACCCCCTTTACATCTTCCGAATCTCCCTTAGCAATTCTATCCATCTCATCTGCCCCCCCCTGTTCACATATTAAACTATACGGATTATGTGCTCCTCAAAACATAAAAGAAAATGCTTGACAAAAATGTTATCCTATTTTAAATATTTCTATAGTATTTAAAAGGATGGCTGGATAATGGCGGCAGGGGTAAAGATTCTAAATAGTTCGCTTTTGACACTTGTTCTGGGCCTCGCCCTTCTTTGCTCACATATTCATACACACCGCCTGTCCTTTTTAGGTAGCCAATAAATAAAAACTTCAATGAACTGCAAAAAGGCCATGGGCAAACAACTCCATGGCCTTTTTTGTTTCTCATCAAAGAAAGGAAAAGTATATGGATGCAAATATAGAAAAGGTTATCATTTTCGACACCACATTGAGAGACGGCGAACAGTCGCCTGGGTGCAGCATGAACCCCGATGAGAAACTACGCCTTGCGAAACAATTGGAAAAGCTTGGGGTGGATGTGATCGAGGCTGGCTTCCCAACCGCCTCGGAAGGTGACTTTTTATCAGTGCAACAGATAGCTCGTGAGGTCAGAGGCGCCCAGATAACAGGCCTGGCCCGGGCTAGTTCCGATGACATCGACAGGGCGTGGGAGGCCATCAAAGATGGGGCCAATCCCAGGATTCACGTCTTCCTGTCATCGTCCGACATTCACCTGCATTACCAGTTGCGTAAGACTCGGGAGCAGGTACTGGAAGAGGCCCGAGCCGCCGTAGCCCGAGCCCGGCGTTATACGGATAATGTTGAGTTTTCCCCCATGGATGCCAGCCGGACGGACAAAGACTACCTGTGCAACATCGTCGAGGCGGCCATCTCCGAAGGTGCCACGACTATCAATATCCCAGATACAGTAGGTTACGCCCTGCCGGACGAATTTGGTGGGCTAATCGCCTACCTTTTTGCCAAGGTGAAAAACATCCATCAGGCCATCATTTCCGCTCACTGTCACAACGATCTCGGTGTTGCCGTAGCCAATTCCCTGGCTGCCTTGAAGCAAGGGGCACGACAGGTAGAATGCGCTATCAACGGGATTGGTGAAAGGGCCGGCAATACCGCCCTCGAGGAAGTTGTTATGGCCATTGAGACGAGGAAGGACCTCTTGAATCTTACCACTAACATAAAGACAGAACACCTTTACCAGACCTCCCGGCTCCTCACGCAGATAACGGGTGTAGGCGTGCAGCCGAATAAAGCAATCGTCGGCGCCAATGCCTTCTCGCATGAATCCGGCATACATCAGGACGGCCTTATCAAGGAAAAGATCACCTATGAGATAATAAAGCCCCAAACCGTCGGTATATCAGACACCCATCTTGTTATGGGAAAGCACTCAGGCCGGCATGCCATCTCTGAGCACCTCAAGAAGATGGGTTTCAATCTAAGCGAGGAAGAGATAAACAGGGTCTTCGTCCAGTTTAAAAACCTGGCCGACGTGAAAAAGGAAATATTTGATGAGGATATGGAGGCTATTATCTACGAGGAAGTGTTACGTGTACCGGACACATACAAACTCGTCTATCTGAACGTAGTGAGCGGTAATGTTGCTGTTCCCACGGCAATTATGCAGATGGAAATAGGTGGCGCGGTAATCCTGGATGCGGGTTTCGGCGTCGGTACTATAGATGCCACCTTTGCGGCTATCAGAAAGATCACGAAAACCGATTACCACCTTGAGAAATACGCCGTCAACGCCATTACGGGAGGAGCCGATGCTCTGGGAGAAGTAACAGTACAGCTCAGGTATAACGAGCACAGTGTAATAGGCCGCGGTGCACATCCTGACGTTGTCGTCGCCTCGGCAAAAGCGTATATCAATGCCCTGAACCGCCTCGAATGGATCAAGTCCGGCGGTAAGAAGGTAACTATTGAATAATCAGCCTCTATGGTGTAATGATGAGCAAATAAAAACCATAGCTTTTGTATTACCGGCAACGGGAGATGATACATGGGAATGACTATAACCGAAAAGATTCTTTGCCGGCATGCGGATATGCATGAATTGCATCCCGGAATGCTTATCAACGCTAAAGTAGATATCGCTCTGGGAAATGATATAACGGCACCTATGGCCATTGCCGAGTTCCGGAAGGCTGGTGGAGAGAAGGTCTTTGACAGGGAAAGGGTGGTTCTGGTAGCGGACCATTTTACCCCCACTAAAGACATTGAATCAGCCCAACAATGCAAGGTCATGCGTACATTTGCAAAAGAACAGGGAATTATTCATTATTATGAAGGTGGAAATGTCGGAATCGAACACGCCCTTCTTCCCGAACAGGGCATAGTCCTGCCCGGGGACCTCATTATTGGTGCTGACAGCCATACATGCACCTACGGTGCCCTCGGGGCTTTCGCCACCGGCGTGGGCAGCACCGATCTGGCCGCTGCCATGCTGACCGGAGAGGTCTGGTTCAAGGTTCCCGAGACCATGAAGATCATCCTTTCCGGACGCTTGAATAAGTGGGTGTCGGGAAAGGACGTTATTCTTTACATCATCGGTAAAATAGGCGTGGACGGAGCCCTCTACCGCACTATGGAGTTCACCGGCGAAGCGACAAGCCAACTCGGCATGGCAGACCGATTTACAATCGCCAACATGGTCATCGAGGCAGGCGCAAAAAACGGCATATTCATCCCTGATAAAGTTACGAAGGTATATGCTGAGAGCAAGGCCAAACGTGCATACACCATATACGACTCGGACCCCGATGCTGTCTACGCCGACAACAGGAAATCGACATTAGCAAAATCGAACCGCAGGTAGCCTTTCCGTCGCTCCCTTCCAACGTAAGGGGAATCAGCCAAGTGGGAAATATAATGATCGATCAAGTGGTAATCGGCTCCTGTACAAACGGACGAATAGAAGACCTGCGGATAGCCGCTTCTGTCCTGAAAAAGAGAAAAACAGCCCCGTATGTCCGCCTGATCGTCATCCCCGCTACATCACAGGTTTACAGGACCGCTTTGCAAGAAGGACTCTTGGAAACATTTATAGATGCCGGGGCGGTGATCAGCCCCCCAACCTGCGGTCCCTGTTTGGGCGGGTATATGGGTATACTTGCAGAAGGTGAAAGGGCCGTCGCGACAACGAATAGAAACTTTATCGGTCGCATGGGCCATCCGACGAGTGAGGTGTACTTAACCAACCCGGCGGTGGCCGCCGCATCTGCAATAATGGGACGTATTGCAGGACCGAATGAAATTACAGGAGGTTAGGACTCTTAATGAAATACAGAGGAAAAGTCTGGAAGTTTGGAGATAATATAGATACCGATGTCATTATCCCGGCACGCTGTTTGACTACGTTTGATCCGGAAGTCCTTGCCTCCCACTGCATGGAGGGTCTTGACCGGGAATTTGTGAGAAAAGTGAGTGTCGGGGATATCATCGTAGCAGGAGAAAACTTCGGCTGTGGCTCTTCAAGAGAACACGCCCCCATAGCCATTAAGGCCGCTGGGATTTCCTGCATCGTTGCCAGGAGCTTCGCCCGGATATTTTACCGGAATGCGTTCAATATGGGCCTCCCTATTTTCGAATCGAAGGATATGTGGGACCTGGTATCGGAAGGCCAGGAGATTGATGTGGATGGAGATGCAGGAAAGATCACCATCGTAGGATCGAAAATGCCCCCCCTGTCCATTCAGCCCATCCCGCCTTTCATGCAGGAACTTATACGAGACGGGGGACTCCTGAAACATTTATCAATAAAAAGAAAATGATGGGCGAGAGCTTTGCAAATTGGATTCAGCAGGCACGGATCAATAGTTTTTTCACCATGCCGTCGCAGCGTAGCGCCACACCGGCAACCCTAACAACCTTCTCCGCTTCACCTTTCACCGACCAATAACATATTAATCCATATGAATTATCTACTTACAAGACTAGTTGTTTTTTTCTTGACATCCTACGATTTTTAACCTACCTTTTGCTAAGTTAGATCATAATTGAGTGGATGTGAGGAAGAGGGGTGTAAATCCCCAGCTGCCCCGCAGCCGTGAAGGGAGCGAAAGTCCAGTAAAAGTCACGAGTCGAAAATTTCAAATAGCGACTAATGACTTTTTAAGCCACTGTCATGGGTGATACCATGGTGGGAAGGCGGACAAGTAGATAGCCTTGAGCCGGAAGACCTATCCATTCCATATTCCTCGCGGGAGGTGTGCCATGAGAAATTCTTTGAATTTACCTGCCCTGTTGTTCATCCACAGGAAACCACTGAAGCACTCTTGGGTCAAGGAACCATCCTTTTGCCATAGGCAAGCTTCTCCCGCTATTTTTAAATTATGTGGGGTTCTGTGTGATGATAAAATCTTCGGTAACTCTATCCCGGATAATTAAGATTAACATTTTGCTGGCTGGTGTCTTGCTTGTTGTTGTTCTTGTATCTCTGCTTCTTGGAACAGCAAAGATCGGCATCATCGAAAGCCTCAGGGAAATCCTGTGCGGATGGCAAGAAGGTTTTACCGGATTGACGCCGGTAGAAAAGACCATAATCTTTTCGATTCGCTTACCCAGGATCATCTTTGCCGGTATCGTTGGTGCCGCCCTTTCCACTGCCGGTGTTGTCTTCCAGGCCCTCCTGCGCAATCCCCTGGCTGATCCATACATCCTGGGAATATCCGGAGGTTCGGCTGTCGGGGCCATTATTGGTATTGTTACCGGTATAGGTTTCCTCCCATTCAGCATTCCAGGACTGGCTTTTCTTGGAGCTATTATCACTGTTGTCCTTGTTTTTGCCATTGGTAGAACGAATCCCAACACCCTCCTCCTTGCGGGCGTTATCGTCAACGCTTTTTTTTCGTCTATCATTATGTTTTTTATTTCCCTTTCCACCAATGCCGACTTACATAACATAACATTCTGGTTAATGGGAAATCTAAGTTTCGCCGGCAACAGCGAAATTATACTGACAGGATTTTTTCTGATGGTCGGGTTTGCCGTCATATATATCGAAGCAAGGTCCCTGAACCTGATCGTCACAGGTGAGGAAACTGCTACGCAGCTGGGGGTAAATGTGGAAAGGACAAAAATAATACTCTTTCTTGCCGCCTCCATGATAACCGGACTGGCTGTCTCATTCAGTGGGATCATTGGTTTTGTAGGGCTTATTATCCCACATATTATGAGAATGCTCTTCGGTTCCGATCACAGGCTGTTGCTGCCCGCCTCTCTTCTCTTCGGGGCATCCTTTCTGATCGCAGCCGATACTATCGCCAGGACAATAATCCCCTATACGGAATTGCCAGTGGGGGTTATCACCGCCATGTGCGGCGCTCCATACTTCATCTATCTGCTCCGCAGGAGGATATCTCGGCCATGACGATCGTGCAGGCAAAAGAAATTGGATTCAGATACACGAAAGAATGGGTACTTAACAACATCTCTTTCGCCATCGGCAAGGGAGAGTTTTGGGGAATAATAGGACCAAACGCCTCCGGTAAAACAACCCTCCTCAAGATTATTAACAGGATTTTAGTTCCCCAGGAGGGAACTGTCTTTATCAACGGCATTAATATCAAAGAAATGAAAAGGGATGCCCTGGCCAGGCTTGTTGCCGTTGTCCCGCAGGAGGCTCCCCTGATATTTCCCTTCTCTGTTGAGGAGATAGTTTTAATGGGGAGGGCACCCCATCTGGGAAAGTTGAGGCTTGAGGGAAAAAAAGACTACGAAATAGCCCATAGATCAATGGAGATGACAGATACCCTCGGCTTTGCCTGCAGAAGTATCGGTGAGTTGAGTGGTGGTGAGCGGCAGAGAGTTTTAATCGCACGCGCGCTGACCCAGGAACCACAGATTGTGCTTCTCGATGAACCTACATCCTTTCTTGATATCAAGCATCAGGTGAACTTCTTCAATTTAGTAAAGACCCTGAATAAAGAAGATGGCCTGACCGTTATCTCCGTTACCCATGATATCAATTTAGCGTCACTTTACTGTGACCGGATCATACTTCTTGACAGGGGAAACATTCACTGTATTGGCACTCCCGAAGAGGTGATCAGTGAATCAAATATAAGGAAGGTTTATGGAACAGAAGTATTAGTGGACAGGAATCCGCAGGCCGGATTGCCGAGAGTGACACTCGTTGCAGCAAAACTGTCAGAACGAGGAAGCCGGTCAAAATCCGGCGCTGCCCCGCAACTGTAGGCGGAACAAAGCCCATATGACGTCACTGATTTCTTGAAACATGATTAGGAAGACATGGCGGCAGAAATGTAACCGCAAGCCAGAAAACTCATCTGACAAAATATATCCCGAGGGGGAGAGGAGGTTATATGAGAGAAGGCGATAAAAAAGAACCATCCTTACAAGGGTAATTTGTAAGGGAAATAGAAAAAAAATTCTTTACAAGACTGAAAATTATAAGAAGGAGAAATAGAAAAAATGAAGAAATTGTCAAGTTGTATCGTCGTGCTATCTGTTTGTATATTTTTAATTTTACCCGCCCCTGTTTCTGCACAGGAAGAAGGTAAACCGGTAACTCTGGAGGAAGTTGTGGTTAGTGCAACCAAAACTGCAGAAAAACGAAAAGATATTGCCAATGCCGTGATCCTGAAAAACGAAATTGATATTCAGGAATCCACAGCAGACAGCATAGGTGAGCTTTTGGCGAACGAACCGGGCATAGACTGGAGAACGTACGGAAATTATGGAGGCGCTGCTCAGGAGATCCATATCAGGGGTATGAGTGGTGATTCAACACAGGTTTTTATTAACGGAACAAGTCTTATTTCACCGTCTCTCGGAGTTGCTGACGTATCTAAAATACCACTCAGCAACATTGAACGCATAGAGGTGGTGAAAGGGTCAGGCTCTCTCCTCTATGGCACCGGCGCTATGGGAGGAACCGTCAATATTATAACAAAAAGTCCGAAACACGATAAAATGGATTTAAAAGTAACCGCTGGTTACGGCACTGAGGACACTTATCAGTTATCCGCCGAACAAGGAATGTTTCTTACAGAGGATTTTGGATATTATTTCACATTAGGTCGAAAGGAAACCGATGGTTTTCGAGATAACAGCGACCTTACCCATAATGATGCCTCTCTGAAACTGGTTTATGATAAGGGAGATATTCTGGATGTGAGCCTTTATGCTGATTACATTGATCGAAAATACGGCAGACCTGGCGTAGAGCCGCCTTCGGGAACACAAAATTTTTACGCCACCGGGGTACAGGTTTATAGCAGTAACGCAGCGAGTACGCTTGATGAAGGCGGTGACGAAGATGCCCACCTGGTGCTTAATATCGAGAGTCGTCCCGCAGACTGGCTGGAACTCAAAGTTCGAGGCGATTATACATATATGGAGAACTACAACTACATGCGTTACTACGATGCGTGGGCCGGGGGCGTCCCTGGCAGTAAGTCATGGGTAACCAATGAGGTTTCAACAATTGAGGGCAACGCAAATATAAAACCCTTTGAAGGCGCAAGTCTTTTGTTAGGCGCAGATTATAGAGATTATGACTGGAAAAGTGAAAATGCAGCTCTGGATAATAATGGTAATGAAGTTGCGGCATCGAGCGGAAAAAGTAAAGCCCATCTTTTTTCCAATGGCCTGTATGCGGAAGCCCAGTATCGTCCCTGCAAGTACGTAAAAACAATAGCCGGCTTAAGACACGAAAACCATTCTACTTTCGGATACGAAGACATTTACAGGCTCGGCCTGATCGTAAACCCTCTTCAAGACACAGTTCTGAAATTTAGTCGAGGAAAGCATTTCAAGGCACCTACACCTAACGACCTCTTCTGGCCTTATGAAGATTGGGGATGGGGAATGGGTGCTCAAGGAAACCCGAATCTAAAACCTGAAACAGGATGGCATACAGACGCAACCATTGAACAAACTCTTCTCGACGAAAAATTATTCATTACCCTTTCGTATTTCAAATGGGATATTGACGATAAGATTCGCTGGGTTCCCGATAGCAGTTTCTTCTATAGACCACAAAACCTCGATAGCTATGAGGCTGATGGCTGGGAGCTTGGAACAAAAATAGGCCCGTTTTATAATCTGACTTTGGGTATCAGCTACACAAACACTAACGCGAAAGAAAACAAAAACAGCGGCACTAAACGTCAAGCACTCTATACCCCTGATGATCAGTTCAAGGGAAGTCTGACCTGGTGGACTCAATTCGGTCTTAATGCAACCGCCACACTTAACTATGTAAGTAAGCGACCAGGGCTATATGATAACGACACTGATATCAATCCTTCCCGGACTATGTCATCGTATTGGACAACGGACATTAAAATCGAGCAGCGAGTTTCCGACCACTGGAAAGTTTCACTTACGGGTAACAACCTGTTTAATAAAGGATACGAAACCTATGTAAATACTTTCTATGATTATACAGGTACAGGAACGCTCTGTTCTTATCCGGGGGCCGGCCGATCGATCTTTCTCAGTGTAGGCTACGAGATATGATTATAAGTGATATTTCCCTTGAATTAAAAAAAAGATTTGCCGAATCGGTTGATAGAAATCGAACCGAAGGGATTCTCCTGTCCGGTGGCCTGGATTCTTCTCTTGCAGCGGCATACGCAAAAGGTGCCAAAGCTATCTCCATAGGTCTCGAATCTTATGGGGAGGATAAAAGCTACTCTGCACGGGTGGCGGATTTTCTCGGAATAGATTATCTCCATGTGACGGTCACGGTGGAAGACGCCATCGCCGCAATCCCTGAAGTCATAAAGATACTCAAAAGCTTCGATCCCGCCCTTCCCAATGACCTGCCTGTTTACCTTGGTCTGAAGTTGGCGAAAGATAAGGGTATCAGAAGCATGATGACGGGTGACGGAAGTGATGAGATCTTTGCCGGCTATGATTTCATGCTCAAGATGAAAGACCTGGAACAGTATATGAAGCGAATGCATTCCGCCATGCAATTCAGTTCGAATAAGATCGGAGAAGCCTTTGGAATTGAGATCAGACAACCCTTTCTGGACAGGGAATTTATGGGATTCAGCCAGGAGATCCCTCTCGATCTTAAGGTTAGAAGAGATGGGAACAAGCCTTGGGGAAAATGGATACTGAGAGAAGCCTTTGCCGGCGTACTGCCCCCGGAGCTGCTCTGGCAGGGGAAGAGACCCCTGGAATACGGTTCCGGTATGACGGAACTCAGGAGGATCATACCCTCAATGGTCTCCGATGAAGAATTCGCTGAAGGCAAAGATAAGTTTCCCATAAAATTCTGGAACAAAGAACATTTCTATTACTATCATATCTATCGGGAGGTGGTGGGGGAGATCCCCGCCCCTCAAGAAGGGGAAAAGATATGCAATTGTTGTGGCACAGGAATGGACTCAAGCGCATTTCACTGCAAGCTATGTGGGGAGGTCACTGAATGGAAAACAAGTTAAAAGCATTTGTTTCGTGGAGCGGGGGAAAGGATAGTGCCCTCGCCTGCTACAGGGCAAGAGAGGACTTTAATGTTACCTGCCTCCTGAATATGATCATAGAAGATGGTACCCGTTGTCGCTCTCACGGCGTCAGGACAAACATCTTACAGATGCAAGGGGAAGCAATGGGGCTTCCTGTTGTTCAGGTCAGGAGTTCGTGGGAAAGCTATGAGGCAGAATTTAAGAAGACCCTCTCCTCTCTTAAAGAAAAAGAGATTGAGGTAGGTATATTTGGAGATATTGACCTTGAAGAGCACCGTGAATGGGTGGAACGGGTCAGTAGAGAATCGGGGATTAAGGCTGTCTTACCTCTCTGGGGAGAGACGAATAGAGAACATTTAATACAGGAATTGTTAGAAACAGGATTTGAAACCGTTATTGTAGCTACAAGAAATGATTTGCTGGGGCAGGAATGGCTGGGACGCATTATTGATAACGATTTCGTTACAGAAATCTCCAAGGTCAGCGGTGTTGATATCTCCGGGGAGGGTGGTGAATATCATACCTTTGTGCTATCGGGACCCATGTTCAAGAAAAAATTGAAGATTCTGAAATCTGAAAAGATTCCCCGGGGGGAACTTTCCTTTCTAGACATATCGGAATGTGAATTAATGTAACAGAGCATAAAACTATCCGGGTCTGGTTGATATGGAGCGTTTCTAGAACTTCCACCACCTTAATGATGTCTTCTCTGTAAAACGGTTGGTCTTTATGCTTTGAATCCTTACTTTTTGGGATATTAAAAATCAAAGGGAGATAAAAATGAAAGGGTACGTTCAGGTTTACACAGGAGACGGGAAAGGAAAGACAACTGCAGCGCTGGGTCTCGCGCTACGCGCCGTCGGTGCTGATCTCAAGGTGTATATCGCTCAATTTGTCAAGGGAATGAAATACAGCGAATTGATTTCTCTGAAAAAATTTGCCGATTCCATTGTGATCAAACAGTACGGCCGGGACTGTTTTATCACCCGAGCACCGGACGAAGAGGACAGGAAGCTTGCCCGGGAAGGACTTAAAGAGGTATGGGATATCATGTGCAGTGGTCAATATCAACTGATCATCCTTGACGAGGCCAATATCGCCACCTACTTCGAATTATTTTCAGTGGATGATCTTCTGGATCTGATTCATGCAAAACCGGAAAATGTGGAACTGGTCATTACCGGAAGAAAGGCCGATCCAAGGGTTATCGCCGAGGCCGATCTGGTAACGGAGATGAGAGAGATCAAGCATTACTATCAGAACGGAGTGCAGGCAAGAGAAGGAATCGAAAAATAGCCGTAGCTTTTCTTGCGCCCCAGCGGTCAACAAACCAGCCGCTCGAGATATCTTTGGATATTGTCCCAAACCCTGAGCAACTTTTCCGTAGACCTGCTACCACGAATAAACCCCTTCCATCATGATCTGATCATTTTCTGCATATCTTCCAAATATTGACTGCGGGGGGCCATCCAACAGGAGAGCTGTAACGCCTGCCTTCCATGTGTCGGTAAAAACGTAATATGCATTTGCCTTCACCAAACTATCACCATGTTCGGGGTTGTAAGCGAGATTGATGTTCGTTTCAAGCTTCCGGTTCATCCAGCCGACCTTGAAGTTGCCCCAGAGTATGGTTTCAACTGAGTGGTCATACAACGTGGCGGGCCGGTCAAAGATCACGGCCTGCTGCGCCTGTATAGTCAGAAGACCATCCTCAAAGAGGCGATAGTCGGCAGCAATTCCATAGTCGAGGGCGTCCTTCTCTATCTCGACGGGGTTCAAGGAAGTTACGCCGGAACATGGTGCTTGTGGATATCCCCAGAGCTCCTGGCGCATATTGAAAGGCCGGTTGAATGTGTATGCAGCCTCGGCTCTCAGGCTCCAGTCGTCTTTTACCGCGGCAGCATCCATCCCCAGCGACGTGATCTTATGGAACGAGGGGACAAATCCCGGATCGATAAGAAGTTTCCCCCCTTGCTCTGTAATGTGGAGCGTTGTGGTTCTGAATAGGGGACGCGGATCAAAACCGTGAAAAAGATTCACCGCCCACTCGATCTCACCCATACGCTGTATGCGAAACCCGACGGAACTGTTTTCGAGCTTTCTCGCAGGCAGATCAGGCTCCTGCGGAATAACTTCGGCATTCGGGACCTCCGAAAGGGCCGTTCCCGCCGGAATAAGCGACCACCTCTCATTGGGCTTGGAAAGGCGGTAAGGCACAAACCACGGGACCCAAACCACCTCATATCTCCAGTCCGTTCGGCTCATGCCCGCTGAAAGGGACGGGACACCGATTTTTCTTTCTTCCAACGGTCTTACGATAAACTGCGTGTAATCCCAGGGATTGAAGAGATCATTCACGGGATATTCGTCAAGCCTTCCCCAGGCAAAGCGCTGAATCCCGATCCTGAAATCGATGCTCTGGAGCGAACGTTCCATGTAAAGCTCCTTGAACTCAAGGTATGGGGTATTGTCCTGATATACCTCATCGAAGTTCTTGAAAATTGAATGGTCTTGCCGCGGACTGCGCACCGTCCCTTCCCAACCTCCTTCAGTCCAGGCATGAAGACGCCATTCAGATTTCTGCGCATCGATTTTAATCCTGCCGGTCAGGCTTGGATCTTCTTTGATACTGTCGTTGTCAAGCGCATACGCACCCCACAGACTCAGCCGTCCCGCGACGGAAAGGTAATCGGCAGCATAGAGGGTAACGGCACTAACTATAAGGAATAACAAGGAGAAAGCCAAACCAATGTATTTCTTGCAGAGCCCGCAGAGACAAAGTCTTCTCAAAAACTGAAAGAAGAACTCTGTGATCTCTGTGCGCTCTATCGATTTTCGGAAAGCGGATATGAAATACATTACTTCATCTTCCCGCTCTTTCGAGCGATTGCTGGGTGAAGAGATCGTCGGGGAACCGGGTATGGTATTTAATACCCTCGATAGTGAGCTCTGTCTTGTGCCCCGTTTTTTTGTTCTCCATCAACATCTTGAAGGGTGTAGGGATGCCGTCCACTACTTGTACATCCCTGAACGTCCCTCCGCGGTAAAGTTCCTTCTCCTGATAATATTCTATCTTCAGGTGGATCCAGAGCTCCTTCGCCACCCAGGCTACATACCGTGAATACTTCCGGTGAATTTTGGGAATTACCTCGACCACGTAGCATGGTTTACCGTCCATGACATCCTCTCTTAAAATCTTGAATGAATAATCGTCAAGGTTTGGCGGACCGGAAAAATCATCGTACGAAAAATCGGAACCGAAGAATGAATCGTCCTGTGACTTTGTAGATATACGCCGGATGCGTTTGAATTCGGGAAAGTACGCCCATAAATCACGATCTGAGAACGTGCGTGCGTGGACCAGAAAACCTACATCTTTCAGATCAGGGGGTGTTTCAAAGACTACAAGAACCTTGTAGGATTCCGGACCAGCCTTTTTACTGTATTCAACAAGAGTGCGGGTGCGCCTGCCGCCGCCCCTGTCAAACAGTACCATGGTGGCTTCCGTCTTCCGGTCGAGCGATCTGGACCGTACCTCATGCACCTTCTCATACACATCCAGGCCGGACATGGCATAGACAGAAGATATTGAAAACACGGTTATTACAAGAGCGCATAACACAAAAAGAATAAATACGATCGCTATTCGATATGCAATCCATGATCCTCAATCTATTCATAAGCCAGTGCCTCTACGATGTTAGTTTTCGCCGCCCGACGTGCGGGATAGAGACCAGCAATAGCCGAAAGCCCGGCGGAGAGCAAAAGCGCCCAGGCAATGGACGCATAATGAATATGGTAGGTAAGGCTTGCGCCGAAATCGGGCCGGAAAAAACCCTCAAGTTCCAGCCAGCCTACCAGCATCCCCGTAACTGAACCTAGTAACCCTCCCGCAACGCCGATCAGTGCCGACTCGATGATCACGACGCCGGAGACCTGTCTTCTCTTCATACCTATAGATCGCAAAACTCCAATTTCGCGTGTCCGCTCGAGAACGGAGGCAAAGAGTGTGACCACGATTCCGAAGCCCGCAATAATCAAGGTAAT
Organism: Syntrophales bacterium; assembly: GCA_041648505.1. GTDB lineage: Bacteria > Desulfobacterota > Syntrophia > Syntrophales > CG2-30-49-12 > JBAZOY01. The sequence goes on along the minus strand of JBAZOY010000006.1, from coordinate 32,041 downwards.
GATGTTAACCGCATTGCTTACAGCAAAAGAACGGTTAAGTATCTTTTTTACCTCCACTTTGAAATCGGCGGCGTCCAGGGCAAACAGCTTTCTCTCTTTACCCATTTTCTTCAGAATCGCCCCGCGCACGCTTGAGATATCCTCCCCTGATTTAACACGCACCTCGTAGATATCAACCAGATTATCCTGCCAGTGGCGACGATAGGTGTTTATATCCATCCAGACAACGCCCGAGTCCGAAGAGTAGCTTACGGCGATGGCGGCCACTCCGAAGCGCACCATCCCGTTGGGAGTTGGAAGAAGGAGAGAGTCTCCCGGCTTTATCCGGTATCTGGCTGCAAATCCTTCGTTCACGAAGATATTGTCCCTGCCGGGTACCAGCCGGACCACCTCCTCTCTGGTGCCTTCCGTGAACATGCCCGGGCAGTATTCCATTCTAAGAGCCACGTCAAATATCTCAAGCAGGACTTTCCTTCCATTGTAGTTCAAGTATCCTTTACGGTATGGTTCCGCCGAGAGCACGCCCGGTATTTCCTCGATCTCTTTCAAGATTTCGGGGGGCATGGGAATGAAGGGAGTTCCACCTGTAGCCAGAGGGTGTCCGGAACTCACCAGGATATCAGCGCGCACTATGGAATCCAGCCAGTCAAAGATGGATTTTCGCGCGGTATTGACCACATTTGCCGAACTGACAAACAAGGCGATGCTGAAAAAAATGGCGGCGACCGCCACGGCGTTCCTCGATATGTTTTTTTGCAGGTTCAGACCCGCGAGCTTGCCTTCCACACCGAGGCGCGATGAAAAGAAGATACGGGAAAAAGGTTGTAAACCACTTGAGGAAAACCGGTGTAAAGAGCGATACGCCGAGCATGAGAAAGATCACCGATGCGAATATGGTAGCGGAACTTCTGATGGCCGAGGAGACATCCACCGTCTTATAGGCTGCAAAGATGAGAGCGGATATGAGAATGGAGAGAGCCGAGGCGATTTTTATCTTTCTGGAGAACAGCTTTCCATCTCCCGCATAGGGAACGGCACGTATGGCGGAAATGGGTGTGATTCGAGCGCTTGAAACGGCGGGGAACACTGCTTGCGGCTAAACTGGCAACTATTCCGACACTCACACCCTGGACAACATCCTTCCACGAGAAAGCGAGACCGTTGACAGACGTCTTTAAAAACATCTCTGTTACACTCTGGGCAACCACACCTATGGTCAGTTTGGCAAAGACAAGGCCCAGGACGACGCCCATAAGAGAGCCGAGGATGGAGATCGCGATCGTCTCTCCCAGGAAAAGCCCTACGACCTCACCTCTTCGGGCACCGAGAGCGCGCAGGATGCCGATCTCCTTCCTGCGTTGAACCACCGAGATAGAAACCGCGTTGTAGATGAGGTACATGCCGACAAATACGGCCATCAAGCTTATGAGTCCTATGCTTTTACGGAAGCGGTTGAGAAGCATCTCGACCTGTCTGGTCCTTGCGGCCGGTGTGTCCACACTGTAACCTTTCGGAAATACATCCTGAATGCGCTCCTTCATGACATCGAGCTTCTCTCCAGGCAAAAAGCTTATATCTATCCGGTCGATGCGGCCTTCCTTTCCAAAGGCCATCTGTGCCGCATAGACATCCATGATCGCGATGTCTCCCCCCGCCACTTTCGCCGGACCTTCGGGATTGAGAAGACCTCGCACCTTGAACGTCTTTATGCCGGCCACGGTCTGGACCTTGATCTCCTGGTCGATCTTCATTCCTTCACGTTCCGCCATAGTGCGGGTAATAAGAATGGAATCGCGTTTGGCAAGAAACAGAAGAGGGTCCGGAATATCGGCGCTTTCGTCCGTAATGTCATAGTCTCGGATTTGATTGTCCTGCAACACATCGACGCCGAGGATCATTAAAGATCGTTCACTTCCTCCCGAGAGATTGGCGTTGGTCTCTATCACAGGCACAGCATATTCAACTCCGGGGACGTTTTGAACCTGTTCGAGCATTGCTTCCGGAAATCCCGATTCCGCGCCGGTAACTTGAAGAGCAGCGCGGCCGGTGATGTGATTGATGGAATCCTCGAATGAGTGGAGTACGCTCCGGTTTACAATATCAATCGAAACCATGGCGGCCACACCCAGGCAGATGCCGGATATAGCCATAAGCAACTGCACTTTCTGAAGCTTTACGTGTTTGAGACTGATGTAACGGAGCAGATTCCCGAGGTTCATATTGCAGCCCCCCCTATGGAAATATCTTCCGACAGCGCGCCGTCCTTGAGCGTGATAATGCGCGTGCCGTAGGCCGCAGCTTTGGGGTCATGCGTTACCATCACGATGGTCTGGCCATGTTCGTTAAAAGATTTTAGGAGGAGGAATATTTCTTCACTGGTATGGGAATCGAGATTGCCGGTAGGCTCATCTGCGAGAAGAACGGCAGGGCTCGCTATCAGTGCACGGGCAATAGCGACCCGCTGCATCTCCCCGCCTGAAAGCTGTTCCGGCCGGTGTTCGTATCGCTCTCCCAGACCAACTTTCTGCAAGAGTAATTCGGCCCTGGGTCTGATCTCTGAAAAGGGAATGCCTTCCAGCAAAAGCGGCAAGCCTATGTTTTCGGCCGCCGTGAGCAAAGGGAGAAGGTTAAAAAACTGAAAAATATATCCAACCCGTCTGCGCCTGATAAGGGTGAGCTCGTCGTCCTTGATTCCATGGAGCGGCTTATTGTCGATAAATACCTCACCGGATGTCGGCTGGTCCAGACCTCCCATAAGATTCAGGAGCGTGCTCTTCCCGGAACCACTCGGTCCCATGATGCTCAAAAACTCACCTTTTTTTGATAAAGAGAGAAACATTCCGCAACGCATGAACCTCACGCTCACCCTGCTGATATTTCTTACCGGCATTCTTCAGTTCGATCATGATTCAACCTCCTCAATTCCTCAATTCTTTTTCACAGTAGCTGCCTTGATCTTCGACTCGCACAGGGTCAGCCACTTGATATCCGCCTCGGCGTGAAAGAGTCCCGCATCCATCAGCAGTTCCGTAGCAATGGTGTCAAGACTTTTGGCTTCCTTTTTAAGCGCCACTTTTTGGTGAGTAAGCCGGTTCATCTGCTTAAGGTATAAAATTTTTTGCTTTTCGATCAGTTCCAGAACGGGGGCAGGATTATTCTTGTCCATGAACACGAGTTTGATAAATAATTCGTCGCGCAGCGCCCGTACCCTGGTTACCGGCGTTGAAAGCCATTCATCCAGTTCCTTCCGGCCTTTCGTAGTTATGCTGAAAATCTTTCGGTCCGGCCGCTTATCCTGTGCCTGCCGGTCATAGGTAACGAGGGCCTCCTTTTCGAGACGATCAAGTGTGGAATAAATCTGGCCGTAGTTCAGACTCCAAAACTCACCGACCTTCTCGTCAAAGCTGCTTTTTAACTCATAGCCGTGCAGATCCCTTTCGGCCAGGATACCAAGCATGGCGTATTTAATGGACATCACTATTCTCCTGATGAATATATAAAAGTGTATATCTAAAACTGAATATGCTGCCAAGGGAATTCGGCTCAGTATTGATAACCTCACGAGTGGAGTATGAAGAAATCCGCCGAGATAAATGCTTGCTTTTCTATTGGAATTATTGCTTTTGATCGGTAATAGCGGTTAATTTCAATTTCCGGATCAATGGCAGACAAAGCAGGGTGAACAAACCTGTTCCAATAATTCCGCCGGCAAAAGATCCATGTTCTCCGGCCCAACCTATAAAAGTGGGAATGAACCCGCCGCCAAAAACATACCCCAGGGAGATGGTAACAGACACCGCTACATTACGAAGCTCTGGTGGGCCAACCCGGCTGATGGCTGTAAATCCGGCAGGGAAAAAACAAACGGCCACCAGAGGCTGAAGGAAGACTACAATCGTCAGCCAGGAACCGGTAAATATCCCTACCATAATAGTCAGAATCCCCGTTGCACCAAAAAAAACAGACAGAGATTTCTTTACACCCCAGCGGTCGACAAACCACCCGGCAGCAAAGGCGATAAACAAACTGGTTATACGTGACAGAGCAATGAGTGTGTTGGCCCAGGTACGTTCCAATCCGCGTCCGCTCACCAGAAAAAGGGGCAACATAGAGTAAAGGCCAAAACTGGTTGCAATACCCAATCCAAACATGACCATCATGGTCCAGAAGGAGGGGTTTCTGAATAAACCCGAGACCACCTTCAGAGTAGGTGCCTCCCCATAAAAATCTCCCCCTTTACTGAAGCGGTTATACGTTAATCCGAGCAGAATAGAAATAACACTGAAAACCAGGAGGAGTCCCCGCCAGGAAGACCAGCGTAGAAAAACCTCCGCTAAGAAAGGGGCCGCTATAAAACCTAAATTCGGAGCCAGTTCATGAACCGCCACCGCTTTTCCCCAGTGCTGTGGTTTTACGATCGAAGTCAGGGTCGCCATCCCGGACGGTAGATAGATTCCTGTCGTTAATCCAAGAAGCAGCAAAGAAAACTGGACACCCCAAAGAGGCAGGTGAAGGGAAATGATAAACTGCGCTATCCCCATACCTAAGGCGGAAATAAAGATCACCTGGCGATGGGTCAACCGGCAGGCAATATAGCCGGACCCCAGGATAGAGAAACTGTACCCAAGCGTAATGAAAAAAAAGAGGCCTCCGGCTTCCATGTGGGTAAGATGGAGGTCTTTTTCAATAACGACCAGCAGAGGACCCAAAATAACCCGGGAAAGGAAATTGATAAAAAAAATCCCAACCAGATAAAGAAGAGACCCAAGAGAATCCAGCCAATTGGCGTTTTGCTGCGCAGGAGAACAGGATTGAGGGGTGGCTTTTTCGGCTTCAGCCATGGTTTGATAAGGACTCGCTTTTATGTTGAGGGATTATAAGGAAAAGAGGGTTGTGTGTCAAGAAAGAAAGGCCATAAAACATGAGAGCACCGGGAAGTTTTTATATTCTTAAAGTTGCACATTCTTGAATATAGAGAAGGAATGGGTTTAATAAAGTTCCTTTTTTACTATGTTAACTGCAGTGGCTTTAAAGGAAGCTCTTATCTCTTTTTCCTTCCCCGAAGATAATTCTTCGAGAGAAGGATTGGTTACATAGGCAACGAGAGGAAACCCGCAATTAAGATGAACTTTTTGATAGAAACCAAGGGGAATGGCCTTTACAATCCTGCCCGGGAATACATTCCCCGTAACTGTCTTTTCGTGATGGTTGTGGGTCGAAAGAGTGACATTTTCCGGTCTAATACAGAGAATAACAGACTCACCCAAACGGCAATCTCCTATGGCTTCGATCTCCTGACCTTCAATTGATACGATGATGGTTCCACCATTCTGCTTAACCACCTCCCCGCTCAGAATTGTCTCCACTCCCACAAATGAAGCCACCCATTCACTAACAGGTTGATTCATCAGCTCTTCAGGAAGTCCCGCCTGTATTATTCTTCCCTCATTCATCACTGCCATCTGTGTTGAAAGCCTTAAGGCCTCCAGGCGATCATGAGTAGCCAATATCACCGTAGTTTTAGTTTTCTTAAGGATAAGTTCAAAGTCTTCAATCAGGGAATCACGGGTAGGAGGGTCCAGGGAAATAAAAGGTTCATCAAGGAGAAGAATTTCCGGTTCAAGGGCAAATGCCCTTGCCAGGCTCGTTCTCTGTGCCTCACCTCCTGAAAGTGTTTTCGCAGAGCGATCTATGAGACGACTAATTCCTAATCTCTCCAATTGCTTCATCACTCTTTCACGAATCTCTCTTTTCTTGACTCCGCGAATTTTCAGACCTGCTGCGACGTTGTTAAAGACAGTTGTATCAAAGAGAAGAGGCTCCTGAAATACCATGGCCAGTTTCCTTCGGTACTCTAAAACGGAATGATCCTTCTCAACCCTCTTTCCCCTGAAATGAATTTCACCCTGAAAAGGTTTCGCTATGTAAGACAGGGTCTGGAGAAAAGTGGTCTTTCCCGCCCCATTCGGTCCTATCAGGGAAAGAACTTCACCTTCCCGGACTGAAAAGGATGGGACATTCAGTATTAATGTCCCTCCTCTTATAACCTTAAGGTTTTTAATCTCTATGAGCGGATTAAATTCTTTTACATTCATTCCCGTTCCCGATACCACGACTGTGTCTGCCGGCAAACAGACACAATCCACGCTCAGTTTTTATCGCGGCCTTTCTCTCTGCTGGATCTGGGTGAGGATCAAATTAACGAAAAAGGTAAACAACATAAGGATAATACCCATGGCAATTGCAATATCAAAGTTTCCCCGATTCGTTTCCATAACCGTCGCTGTGGTAAGAACTCGTGAATAGCCCTTGATATTACCCCCCACCATGATAGAAGCGCCGACTTCGGAGATTACCCCGCCGAATCCAGCCATTACGGCAGCCAGGAGCGGAAGTTTGGCTTCTCTCAGAAGAATCCAGACCATCTGGAGACGAGTTGCCCCGAGGCCAAGAATCTGAAGTCGTAGTTTTTGTGGAAGCTGCTGAATGGCGGCCAGCGTGATACCCATCACAATAGGTGTGGCAATGATCGTTTGAGCGATAATCATGGCGGTGGGCGTATAGAGGATTTCCAGCAGTCCAAGTGGCCCGTTTCTCCACAATAAAATGGTAACGAAAAGACCAACCACGACTGGCGGAAGTCCCATACCCGTATTGATGAGACTTGCAACCACCCTTTTCCCCGGAAATCTTGAAAGCGCAACGGCTGTCCCGATAGAGACTCCTATCAGTAGGCTGATAAGGGTAGCTGTTCCGGAAACACGGAGCGAAAGAAAGGTGATATGCATCACCTCCGGGTCAAAAGTTACTAATAGCCAGAAGGCTTTTTTAATCCCTTCAAAAATCAGATCCATCTTATTTTCCTGTCACAATCAAAAGACCTTAATACTACCTGATATTCTCCCCTCACCTTCTGAATTCTTAATTCTGAATAGTCACATTAATTTTTTGAATAAAGAATTTTTCCTGAATTTTTGAAGTCGTAGCTTCCCAATCTTTCAACCCTGTTTCGAAATTCCAGGGAGTTTAGAATATCAATGAAGGTCTGGATACCTTTTTCAAAAAACGTCGCTTGATCAAGGATCATGTCAAAACTTTCCTGGGTAATAGGAATAAAAGGAAGGCCGAGGAGTTTACTAACAGCGATCGTGGCAATACCAATATCCGCCTCACTGGAGAGAATGGCAAGACCTACTTCAAAATGGGTATAAACCTCATTTTCATACCCGCGAATTTCGGATGTTGGGATATTTAATCTCTTCAGGTGATGGTCCAACAGCACCCTTGTACCGGAACCCTTCTGCCGGTTAATTAACCTTACCTCTTTCTGAGTCAGATCCTCGAACCCGCGAATGCAGAGAGGATTTTCAGGAGCAACCACGAATCCGAGATCACGTCGGAAGAGATTAACTACAACAGGTTTTATATTAGGAAGATAGTTCGCAAGAAAAGGAATATTATATTCACCGCTCTTTGGATCGAAAAGGTGAGACCAGGCGATATCGGTATAACCCAGGTTCAGGGCTTTAAGGCCATCAGTACTTCCTGTGTTCGCGGAAAATATATAAAATTCAGGGCACGATTTTCTCATATTGGTATGGAGCATATCCAGAACGGGGTCATTGCTGCCTGAGGCCAGAAGAACTCCCTCGAATTTCTTGCTTCTCTCTCTGGCCTGTTCAAGACCTGTTTTTGCGCTCGAATTAATCCATTCGTCAATCAACATCTTTGGGAAAACCCACTTCCCGGTCACCCGTGTAGACGGAAGCCTCTTCGATTTGATCAAGATATAGACCTGCTTCTCGTGAATCCCCAGATATTGAGCCAGCTCTTTAGTATTCATCATCTCTTCAGACATGGCTACCCTCCCAACAAAATAATAAAATACTAAGAAAATGATACTGAGTTGTCAATGAAAATAATTACAAATAGTTACCTGCTATTACTTATAAATCTTTCCGCTTATACCAACGGCAAGCGAAATATCTTTGTTTCCGGTATCCTGTTCATGTGCTTACAGGCCGGAATCTGTCCATCTCCTTCGATTGAGCACCATGATGCTGACCATGACACTCATCCAATACTACCATAAAATCCCTAATATCTTACAATCAGTTCTTGATTTCATGAGAAAATTTCCCCATACTACCTTACAAATAAACACATAGGATGATTAAATTCCAGAGAGCAGCAAATCATCGCGAAAGGGTTTGTTAAGCTAAGGTTTTACGGCAGCTCCGCCCGCTTGCAGTCGGGATGAACGGCGCAATGATTACGGAGGAAGCGAGCAATGAGGATAGCAGATTGGCTGATGATCGTTGCGGTTCTTCTCGCGCCACTGGTTGCTGTTCAAGTGCAGAAACTCCTGGAGCGTTACCGCGAGGACAAAACCCGCAAACTGAATGTATTCAAGATATTGATGGCGACTCGTGCTGCCACCGTATCACCTCAGCACGTTCAGGCACTGAACATGATTGACCTCGAGTTCCAAGGCATGAAGTACAAGGGAGTAACTGATGCCTGGAAGACATACTTGGATCACCTCTACCACTACCCGAAGGACGATGAGAAGCAGCAACCGATATGGGGAGAACGTCGTGTCGACCTTCTAGCTAAACTTCTCATGGAAATGGGAAAATCACTCGGATACGTCTTTGACGAAGTCCACGTTAAGCGAGGAATCTACGCTCCGGAGGCCCATGCTCAGTTTGAGACCGAAGAGCGGTTGATTCGGGGTGGCTTGGTCAGACTACTGTATGGTGATGCCCACCTCAAAATGGACGTCACGAGTTTTCCTGTGAGTGAGGAGGCTTTAAAGGAGCAAAAGGACCTTCGCGAAGGATTTAAGGAACTCATTGATGGCAAACGCAAGCTAGAGGTCTCTGTTTCTAAGGCAGCCAAAGATAAAGATGAGGACGCATAACCAATAAGGATTGATGAGATCTGAAAGGTCGCATTCAATCCTTTGTTCAAACTTCCGGGTGCAGCCAATCGTCCAAACGGAGGGCCCTGGCTGACCCAGGCGTTAGCCTCCCCAAGCAGCGACAGAAATCAGATGAGGAAGATTATAGATGGCAAGAAAAAAGACAACCGAAACGAAAAGACCCATTGAGTCCTACGAGCACAAAGGCAAGGAGCGGGTGAACAATCCGCCCGTCGGGCTGGTAACGCCGGACACCGACCCGGACGCCGGAGCGAAGAAAACCTACGCCTACGACCCGCACATTGACCCGCAACTGCAATGGGCGGGCAAGACGGAGCACACGTCGTTCGAGATTCCCACCGTCTCACTGCACGTCCACGAGCGCATTGACCCGCGCACGATCGTCGAGGCCGTGCGCCGCACCCCCGACCCCGCAGCGCCGGTGCAGTTTTCGCTGTTCGCCACGCCGCAGGAAAACCCGCCGCTCCGGGAGGCCATTGAGTTCTACCAGCACGCCCACGGCTGGAGCAACCGCATGGTGGCCGGCGACAGCCTGCTGGTGATGAACTCGCTGCTGGAAAAAGAGGGCATGGCCGGCAAGGTGCAGATGGTCTACCTTGACCCGCCCTACGGCATCAAATACGGCTCCAATTTCCAGCCCTTCGTCAACAAACGAGACGTGAAGGACGGCAGGGACGAGGACCTGACCGCCGAGCCGGAGCAGATCCGTGCCTTCCGCGACACTTGGGAACTGGGCATCCACTCCTACCTGACCTACCTGCGCGACCGCCTTCTCTTAACCCGTGAACTGCTGACCGAATCGGGCAGTTTCATATAGCCCTATTTCTGTATTTATCGGTTCAATATAACCATTTGTTTATTGACAGCTATTTTTTATTGTAATATGTTTTCGATAAGTTAAAATCATTTTCTGTTTTTTAATACGTCAATTGGTATGGATAATCTATGTTCGGTCTATGAGAAGTAGAAATGTCAACTTAGCCACGGAAAATGAATACTACGCGAAGAAGCCACGATTGAAACACGTAGTGTGCAAGCCATGCTGGGAGCTCAAATACTGCCCCTATGGTCCATTGGTAGAGTTCTTTCCGCTACCGGCTGATGATCTGCCGTTCAGCGACGTGAAAAAGGCTTATAAGAGTTGGATCGCTGAGGTGCGTAGCGGATCATTAAAGACATTTAGGGAGATTAACAGAGCGATAGAAGCCATCCTGTCACTGGAGCCAAAGCGGTGGGAATTGATCAACCAATATCGGACGGAAGAACTGAGTTGCTCTGTCTTTGGCCATATTTGCCCGGTATTTTTTTCTGCCGAGCCTTTCACGGAAACGAAACAAGACCGAAGGATCGAACGAGGAATTCCCCGAGATATTATGCTGAAAGTAGTGCGTCGTGATGGGCAAGTGTGCCGCGTCTGCCAGAAGAATGTTCCAGATGACGAGATCGAATTCGATCATATTATTCCACATTCGCTTGGTGGCCCAACACATGCAGAGAACATCAGATTGCTTTGCCGCAGTTGTAATAGAAAAAAGAAGGACTCTTTGAAAGAAATCTTAGCCGAGAGAATAAGGTGAAGAGGCAAAATGATAAGGCCCAACCAGGCGTTGGAGCCAATCGCCCAAACAGCGGGCTCTGGCTGAACTCATCGTTCGGCACATGAAATGATTCATACTATGGGGAAAGCGGAAGAATGGACCTGATCGAATACTTCATGCAACTTTGTTGCAAAGACTGCCTAATGGGGAAAACACCTTAGACCATGGAAACGGAAATACTTAGCCTTGTCGCACTGGTTATTGCCCTTACATCCACGATCATCAACTATCTTGTGCTGCGCTCTCAGCGAGACCCTGAAGTTATAGTGTACGCATTACCGGACTCGCGACGACCGTCATTTATCAACTTGGTCATAGAGAATATCGGTAATGGCCGAGCGAGAGATGTTAGATTTCAGGCAAGTCGCCCAATCCCACAACGAGCCTTCGGCTTCGGCAACGCACCTGAACCAGACGCAATGAAGAACGGCCCTTTGATTCACGGTATTCCAGCATTCGCCGCAGGTGAAAAAAGAATAATCACATGGGGCCAGTTTCACGGGCTGCAAAAAGGGCTCGGAGATAACGTATTGGATATTACGGCAACATATAAGAGCTATCCGGCCCTACGATTCACACCAAAGAAACACAAGACAACCTCTCATATCGACATCAAGTCGTTTCAAGGGACCGACGCTTCTGACCACAATTGGGACAAAAAAGCCGCTGAACAACTTGAGCAGATTGCGCAGACCCTTGCAAAGCTTAAAGACATTGCAGAGACATTTAGGCGGAATGACGGGGACGCGCCAGAGCGGGACATATAGGAACCGAGACGGCATATACAATAATGCAGGATGAGACAACCAACAGGATTTGCCGAACCGCCATGCACCGAATCGCCGAAAAAGCTGGCTCTCGCTGATGTCGGCGTTAGGCCAGTTTATCTAGGAGGGAAATTATGAAACTTGTTTTTCAGTCGTCGCCAAGTATAACCGTCGCAACGAATACGTTTATCAATGTTCCTGTCATTCTGAAGTATGAGGACACACCACTTATAGAGGTTATTAAAGAACAAGGTGTTGGTTTCACTACACAAATACCAATTTATCACTCGGACGGAACATATCTGGCGAAGGTTAAAGGCAACCGAGTCTATCCTACCGAAGCTGGGAAAAAAGCGAGCATCAACATAAGAGACCAGCAAGGTAAGTTCATATGCAGTCTTGACAATAAAGTGATGTTCGAACTAACCCACGGTGTTAGCGACGCGTTCAAGGCGGACGCAGAATTATATACGCCAGACGGGTACTTTGTTAAATGTACGGGTGCTCCTAAGCCGGAACTCTTTGATTTAACGGGAAGCGCGATCCAAGTGGGTGGAGTTACGATGATCGGAAACGTCTTCCAGAATCTGTCCATCGGCATTTGGCTGCGCAAGAATGGTTCCTGTGCGATAGGTGTAAGATAGACTGTTCCTTCAGAGGGATTGCCTAACAGGGGCATCGAGATGGATTAAAAAAAGCTTGCGCTTTTCCCAACCATTCATGCCCGCCGTTAGCCTACCCAATCAATTGCGCGAAATACAAAAGGCAGGTCATTGATGGCAAGAAAAAAGACAACCGAAACAAAAAAACCGATCGAGTCCTACGAGCATAAAGGCAAAGAGCGGGTGAATAATCCGCCTGTCGGCCTGGTAACACCGGACACCGATCCGGACGCCGGAGCAAAGAAAACCTACGCCTACGACCCGCACCTGGACCCGCAACTGAAATGGGCGGGCAAGGCGGAGCACACGTCGTTCGAGATTCCCACCGTCTCACTGCACGTCCACGAGCGCATTGACCCGCGCACGATCATCGAGGCCGTGCGCCGCGTCCCCGACCCCGCCGCGCCGGTGCAGTTTTCGCTGTTCGCCACGTCGCAGGAAAACCCGCCACTCCGGGAGGCCATTGAGTTCTACCAACACGCCCACGGCTGGAGTAACCGTCTGGTGGCCGGTGACAGCCTGCTGGTGATGAACTCGCTGCTGGAAAAAGAGGGCATGGCCGGCAAGGTGCAAATGGTCTATCTCGACCCGCCATACGGCATCAAGTACGGCTCCAATTTCCAGCCCTTTGTCAATAAACGAGACGTGAAAGACGGCAAGGACGAGGATCTGACCGCCGAGCCGGAGCAGATCCGTGCCTTCCGCGACACTTGGGAACTGGGCATCCACTCCTACCTGACCTACCTGCGCGACCGCCTTCTCTTAACCCGTGAACTGCTGACCGAATCCGGCAGCGTCTTTGTGCAGATCAGCGACGAGAACGTTCATCACGTGCGGGAATTGATGGATGAGGTGTTTGGGGCGGGAAATTTTGTCAGCCTTGTCTCATTTTCTACGACAAGCGGATTCGCCTCTTTGACCTTGAGCCGTGCTGGCGATTATTTGGTTTGGTACGCAAAGGATAAAGCAAGAATTAAATACCGGCAGCTCTATAACGAAAAAGCAGCAGGAGAAGAAGGTGCAACAAAATACAAGCCTGTAGGAAGTTATAAGAACATACCACAAAATTGGTGGCCAGAAGATAAACTGGTCAGTGTGGACTCGCTTACAAGCCAAGGGCCCACTGAAAGTGAAACGAGGTTTGAGGTTAATGGAAAGAACTATCATCCGCCAAAAGGTATGCACTGGAAGACTAAAGTGGAAGGACTATATCGTTTGCTGAAGGCCAGAAGGGTCGTTATTGAAGGTAATTCACCAAGGTTCTTGCGCTTCTTGGATGACTTCCCTGTATATCCAATAAACAACCTATGGACAGATATTGGTGGTGTTCAGAACAGGATTGAAGGAAAAATCTACGTTGTTCAAACTTCGACAGAGGCAATAAAGCGCTGCCTCCTGATGACCACCGACCCGGGCGACCTGGTGTTCGATCCCACCTGCGGCAGCGGCACCACCGCCTATGTGTCCGAGCAGTGGGGGCGGCGGTGGATTACCTGCGATACATCCCGAGTGGCCCTCACCTTGGCAAAGCAGCGGCTGATGACTGCCGTCTTCAACTACTACGAACTGGCCCACCCGCAGGAAGGCGTGGGCAGCGGCTTCAATTACAAGACCGTGCCGCACGTCACCCTCAAGTCTATCGCCAACAACGAGCCGCCCGGCACGGAAACGCTTTACGACCAGCCGCTTGTGGACCGCAAGAAACACCGCGTCAGCGGCCCGTTTACTGTGGAGGCCGTGCCAGCCCCGGCTGTCAAGTCTATCGAGGAGACCCTCACCCCGACCCTCTCCCAGAGGGAGAGGGAGTTTGGCGCCGATCTCTCCATTGCCCGTTCCGGAGAAACCCTGCGCCAGGGTGAATGGCGCGACGAACTGCTGCGCACGGGCATTCGCGGCAAGGCGGGCCAGCACATCCGTTTTGCCCGGCTGGAACCCCTGCCCGGCTGCCGCCACCTGCACGCCGATGGTGAGACCCGCCCCAGCGCCGAAGGCAAGGACTCGGTGCGTGAAGCTGGCACGGCCTATGCGCCGCAGCGCATCGTCGTCTCCTTCGGCCCGGAGCACGCCCCGCTGGAACAGCGCCAGGTGGCCCAGGCCATCGAAGAGGCCCAAACGCTCGTGCCCAGGCCCAAACTGATTGTCTTCGCCGCCTTCCAGTTCGATCCTGAAGCCGCCAAGGACATTGACGAAACCAATTGGCCGGGCGTCACCCTGCTCAAGGCACAGATGAACGCCGATCTGCTGACCGACGACCTAAAGAAGAAGCGGGCCAGCAACGAATCCTTCTGGCTCATCGGTCAGCCGGATGTGAGGCTGGAGCGCATTGCCAAAGGCGAGGAGAAGGGCAAGTGGCGGGTCAGCGTCGAGGGGTTCGACTATTACAACACCAGGACTGGCGCCATCGAATCGGGCGGCGCGCATCAGATCGCCATCTGGCTGCTGGATACCGACTATGACGGGCGCAGTCTCTATCCGCGCCAGGTCTTTTTCCCGCAGGCAGGAGAAAAAGAAGGCTGGACGAAACTGGCGAAGAACCTCAAAGCTGAGATTGACGAGGAGTTGATCGAGGCCTACCGGGGTTCGGTGTCGTTGCCCTTTCCGGCGGGCGAACACAAGCGCATCGCTGTCAAGATCGTGGACGACCGGGGCATCGAGAGTTTGAAGATCATGGAGGTAGGAGAATGAATACCGCGATTTATATTCCTAAAGAACGGATTGCCGCATTCTGCCGGGATCGGCACATCCGACGTCTGGCCATCTTTGGCTCGGCGCTGCGACCCGATTTCCGGCCCGAAAGTGACATTGACGTGCTGGTCGAGTTTGAATCGGATCACATTCCTGGTCTTTTCGGGATAGCGCGTATGGAACGGGATCTGTCGGCCCTGCTCGAAGGTCGAAAGGTTGATCTTCGCACGCCGGAAGATCTGAGCCGGTACTTTCGTCAAAGCGTGCTTGAGGAAGCGGAGGTGCAATATGCACAAGGATGATGCCATCCGACTGCGTCATATGCTGGACGCGGCACGCCAGGCGGTTCAATTCACGCAGGGCAGAAAGCGCGGTGACCTCGATCGTGATCCTATGTTGATGTTGTCGCTGGTGAAGCTGGTTGAGATCGTTGGCGAGGCGGCTGGCCAAGTTACGAATAGCGGGCAAGCGTGGGTGCCGGATATTCCTTGGGCTGACATCGTCGGTATGCGTCATAGGCTGGTCCATGCCTATTTCGACGTTAATCTGGATATTCTCTGGCAAACGGTCAGGCATGACTTGCCATCTCTGATATCCATCTTGGAAAAGGCGTTGGACAAGGGGGTGTATTGATGGCCCGCACCACGATTGATCGCCTTATCATCAACTCTCCCTACGCGGAGCCGGAACGCCACTGGCGCTACGAACGCGAGACGCGCAGCTTCGATCTGGTGGAGGGTCGCCGTCCGGCAGGCTACGTGGTGGCATCGGGCGAGTCCAAGGCTTTCGATGATCCCGGCATTTTTGTGGAAATCCCGTTGGTCAACCAGATTCGTCCGCGTGTGGCCGCTTGGGGTGAAGCGGGCTGGCCGGGCGTCTCCAGCATCACCAAGCGTCTGCTGGAACACTGGCGGGACCCGGAAGAGTTCGAGGCGCGGCGCTTTTTCTTCTGCCAGTTGGAAGCCATTGAGACGCTGATCTGGCTGACCGAAGCGCCCGCCGCCGAGCGGGTGGGCATCGAAATTCCGGGCGACGGCGGGGCTTTTCTGCGACAGTGCTGCAAGATGGCGACTGGTTCCGGCAAGACCATCGTGATGGCAATGGCGATTGCCTGGCACATCCTCAATAAGGTGACCTATCCGCAGGACGCCCGCTTCGCCAAAAATATTTTGGTGATGGCCCCAGGACTGACGGTAAAAAGCAGGCTGGCCGTACTCGAACCGTCGAAGGTTGGGAATTATTACGAGGAGTTCAACATCGTGCCCTCGGCCCTGCTGGATAAGCTGCGGCAGGGCAAGGTGCTGGTGCGCAACTGGCACGTCCTGGCTTGGGACAGCGAGGAGCAGGTCAAGAAACGGCGTAGCGTGGACAAGCGCGGCGTAAAGAGCGATGAAGCTTACACACGCGAGGTGCTTGGTGAGATGGCCAACGCCCGCAATCTGCTGGTCATCAACGACGAGGCACACCACGCCTGGCGGGTCAACTGGGATGCGGAAGGCAAATACCTGCGCAGCCGGGATATGAAAGACAGCGCCGAGGAGGCCACGGTCTGGATCGGCGGGCTGGACCGGCTGCACCGTTCGCGGGGCATCCTTACCTGCTACGACTTTTCCGCTACGCCATTTACACCGTCGGGCAAGAAGAGCAGCGAGGAGGCGCTGTTCGGCTGGATCGTCAGCGACTTTGGGCTGAACGACGCCATCGAATCTGGGCTGGTCAAGACTCCGCGCGTGGTGGTACGCGACGACGCTGTGCCGGACGCGAAGACCTACAAATCGCGTCTCTACCACATCTACAACGATCCGGACGTGAAAGACGACCTGAACCGCAAGGCCGAGCCGGAAGAACCGTTACCCGACCTGGTGCTGAACGCCTATTACCTGCTGGGCTACGACTGGCGCGAGGCATACAAGAAATGGGCGGAGATAGGTGCGCCCACCCCGCCGGTGATGATCACAGTGTGCAACCGCACCGAGACGGCGGCACGGGTGAAGCACGCCTTCGACTCCCGGCGCATTCACATTGACGAACTGTGCGACCCGGAGCGCATCCTGCATATTGACTCGAAGGTGCTCAAGGAGGCGGAAGAGCGCGAGGAGCCGGTTGCACCGCTGGAGACGGCGGAAGCTGATACTGAGATCGAAGAAGCCGAAGCGCCAGTGGAGCGCAAGCTGACCAAAGTCGCACAAGCCGAACTGCTGCGCCGTATGGTGGACACAGTGGGCAAGGCCGGGCTGCCGGGCGCGGGCATCCGGAAGGTCATTTCCGTCGGGATGCTGAGCGAGGGCTGGGACGCCAAGACGGTGACGCACATTATGGGCCTGCGCGCCTTTACCAGCCAGTTGCTATGCGAGCAGGTGGTGGGGCGCGGCCTGCGACGCACGTCCTACGAGGTCAACCCGGAGACGGGAATGTTCGAGCCGGAATATGTCAACATCTTTGGCGTGCCCTTTACCTTCCTGCCCCACGAAGGGGGCGAAGACGGGCCGCCGCCTCCGCCTACACCCAAGACCCCTGTTGAACCGGACCTGAACAATGCGGAATTTGAAATCCGCTGGCCCAACGTGGTACGCATTGAGCGCGTCTTTCAGCCAACGCTGACGCTGGATTGGGCCAAGGCACGGTCGCTGGAACTGGACGCAGCCCACACCGCGCAGGTGGCCGAACTGGCTCCGGTGCTGGAAGGTAAGCCGGATGTAAGCCAGATCAGCCGCATCGAATTGGAACGTCTGGCGCGGGAGTTCCGCACCCAGCGCATCATCTTTGAGACGGCGCGGGACGTGTTTGACCAGATGAAGCGCACCTGGCAGGGCAGCCGCGAGGTCTTGCTGGCCCAGTTGGTGCACATCGTGGAGGAGTTCATCCGTTCGGACAAGATCTTTATTTCCCCGCCGCTGTTTTATCAGGATGAACTGCGCCGCCGGTTGATCATCACCCTCAATATGTCGCGGGTGGTACAGCACGTCTGGGAGGCGGTGCGGCAGGATAACACCGAACGGCTTACGCCGGTGTTCGACCGCGACCATCCCATCCGCGCCACGGGCGAAATGCGCACCTGGTACACCGGCAAGCCTTGCGAGCGGACAAAGAAATCGCACATCAACGTCTGTGTCTATGACAGCACCTGGGAAGCGTCGGACGCCTTTGTGCTGGACGACAGCAACCACGTCGCCGCCTGGGCCAAGAACGATCACCTAGGGTTTGAGGTTCTCTACGTTTATCGCGGCATAGTGCGCAAATACCGGCCCGACTTCCTGGTGAGGCTGACTAATGGCAAAATGCTCGTCCTGGAGACCAAAGGGCAGGACACGGAGCAAGATCAGGTCAAACGGCGTTATTTGGAGGAATGGG
Organism: Syntrophales bacterium; assembly: GCA_041648505.1. Lineage (GTDB taxonomy): Bacteria > Desulfobacterota > Syntrophia > Syntrophales > CG2-30-49-12 > JBAZOY01. Next base: position 14,034 of record JBAZOY010000006.1, on the reverse strand, counting down.
CACAGGCAATAAACGCCCACGGGGGCTTTGGGCACTGGCATTGTGCGGTTGCGAAGGCTCCGGGCGAGATTCGGGATATTCTAATCAGGCACGATGTAACTGAAGAGAAATGATAACCAATCAAGATTTATGAAACCTGAAATATCTCGTTCAATCCCTTGTTCAAGAAGCCGCTGGTTTCTATCTATATATAGGGTAATGCTTTAAAGGAGGAAATCTCTAAACGGAAAACTCCGTTCCCCCTTTACTTCAACCCCAACGCGCACAGCGTTTCTACATGGTAAGTCTGCGGGAACATGTCAACCGCTTCTATTTTCTTAATAATATACATATCTCCCAGTTCTTTCAAATCCCTGGCAAAGGTAGCCGGGTCGCAGGAAATATATATCAAGTTTTCCACTCTCTTCTTCTTGATGGCCTGTATTACCCACTTATGAAGCCCTTTGCGAGGCGGGTCTACTATTACCGTGCCGGTTTTACCCTTCTGTATCACTTCATCCGCCGCGGCTTCTGCCGTTGCTTTTATTATCTCCGCGTTCGCGATCTGCCCTGTTTCCACAGCTTTTCTGAAGGAATTAATGGACTTGTAAAAAACATCGACTGCCTTGAGTTCTCTGATTTTTCCATGTAAAGGAAGGGAGAGAGCGCCCACGCCCGCGTAAAGGTCAACCACGGAATCGCCCTCCGGTATGTTTGCATCTATAAAATCCAGTATGTCGTTCAAACGCTCCGTATTTACCTGAAAAAATGTCTCCGCCCCGAGCTCGAATTCCACACCCCTTATTTTTTCTCTTATACTGCCCTCCCCTGCCAGCGTGTCTTCCCTGTTGCCGAATATCCTGTTGCCAGTCAGCGGGTTGACGTTCATTACAACCCCTTTTATCTCGGAGTAATTTTCTTTCATATATTTTGCGAATTTTTCTATGGAGTCGTTCCTTCTCTTCTCGTGGGTAATTACGGTAAAGAGACATTCGCCGGTGCTGTTCACCCTGGCTGTCAAATAGCGTAACGCGCCACTTGCCCTGCTCTCGTCATACATTGAAAGGCTCGTATTTTTGTTCGCGGCCAGGAACTCTCGCGCGCCCGCCATGACGTGGTTGATGACCTCTTTTTGTATCAAGCATTTTTGCACGTCTATGACATCGTGGCTTCCTGCTCTGTAAAAACCCATCATCACCGTATCTTCCCCCTGCGCGAGCTTGTACTGCGACCTGTCGCGGTAGGAAAAGGGATTTTCGTACCCTTTTATTTCCGGTGTTTCAATCGTCAAACCGGCGATTTTTTTGAGGGACGAGGTTATTGATTTTAACTTGAATTCCAACTGGGCATTATAGGCAACGTTCTGCCAGTGGCAGCCGCCGCATTGCCCGAAATATGGACACGGGGGGGGTATAATCCTTAACGCTGAAGGGGTAATAATAGATTCTATTTCGGCATTGGCGAAATTCTTTTTAACGTCAGTGATTTTTACTTTGACTTTGTCGCCTGGGACTCCATACGGTATGAAAAGGGTGAAAGTGTCGTGTTTCGCGACCGAATTGCCACCATGGGCAAGGTCAATGATTTCGGTCTCAATCTCCTGCCCTTTTATAACCGGGATCTGTTCGAATTTTTTTGTCATTTTCTTCTCTTTCTGGAACCCAGCGCACAAGCTCTTGGGACCAATTTATACTCGGTTAACACCGTCTCGCCACGAATAACCAATTTTTAAAACTAGTATACCATATAAAAGTTTTTACGCCACAGAGCCAATGTAATAACTTTGGGTATTCTCCACAATTAAGTATACTCTTCCCGGGAATCATCCCCCCCCTCCCACACCTCCCATATTCATCGATACCACAACCAATATTTTTGTGATCATTATTCCATTGACACACAATATCCGTCCTCGTATACTTCCGGCATGAAAAACAATCCCTCATCAATGACGAACCAGTTGTTTTTCTTAAAGAGTATTGCCTTATGCAAAAGAGCCATAGTAAAGTTATAGTAGGGCCTGTGAAACGAAGGGTAGTTTAATGACACAGACCGAAAAAGTTAAATGTCAAAAATGCGGGGATGAAATTTCCCCGGATGATAGCTTGAATCTCGGAGAGCTGGTTGTTTGTGAAGACTGCTATATAATGGCAACCCAGCGGGTTCAAACTTGTGATCCCTTTGCAGTACGTTCGGCCACGCAATACCGAAAGGCGTCCGGACTTGAAGCAACAGAAGGTTTAACTGAGCTGCAAAAGTCAATTTGTGAATTCGTCAATTCTAAAGGTAAGACCACCGCCGCAGAGCTTACCGACACATTCCATCTATCTCCTTCAAGAACTGGAGAATCAGATAGCTATCCTGAGACACTGCGAACTGGTAAAGGGGCGAAAAGAGGGGGACACAGTTTATGTGATCCCTTTCTGATTTCAAAAAGCAATTCTCTCCTCCACTGATAACAATAAGTCATCTTACTCTTTTATTTGCATACCAGCATAACCAAGAAAATTCTCGGTTCTTTTAACGTTAGGACACAATTGTCGCATTAGGCTCCTCGGAGTACGTTTCATGTACGCTTGCGGCGCTTCCTCCCTGCCACCTTGATTTCATCTCTGATTTAAAACCGGAATTACAACCCGGAGAAGTTCCCGGAAATTACCCCAAGGTCTATCGAATAACGTACCTCCAGAGGAAGCCTTGTTCAATTGAAAAATATGGTTTGGCCTCCATAGTAATGTTCGTTTGGGGGTATGCGGATTGAAGAATCATTCAGGGAAATGACGCAAATCGTTATCTTTCTTTACAGCAGTTAATAAATCGGATAAAATTTATGTGTGTTGAAATGGCGGATACAGTTCAATTGGAAAGAAGAGCATCAGACTGTGGTTCTGGGGGTTGGAAGTTCGATCCTCCTCAGTAACCCCATTTTTTCTACCCTAAAAAAAGGAGGGTGCAGGTTGATGAAGAGACAGACATTCAAGATAATTAGTCTCTGGTTTCTGCGCGGCCTCATGATTTTTTCAGCAGGCTGCGGCTGTGCTAAAGAAATCGACGTCACAAAATTAAAAACCGGAATGATTCATGCAGGCGATATAAATATCGCCTATAAGACATTTGGCAAAGGCTACCCGATTGTTTTGATCATGGGTTTTAGCGGAACCATGGACCTTTGGAGCCCTGTGGTTTTGGGAGAACTTGCGTCTCATTATAGAGTAATTATCTTTGATAACCGGGGGATGGGGTATAGCGATGACTCAGACAGAGAATTTTCGATCGAACTATTCGCAGATGATACAGCCAGATTGATGGAAGCCCTGAAGATCAATAAAGCGCATGTGCTTGGCTGGTCTATGGGTACTTGTGTCGCTCAGGAGCTTACGCTCAGGCATCCAGAAAAGGTCAATAAGCTTATCCTGTATGCGGCAGATTGCGGAGGTAAAGAAGCCATCCAGCCGACCCCGGATGTCATCCGGGCAATGATTGATGAATCCGGTACAGAGCGAGAAAGACAGATGAAAGCTCTCAGGACATTATTCCCCGAGCAATGGCTGAAAGATAATCCTGACCCCCGGAAATATTTTCCCCACCCCAAAGAAACTACATCCACAACTAATATTCAACGTCAATGGAAGGCAAATGAGGCATGGACTGGGTCTTATAGTCGCCTTCCACAAATTACGCAGCCTACTTTACTCATTACCGGATCCGAAGATGTCAATACGCCGACACTCAATTCTTTAATCTTAGCACAAAAAATTCCCGGCGCCTGGCTGGTGCAGATTAAAGGTGGCGGTCATGGCCTTATGTATCAGTGGCCGAAAAAATTCAGTAAGATTGTACTTGAGTTCCTTGAGGATTGAGTTCCTTAAATACGGAAAGAGTGGTGGAAAAAAGAACTTTTTGTATCTCCGGGATTGGTTTCGCTGTTTGCCTGCACGATGGCTGTATGAGCCGAATCGGATAAACTGGGTTTGGCCCTTGTCGATGACTACTAAGGAACAAAACTTCATAAAGTCGGCATACTCAATGTCCTGCAGCTTTACGATAGCAGCGCGCCTCGCAACCACAGGTAGAAGAAAAATATATCGTATGTCAGCATTTCATTGCCGGAGCGATAATTCCGGCGTTAACGTCTTGCGCCCACAAACGAGACTTTCCATAAATCGATGTCGCAGGCGTTATCCGGCAGAGTTTGGAGCTGCCAGTTGACCCCGCCATCGTACGTGACATAGATTGCGCCCTTGGGAAGAGAAGGGTCGGCGCGAAATGTTTTGAATCCGACCAGCCAAGCGTTTGTATCGTTCATGGCGGAAATCCCTTCCATCATGTAGTCCACGTTCATATAGATATTGGAGTCAAAGCTGCCGTCCGTCACCGTAATTCGGGCGGCCAAGCCACCGCTGGAACCGCCGTTGTTCATGGCAACCCAGACGACATTGGTGCTGGAGGCGCAGATTTCGTCGAAATCCGCCGTGCCGGAAATGGCATCGACGCTTTTGTTCCATGATTCGCCACCATTGCTTGTCCACCATAAAGTACCTTCGGAATTCACCGAGACATAGGCAACCAATGAGCTAAAGGCGGAGATGGCGAGAGGTCCGTGTCCGGAACCAACATCCGGCAGTTGTTCATGCCGCCACGTTTGACCGCCGTCCGGCGAGTGGATCACGCCCATGTTGTGCGCCGGCACATCGACAATCCAGATGTTACTGTCTGTCACATCCATCCGATTGACCATCGTCATCGTAATGACCTCGCCCGAAACAGTACGCGTCGGAACAATGTACCAGTTGTTCCCGCCGTCCGTGGTATGCAGCACGTCACCGCCGATGCTGACGGCCCAGGCTTCCATGGCGCTGACCCCTTTGATCCCTTTGATATGCCGGTTGCCCATTCCGTCGGGAAGCGTTTGCATAGCCCAGGTTGCGCCGCCATCCAAGGTATGCACAATACCACCCTCCAAGCTGTATAAATCACCTATCGCCGCCCAAGCCACCTGATGATTGACGGCGCTGATATCGTTTCCCTGAAAGCCGACGCACTCGGCAGGCAGGGATTGCAGCGTCCAAGTCGCACCGCCGTTTGTTGTTTTGAGAACTTCAGGCGTGGGAATACCCGTGTCTTCGTCCGTTGCGGTGCCAATGACCCAACCTGTAACCGGCACATAAGACACAACCGAATCCTTTCCGCAAGACACCAACAAAAAAGAGATACACATCAAGAACACATAAAAAATTTGTTTGTTCGTCGTCATTCAAAACCTATGGGAATGATTTATAGCTGCCGTATTGTCTGACAAGTCTCCGCAATGGCGATTTCTTCCTGGGTCAGTCTATACAACTCATACCAGATTGTCAATCTGACGCTGGACAGAAGTTTTATCGTGGCTCGTCCTGGCTTCCAACAGTGTTTGTGCAGATTAAACATCCGTTCGACAAGTCGCGGAATTTCGGAAATTACCCCGTGTTTCGCGACCGAATCGCCTCCATGGGCAAGGTCAATGATTTCACACTCAATCTCCTGCTCCTTTATAATCGGGCTCTTTTCGAAATTACTTATCGTTTTCATCTTTTACTGGAGTCGCCGTGCACAGTCACCGTTTTGCTTGCCCCTGATTCGCGACGGCCTGCATTTTCGCTTTGATCGCCTCTTCATCGCCGAGAAACTTGTGACTCAGCGGCTTCAGGTCTGCATCGAGGTCATAAAGAAGCGGAACACCGGTAGGAATATTCAGCTCAGTTATCTCCTCATCAGAGGTATTATCGAGATATTTAACCAATGCACGCAAACTGTTGCCATGAGCGGCAATAATTACTCGTTTCCCACTCTTGATCGTAGGGGCTATAGAATCATGCCAGTAGGGAAGAAAGCGGGCAACAGTATCCTTGAGGCATTCTGTGAGTGGAATATCTTTCGCGGCGAGATTACGGTACCGAGGATCATTACCGGAATACATCGGGTGGTTCTTATCAAGAGCAGGCGGCTGAGTATCGTAGCTCCGCCGCCAGATATTCACCTGCTTCTCTCCGTACTTCTCCGCCATTTCTGTTTTATTCAACCCCTGAAGAGCGCCATAGTGGCGTTCGTTGAGCCTCCACGAATGGTAAACAGGAATCCACATCAAATCCATCTGATCAAGAACAATCCATAACGTGCGGATCGCTCTCTTCAGGACCGATGTGAATGCGGCATCGAAGAAGAAACCATGTTCTTTCAATGTTCGGCCTGCACCAATAGCCTCCTCAATTCCCTCCTGGGAAAGATCAACATCAACCCATCCCGTAAAACGGTTTTCAAGATTCCATTGTGATTCGCCGTAGCGAAGCAAGACAAGCTTATGCATAATGTGTAAAAGTTAATATCTTCCCGTACAGTTTTGGGATTAGGAATTCCCGCAGGTCTAATCAATCCTTATTGGTTTTGCGGCGATTATTCATTTCGCCTCGTCAACCATCTGAATGGTCTTTTCCTCAACCCCTTTGGCAACTTGAACTAACGCTGCATCCTGAGATAGCGCCGAAAGCATTTGCCCTGGTTTAATAAGACCAATCTTCGTTTTGCCTTTCTCCGTAAACACCGAGATACGACACGGCAGCGCCATATTCAGGCGCATATCGGTTGACAGAACTTTTGCCGCCTGCACCGGATTGCAGACTTCAAAAACCTTGCATTGCTCATCAAAGACAATGCCTTTAACGCGGAGAGTTGTACCCAGGTCGTGGACATGCAGTACCCCGAAGCCATGACGTTTAACCGCTGATTCAAGGTCTGCCGACGCCTGGTCGAATGATTTGTCGGTTTCAACTATATAATACATGAAATCACCTCCATCTTTGTGGTCGACGCAGAACAGAATGCTAACCTTTCGACAAAAACTAGATGCGAATACTGTTCATCAGGTTCAGCAACTGGGCAAATAACGACCTTCTGACTGGCCTGGTTCATTCGTTGTTCTTTTTTTTAGAAGAACTTTGCAAGTCTTCGTGAAAGACAAATTCGGACCTTTCCGATATCCCGGCTTTTTTCAGTAATGCCAGGGTCTGTTCGAAATCTTTTTCTTGTGTGAGGATAAATCCCTTTATGTTCATGGCTGTTTTTATTCGCATCGCCTGAGGAGATCTGTCGTTCTCAAAGCCAAGCAACAATGTCTTGAGCTTCTTGATGATATTCTTATCAGCATTGTAAGACGCCATAAGCGTGCCATTAGGGTGTTCTGCCTTATCTCCGCTAATCTGCTCAAACCCGGGATATTTCTTTTTCAAAACATCCCATACCCTATTCTTGATCACGGCTATATCTACAACACCGCTTTTGAGTTTCTCGAGTGCATCACTATGAGACTCTGTTATTACCAGATCGCTCTCATCTCCCAGAAGAGAACGGACAAAAAACTCACCACTTGATGCCAACTCGCAGGCCGCTATCCTTTTCCCTTTCAGCGCTGATAGTTCTCCTGTAAAGTGGGATGAGCCGGCGGGTGCGATTATAACAGCAGAGTAAGTGCTCCAGCCTTCCTTAGCTACTGGTCGTACCACCGGATAGGCAATATTTTTGATGATCATCCATCCCGCAATGCCTGATCCCGTAAACATGATATCGACAACACCCTTTTCAAAGTTTTTTGCCGCAAGCAGATAGCTGCCATATGAATACAACATGGCGTCAATATTCTTGCTCTTCAGATAGTCTTGCAACAGCAAATATGTAGAGCCTTCCGTGTGTTTGTCTTGTATGACAGCTATTTTTATCGTTTTGGAAAAGGCCGGCCCTGTTGACAGGATAATGCAAATAATTATTGACTGAACGATTAGTTTCATGATTCAAGAGCTCCTTATTGTTTTTACAACACCTGAACTAACCCGCAAAGAGCAGAAGACGCGGAGGATGGTCGTCGTACTTCCGCGTAATTACCGTCCCGTCCCCGGCATTACGTCCCAGGAGTTATGTGCTCAAGCCTTTTAGACTTACTTGAATCTTGTTTACAGAAAAGGAGTTGCATGTTTCATTTACCGGCTAACTGTCGGCAGTTCAATCGGTAGACACTCTTGTTGCTCCGAGCCGAAATCACTACGCTGCTCGCCATCACGCTGTTGGGGACAATAACCTCGTGCTTGTCAGCATCGCGAAGAACCGTGCAGCCGAGAGAGACAACCTCCACAGTGGCAGTCATCAGCCCTCTTGGGGTGGTCAGTTGAACGTTGTCTCCTACTCGAATGGGCCTGTAGAGCACCAGTGACAGTCCCGCAACCAGATTGGAAAGAGTGTTCTGGGCAGCGAGGCCAAGAACGACAGAAACACCCCCGACTCCCGCCAGGAGTCCTGTCCCCAGTGCGCGCAGTTCAGGGGGGTTCTTGGCAGCCGCAGCGGAACCCACGTCCCTCAAGCTGTAGTTATGCCAAAATTTCATCTATTGGCAGTATCTGCTTACCGTGCCGATTTCAGGAGAAAATTTTAGCTGCTCAACTTTTGAAAATACCGTGTTAATCCATTTTTCTGCTGCAGATGGTTTGTCCTGGGCTATATATTCAGCGATTTCCGAAGCTCTATCAATAGCCAACGGCGACCAAATGATTTTCATTCCTGGACTCTCTTCAAAACTTTTCCCCTTGCATCTTCATGAGCAATACCTTGTCCATTTTCGAGTTGATTAAGGGATGCCTGAACATCTGTCAAAAGCTCAAGTTTCTCCTGAATTGCTTCATATTCATAAGCATCCAATAAAACGGCAACACCTTTTCCGTGCTGCGTAATAATCAAAGGTCTTTTTGTATCATGAACTTGCTTTATGAAGTTTGCGATACCTATCCTTACCTCGGATAGTGGTTTGATATCTTGATTAATTTTTAATCTTTGCATTTTTCACCTCGCGTTGTTTCTAAATTATGTACATTATAACGTACAATATTTAGTATTTGCAAGAGCCTTTTTCAGGCATAACGCCAATTGAGGCGCGCCAAGGGCGCCTGCGGAATGAACCTTTGCGCCCACGTTCATTAGCGAAATTGTAACAGATGACCTGAATTAAAGCCAGCCGTCTATCGGGCGCAAAGAGGAAACTGGACGACTTTCGGGAATGAACCGAGGCTCAAGGGAGGACACCCCTTGGTGTCGCCTTGAAGGAATTGTTAGCCCTTCTATATACAGCTGTTCTTGTTCAAAACACATTGACCATCAGCTTCGTTTTCAACCTGAATTGTGGCATGCTCTATGCCGAACTGATCATGTAAATGTTGCTGGACTTCAATCAGAAAATCGTTTCTCATGGGATCGCCGGTTCCAATCAAATGGACAGACAGAGCAATCTCTGAAGTACTCAGAGGCCAAACATGCAGATCATGTATCTGACAAACGCTTTCAAGACAGTTCAAGTATGTTTTTATTCCAGCCATATCAATGCCTGCAGGTACTGAATCTATGGCAAGATTCATCGAATCACGTAACAAAGACCAGGTGCTGATGAGAACAACAGCCACAATAACTAGACTGATCAGAGGATCAATCAATAACCAGCCTTTGAGCACGATAACTATACCTGCCACAACAACACCGAATGAAACACCAGCATCAGCGGCCATATGAAGATACGCACCTCTAATGTTCAGATCATCTTTTCGGCCAGATACAAAAAGCAAGGCTGTGATTGTATTAATAAGAACGCCAATAGCAGCAACCACTATTATGGTCATACCCTCAACTGGTTTTGGGTCGAAGAATCGACCAATGGCTTCCAGTATAATGCCGCCCATGGCAACCAGTAGCAATATTGCACTTGCCAAAGAAGCCATTATCGTTGCTTTGCGGAATCCATATGTTCTTTGCTCTGTTGCGGCTTTTGCGGCCAGCACACTTGCCCCCCAAGCTAGTAACAGGCTTAGCACATCGCTCAGATTATGGCCGGCATCTGCCACCAGGGACATGGATTCGGCCACAATACCATAGCTTGCTTCAATGACGACGAAAACAACATTGAGGACAACACTAATGGCAAAGGCACGATTGTAATTCCCCGCTTGATGGTTGTGATCATGAGACATGTTTATTCCTGACGAGAAGGGCTAACGCCCCGCCTCAAACTGCAGCGCGAAGCGACGCTATTTTGCAGGCGGATGTTGGGCCTCCCCCTCTTCCATATGCTCTTTCTCCGGCTGACTGCATGTTCGTCGGCTGGCATGATAGGACATCAGGAACCATGCAATACTGACGGCAAGCCAAGCAGAGCCAGCGACAACCAGTGCCAGTCATGTGCCCAGCAGTGCCATAACCAGGCGATCGTGATGATTGCAAACGTCACTAGAAACACCGGCCACTGCCTAAGATCACGACACTTGCTCAGAAAGGCCTTCTCGTCGCCCGCAGGAAGGTCGTCATGAAGGAGTCGTCGGAGTTCACGACAACTGGCGGCGTAATAGACCGCAAGCCACGTTAACCACAAGCCAATGGCGGGAATCCACGGGTCAAAGGGAACCCCAGCTTGCGAATACGAAAAGGCGAGCAGACCGCCAATTGCGGCCATCAACAAGGTGGTTGCCGTCCATTGCACCTGATCATAATGTCGGCTCCAATTGCTTCGCCATTCTTCACTCACAATTCACCTCCTCTTTTAGTCTGGCCCAACAATGATTATACAGTCTGTATAAACCGGACGATAGTCCATCGACCGGCTTGCGCTCCCATGCCCTCCTTTATTGAGAATACGGGTTAAAAAATTGCCGTACTGATATCTTTGGTGTTTTTAAGAATTTAGAAAAATAGAAGCTCCCATTTATCAACACGGTTAAACCCTTACAGCGTTGATTTTACCACTAACCCGTGGGACGAAAACAAATTTACTTGAATTTACTTATATTATATTCAGAGGATCATTCTATTACAATAAATTTCTTCGGTATTTTCTTTTTCGGACTTCGGAACTATCGATATTTTCCCAGACAAATGACACCTGGTATGTCCCATGCCGGAAAATTCTCTTCTCTAAGGAGATGATGTGACCGCCCTGGCATAAAATTTCTGGATATATTCCTTAACCATCCTCCGGGCCGAATATCTTGAAGCGTTTGTCTTAATTGATTCCTTCATCACTTTGACCCAGTCGCGGGGTACGCCGTCATCCGAAACTTTGTAATAAAGGGGGATGATTTTTTCTTCCAGAAGCCGGTAGATCGCTTCGGCGTCAAGCGGATCTCTGTTACCCTGTATTCCTTCCTGACCAAACGCCCAACCGTTGTCTTCATTGAATCCCTCAATCCACCATCCGTCCATAATGCTCAGGTTGGGCACACCGTTGAGGGCAGCCTTCATGCCGCTGGTTCCGCAGGCCTCCATAGGCGGTAACGGATTGTTTAACCAGATATCGACCCCATGGACCATGTATTGCGCATACTGCTCTCCGTAGTTCTCCAGAAATGCTATGTGCCCCCCCATCTCCGGATTGCAGGCCGCATGAAATATTTTTTGTAGAATCCGCTTTCCCGGGTCATCAGCGGGATGCGCCTTTCCGGCAAAGATAATCTGAATGGGACGCCAACGGTCATTTAAAAGTTTTTTTAAACGTTCCGCGTCATGTAGAATTAGATCAGCCCTCTTGTATGTCGCAAATCGGCGGGCAAAACCGATAGTCAGGATGGAGGGATCCAGCATGGCGCCACCGGCTAATACAGTGGGTGTACCGCCCCTGTCTTTGACCCAGCGTCGGCGCGCGCGTTCCCTGACAACATCGATCAATTTGATTTTTAACCAGTAATGGGTTTTCCATAGTTCTTCATCGGGAATTTCCTCGATCATTTCCCAGAGGAAGGGGTTATCGTGATCCTTCAGCCAGTTTGGTCCAAGATACTTATCGAAGAGAAGCTGCATTTTGGGTTCTATCCATGTTGGAACGTGTATGCCGTTGGTAACGTAATCAATGGGGACTTTCTCCTCCGGTAAATCAGGCCACAGGCTTTGCCACATGCGGCGTGTCACCTCTGCGTGTCTCATGCTGACACCATTGCTGCAACCTGACATGCGAAGCGCAAAAGCTGTCATGTTAAATCCGGCCCCGTGGTCATACGGGTGGAAACCCAGTTGAATAAAACGGTCACGATCGAGTCCCAATGATGGCCAATAAGATGCAAAATATTTTTCCATCAGGTAAAAAGGAAAAACATCGTGACCTGCGGGGACCGGGGTGTGGGTTGTAAATACCGTAGTGTCTTTTACCTCCCGTGACGCATCTTCATAGCTCATCCCTCCCTGAACGCGATCACGTATCCTTTCCAACAGGGCAAAAGCGGCATGCCCTTCATTCAGATGTAAAATCGTATGTTTAATTCCGAGTGTCTCTAAGACCTCTGACCCGCCGATGCCTAAAACGATTTCCTGATGCAAACGCTGCTCCATATTGCCTGTGTAAAGCCGTGCGGAAATACCTCTGCTCGACAGATCATTAAACTCATTATCCGTATCCATAAGGTAGAGGGAAACTTTTCCCACCGTAACCTTCCAGACGGTCACAAAAATCGGTGGTTCTATCAACGGCACTTTGACCAGAAGCTGTTTCCCCTTGTAATCCAGGACCCTTGAGATTGATGCGGCATCACGATCAAGAGGCTGATCCATACTTTCCTGCCAGCCATCATCCCTGATGAACTGGCGGACATATCCTTCGGGATACATAAATCCAACCGCTATCAGGGGAACACCAAGGTCACTGCATTCCTTGATGTAATCGCCAGCCAGAAACCCTAACCCCCCAGCGTAAAAAGGGAGTGAATGGTGCAAACCGTATTCCGCGGAAAAATAAGCAATGGTATGCATTTTTTGATCGGGAACAATTTCCAGGAAGCAATATCCCTTTGCCTCGATATCTTTCCGGAACCGAGACATGACTATGTCATAGCGGCGCAGGTAACAAACGTTTCCGGCTGCCGATTCCAATGTTTCCTGGGAGAGCCCCCTGAGCGTTTTATCGGGATTATGGCCGGTCTCTTTCCACACCTGACGGTCCAGCATTTTATAGAGCATCCTTGCTTCCGGATGCCAGCTCCACCATAGATTTTCAGCCAATTCACCCAGCCCTTTGATGCGCTGAGGAAGGTTTGGAAATTCTTTTTGTATCATTGCCATATCAGCCACTCCTTCAATGTAATGTTGAGGTTTGCCTTTATCCTGTATCTATCACATACCATGATAACACTCTAATTATTCGACGCCTCCAAAACCGTTTCCGTAATGTTTCGCCTGCCGCGATAAAACAATGTAACCCATGAACTGTTACTATTTTCCGGTTTAAAAAGTGACTCTCATTGGCGGTGCCTGATTTTTTCCCAACAGCTGGACACCCTTATCAACCTGATCAGAGATAAGGGGTAAACAGCCAGGCCGCCGCATCCCGAACCATAACGGGTAATGAACGATTGTCCAGATCCTCTAAAAAGATTTCTCTGCAATTATTCAGGCTCTTTTCAACATGTGTCGAGAGCCTCTTTATAAAAGACTTATCGTAGATTTCAACGACCAGTTCGAAATTGAGGCGCATGCTTCTCGGATCCATATTTGCCGAACCGATATGGGCATAGCAGTCATCAATAATGAAAAGTTTGGTGTGTACAAAGGGGGGTGGCTGGTAATGAATTTTTATTCCTATTTGCAGGAGTTCCCAGAGCATCTTCATCGACGCCCAGTGTACAAAGGGCAGGTTGTTTAAAGACGGCAGTATTACCCGCACTTCAACGCCGCGCAGGGCTGTCGCCTGTAAAGCGGCAATCAGTTCCCGAGAGGGTAGAAAATATGGGGTCATAATAAGAATCTGTCTCCGGGCCAAGGAAATAGCACCAACCAGGATTGTTGCAAGTTTGTCCATGTCTTCGTTGGGACCGTCCGTAATTACCCGGCAAGCGGTCCCGTCGGCATGGATATCATTTTCCATGGTGTTTGTGCTGCGCTCGCCCGTGGTGAAACCCCAGTCTTCAAGAAAGACATGTTCGATCTGTTTGGCAACCGGGCCTTCGAGGCGAAAATGTGTATCAATGACCCTGGAAGGGTTTTCCAGTCTTCCGGCAAGATGCCGGTCACCAA
>JBAZOY010000005.1:0-68948 GCA_041648505.1 Syntrophales bacterium | reverse complement strand
CTCTGTGGAATCCCTTGACCTTATGGACGATACCCTCAAGATAAATGAGCGCGAAAAAGAAGCCGGCGTTATCTCCTTTCATCTTGGCATGGCACTGGTCAAACGGGAAGAATATGACGGCGCCCTGAGGCAGTTTGATCGGATACTGGAAAACCGGAGTGAAAGAGATTTTCCGGATATGGGGAACATCCTCGTTTCCAAGGCATTATGTCATCTCCGGCAGAATAAAGTCGATAAGGCCATGGCTGCCCTCAATGAGGCGGAAAGATATCTCCCGTCTTCGGCAATGATTTATTACTATAAGGGTCTGTGTGAGTTTAATCTCAAGGATTATATAGAGGCTATCGACAGGTTCAATGACGCCCTGAACCTGGGATCTGATCAGCTTCCCCTGGGTGATTTATTTTTTTATACCGGGGTTAGTCATATCAACATTGAGGAATATGAAGACGGCCTTGCCATAATGAATAAGGCAGAGGAGTTTTTCATAAATAAAAGCCCCGTCTATTATTACATGGGCATCTGCCACCTGGGGATGCTGAACCCGAAGGTCGCAACGGACTATTTCAAGAATGCACTTGCCTGCCGGCCTGAGAGGGAAGACCTGAGCAATATATACCTTCACCTCGGCTTATGTTACAAAGAAATGGAAAGGTATGAAGACGCAATCCCGGTATTAAAAAAGGCCGGAGATGCGGAGGAGGGCAGAAAGGACGTTTATAACTGGATGGGTTATTGTTATTTTAAATTGAAGGAATATGATCAGGCTATTGAATGTTTCCTGAAGGCTGTAGAGATAGACCCAAACTCTGCTATTGATTATGCCAATATAGGTGTGAATCTAAAAGAGAAGGGAGAGACGGAAGAAGCTGTCTCCATGTTTAAAAAGGCATTAAGTATAGATCCAACCATCGGTTTTGCCATAAAACATCTAAATGAAATTAAGCTGGCTTCTCAGAACCACTGAAGAATTATAGGTTTAAGAGGTATGGGAAAGAAACTGGTTATCACCATTGACGGTCCGGCCGGAGCAGGAAAAAGCACGGCCGGCAAGGCTCTTGCGAGCCGTTTGTCCTATATCTATTTAGGCACCGGTGACCTTTACCGGGCCGTTGCCTATACAATGGCCAACAAAGGAATTTCTACAGATAATGAGGCACGCCTGTCAAACCTGCTAAGGGAAACAGATATTACTTTAAAAAACGTGAGCGACCATCTAAGGGTCTTTGTTAATAACGAAGATATAACGGATAAGATCATGACCGAGAGAATAGGACTTCTTGCGTCAAAGGCCTCCGCAATTCCACTTGTGAGAAGCAAGCTGCTTTCCATTCAGCGCGAAGCCGGGGAAGAAGGAGGTATTATTGCGGAAGGAAGGGATATGGGAACTGTGGTCTTTCCTGATGCCGATTTAAAGTTTTTTTTAGATGCCTCTGCCGGGGAAAGGGCCAGAAGAAGATACAGTGAATTAGCCATGAAAGGGCTTAACAGCAATTACCAAGAGGTTGAGAGGGATTTACTCATAAGGGACAAACAGGATCGTGAAAGAAAGATAGCCTCCCTTCAAACGCCCGAAGATGCTGTTGTTATTGATTCCACGAACATGACGGTTTATGAAGTTGTCGAGAGGATGGCGATCATAGCAAGTCATATGTCTTAATTCATATGCCGTAGTACAAAAGGTACAACCCACGTCTAAGCGCCAAGAAACCGCCTTTACCGGGGGCGCTATGCTGCGACGTTATGATGCCCGAAAAATCTTTATCCCCGCCTTCTGGATCTAATTTCCATTACTCTGCAAAGATCTCCGTCGTTGTTATTCCGTTTCTAAATCAAAGCGCTATCTTCGTTGGCATCGTCGTCGCCTTGATTTCGTTTTTGATTTAAAATCGGAATTAAACACAACTACATAATAGAGACATTGCGGGACAAACCGGTTTAGCTTCGGCTTAAAATACTTGACACAATTAGCTTGAAAAGATTAGGTAAGCGGAGTTATTCTAATTATCTTGATCTTTTGTAAGCAGTGTGTTAGTTAATACGCATAAATGCGAATTTATAAAATTTTTCGGCAGGGGAGGTAATTGTTTAATGGTTAACGAAGATAACTTAGTTTCAACACAGGACAATGAAGCAGAAGATTGTTCCCAGGTGAGAGCCGCGACGGATGAGCAGGTTGAAGAGACGGAAGAAAATATGGGTTTTAAGGAACTCTACGAACAAAGCCAGCAGAATTTGCAGTTTGGTGAGCTTATAGTGGGAAGGGTAGTACAGATAAACCCTGAAGTTGTTATGGTAGATGTTGGCTGGAAGACTGAAGGTTATATCCCCATCAGAGAGCTTAAAGATAGTGAAGGTAACATTACCGTTGCCGTTAATGATGAGGTCGAAATATTAGTTGATAGAAGAGATGGAGATGGTAACCTTATTCTGTCAAAGGATAAAGCTGCTAAAATTAAGGTATGGGATGATATAAAAAGTACCTTTGAACAAAATACAATTATAGAAGGGACCGTTATAGAAAAGGTGAAGGGCGGCCTTTCCGTAGATATTGGGATCCCGGCCTTTCTTCCCGGTTCCCAGGTTGATGTCCGTCCGGTAAGGGATCTTGATAGATATGTGGGCCAGAAGTTTATGTTTAATATCCTCAAGTATGATAGAAAAAGGAATAATGTAGTTTTATCGAGGAGATCGATCCTGGAACAGGAAAGAGAATCTGAGAAGAAATATACCCTTGAGAAGATTGAAGTAGGAAAGGTCATAGAAGGGGTAATTAAGAATATAACTGATTACGGTCTTTTCATTGACCTGGGAGGTATTGACGGGTTGCTTCATGTGTCGGATATATCATGGGGCAGAATAACACGCCCGCCAAATAGTTTCCCTAAAGGGGAAAAGATCACCGTGAAGGTCCTTTCTTTCGATCGTGAAAAGGAAAGGGTTTCTCTTGGCCTCAAGCAACTTGCGGACAATCCATGGGATACGATTGCCGAAAGATACCCTGTCGGTTCTGTTGTAGAAGGAAAAGTGGTCAATCTGATGAACTATGGGGTTTTTGTAGAGCTTGAACCAGGCGTGGAAGGTTTTGTACATATTTCAGAGATGTTCTGGACAAGGGAGATTAAACATCCGTCAAAAGTTTTATCTACCGGAGAGATAGTCAAGGTTATGGTCATCGACGTTAAGCCGAATACGAAGCGAATTTCCCTCGGCTTGAAACAAACCACGCCCAATCCATGGGAAAGCTTGAAAGAAAAATATACAGAGGGAACCATAATAAAGGGTGTAGTCAAGAATATTACAGATTTTGGTGCTTTTGTAGGTATCGATGAGGGGATAGACGGTCTGATACATATCTCCGATATTTCCTGGAAGCAGCGTGTAAAACACCCCTCTGAATTCTTTCAGAAAGGTCAGGAGATCGAGGCTATTGTTTTAAATGTCGACGTAGAAAAAGAAAAATTTTCTCTCGGGATCAAGCAGATGGAAAATGATCCATGGGAAGAATTGAATTCGAAATATCCGCAAGGCTCGGTAGTTACTGGAAAGGTCACAAATATCACTGATTTCGGTATTTTTATTGAGATAGAGGAAGGTATAGAGGGACTGGTTCATATTTCGGAGTTAAGCCAGAAGAGGGTAAAATCTACCGCTGATTTATTTGCCGTTGGTGACACGGTGTCTGCGGTGGTTAAAAACACGGATGTAAAAAGTAGAAAAATCGGATTAAGCATAAAAGACTACGAATCGCCTTCTGATCAGAGTGCCGGTCAGAATACCGGGCGTTATCTTAATAACACCGAAAGTGTGGGTTACAATTTTAGAGACGCCTTAGCTGAAGTGAAAATTTCGAACACTGAAGGATAGATTCAGCAATGAGAAAACATCCTGTTATCTTGGGAATATTTCTTTTATCTCTCATCGGTGTGGTGTTCTTACTTTTTGTCTATGGATTAACTTCCGGAAGAAATCGCCATGTGTTCACGCTAAGCGGTAAAGTCGGGGTCGTGCCGATCGAGGGGGTTATCCTTGATTCGCAGGATCTTGTCGATCAGTTGGAGGAATTTAGCAAGGATGACAGCATAAAGGCGGTTGTTTTGAGGATTGATTCACCCGGAGGAGGTGTAGTTCCTTCACAGGAAATATACGAAGCCGTTCTTGACTTGAAAAAGAAGAAAAGGGTGGTTGCCTCCATGGGTTCTGTAGCTGCTTCCGGTGGTTACATGATTGCCTGTGCTGCCGACAAGATTGTGGCCAACCCGGGGACAATTACCGGCAGTATTTCCGCTCTCATGCATTTTGCCAATGCGGAAGAGTTATTAAAGAAAATCGGGCTAAAATCATCTGTTATTAAAAGCGGCAGGTACAAAGATATAGGATCACCTGTCAGAGAAATGACAGGTGACGAAAAGGCCCTGCTCCAGTCCCTGGTTGACGATATATACGAGCAGTTTCTTGAGACGGTGGGTAAGGAGAGGAAAATCCCTAAAGAAAAACTGAAAAAAATAGCAGATGGGAGGGTCTTTTCAGGCAGACAAGCGCAGAAACTTGGTCTGGTTGATTTGCTTGGTGACAGAGGCTATGCCGTCTCTTTAGCAGGAAAAATGTCTCACATTAAAGGTGAGATAGAAGTGGTATATCCCAAAAGAAAGCGCGTTTCATTCGGGGACTTTATTTTGCAGGAGCTGACCTCATCCCTTATCGGTGAATACAGAGTAAAACAACTGAGACTTCACGGCGCTAACTACCTCTTTTCGGGGGGCGAGCTTTAAGCTGCTTATCCCTCTCTATCTCCCCCATGTTCCCCATGCTTTGGTAAATCGCAAAACATACACGAACAGGGTGATTTTAGTAATGACAAAAATTGAGCTGATCAAGGAAGTTCAGGTAACACTGAAAGATTATCGCCTCCGTGATGTATCTTGCGCAGTCAATGTGATCTTCGAGGCGATGAAAAATGCCTTAACGAAAAATGAACGGATAGAGATCAGAGGATTTGGAAATTTTACGGTAAGAAATCGGAGGTCCCGCTGGGGGAGAAATCCCAAAACAGGTACAACTGTCCAAATCCCCCCCCGAAAGGCCCTTGTTTTCAAAGTGGGTAAAGAACTCAAGGAAATGGTAAAGGATCAACAGTAAGGCTTTCCGGTGATCGGAGGATTGACGGGAGTTTCAGGGACTAAAAGTTATATTTATCCCCGTCACTACTGGAGAATGCGAAGTCCTTTAAGTGGTCGCTTCTTTTCTTATGTTGCAGTTTCTTGAGTGCCTTGGCTTCTATCTGTCTTATTCTTTCCCTTGTTACTCCCATCATTTCGCCGACCTCTTCCAGGGTAAAGGGACCGTAATTACAGGCAACCCATGTACAATTCAAAAATGCTTCGTTCTCGAGACGCCATTCACAGGTCGTCTCCTCGCAGACATCCGGTATCAGATGTCCCCTCTTTTTGCATCTGTATTTGTTAACCAAATATTTTTTATCCATCTGAATTCAATTACAATTATCCAACTATGGTTGAAAGACACAAAGGAAAAATGGATATCCTGATCCTGCTTTTTAATAAGGAAGTTAAATGGTAGTAAAAGCCAAGCAAAGGTGCGTCTTCTACCCTGTCAACTTTACCAGTTACAAAATATGTATTCCTGTTTTATTTGTCAATGGCAAACTATAAAAAAAACATAATAGGCAATGTAACCTCTACATCGGAGGAAAGATCCCAACAGTTATTAAATAAGTCGAAAGCTTTCTATATAGATGCCCCATTTTCAAAGAACGTTGTCCGACTGACAGCTTCACAGTTGACAATCAGGATAACTTCACATTCTCCTGAATATATTTAAGTATCTCTTCCGTAGATGTTCCTGGTTGAAATATTCCCCTGATTCCGGCTTTTTCTAACGTTGGAATATCCTCACTCGGAATGATGCCTCCTCCCATAACGGGGATATCTGCGGCTCCTTTTTCTTTGAGAATCTGTGTCACCTTTGAAAATAGGTGAGTGTGGGCACCAGAAAGGCAGGAAAGACCTATAATATCAACTCCCTCTTGAATAGCAGCATTTGCAATTTGTTCAGGAGTCTGACGGATTCCCGTGTAGATCACCTCCATTCCGGCATCTCTCAAAGCACGGGCAATCACCTTCACCCCTCTGTCATGACCATCCAATCCTGGTTTTGCAAGAAGCACACGAATCTTTCGAGACATAAAACCTCCTTATATCTTTTATTTTTTAATTTTCTCTGTATTCCCCAAAGACTTCTCTCAAGACATCTGAAATTTCCCCTAAACTAGCGTAAGCCCTTACTGCTTCCACGATGGAAGGAACCAGATTGTCCGTCCCAAGCGCTGTTTTCTTGAGAGCAGATAATACCTCTGCCAGCTTAGCCTGGTCTCTTTCTCTTTTTACTTTTGCAAGCTTTTCCCGCTGGTATGTCTCCACTTCAGGACTGATACGGAGGATATCCCGGAGGGGTTCTTCCTCCACCTGGAATTGATTGACACCAACGATAATCCGTTTTTTAGCTTCGATTTCCTTCTGATACTGATAGGCGCTCTCTCCAATCTCCTGCTGAATATAACCCTCTTCAATCGCTTTGATGGCGCCACCCATGCTGTCGATCTTTTCAATATAATCCATTGCTTTTTTCTCTATCTCATTCGTGAGGTCTTCCAGGGCATATGCACCCCCCAGAGGATCTACCATATCGGCAACACCACTCTCATGAGCAATGATTTGCTGCGTTCTCAGGGCAATCCTGACGGAGTCTTCAGAGGGAAGAGCAAAGGCCTCGTCTCTGGAATTGGTATGAAGCGACTGTGTTCCGCCCAACACGGCAGCTAAAGCCTGAAAGGCAACCCGCACCACATTATTGTCAGGTTGTTGAGCGGTAAGGGTACATCCTGCCGTCTGGGTATGAAATCTTAACATAGACGAACTTTCCTTTTTCGCTTTAAATCGTTCTTTCATTATTTTTGCCCAGAGTTTCCGAGCAGCCCTGAATTTTGCAATTTCTTCGAAAAAATTGTTGTGAGCGTTGAAGAAGAACGAAAGTCGGGAGGCAAAAGAATCGACATCAAGACCTGCCTTTATTGCCGCCTCTACATAGGCGATGCCGTCTGCTAGAGTGAAGGCAAGTTCCTGAACAGCAGAGGAGCCCGCCTCACGTATGTGATAACCACTGATACTGATGGTATTCCATCGGGGAACATGATTTTTACAATAGGCAAATATATCTGTAATAATCCGCATTGAAGGAAGGGGAGGGAAAATATATGTACCCCTGGCCGCATATTCTTTGAGGATGTCGTTTTGAATGGTTCCCTGTAAACCTTCAGCCTTGACACCCTGTTTTTCTGCCACGGCGATGTACATTGCCAGGAGGACACCCGCTGTGGAGTTAATCGTCATTGACGTTGAAACCTTATCAAGCGGAATGCCGTCAAAGAGAACCTCCATGTCTTTTAAGGTATCAATGGCGACACCGACCTTCCCTACCTCACCTTCAGCGAGAGGATGATCAGAATCGTATCCTATCTGTGTTGGGAGGTCGAAAGCAACGCTTAGACCGGTTTGCCCCTGATCAAGAAGATACTTGTACCGTTTATTCGTCTCTTCTGCCGTTGCAAACCCTGCATACTGCCGCATAGTCCAAAAACGTCCCCTGTACATCGTGGATTGTACCCCTCGAGTAAAAGGGTATTCTCCGGGAAACCCCAGATCATGACAATAATCAATATCGTCTGTATCAAGAGGCGTATATAGCCTTTTCATTTCGATCTGAGAGGTAGTTCTAAAAACGTCCTCTCTTTCCTTGGACTTTGTAAGGGCTTTATTCAACGTTGTCTTTTCCCAGCGTTCCTTTTCTTCTCGTATATTTCCCCCCATTTTCCCCTCCTCTTTTCGTGATTGGAAATTATATATCGGTTTCATGTAATCAGATAAATGATCGTTTCCCTCTTTTTATCCCGGGTAAGTCCCATGCAGAGGTTAATACCGGCGGCAAACTAAGAGATTTTACAATAACGGCCTGCTTCATGACAAATCTTGACAAAATAAGCGAACAGAAAAAGATTAAAGGTCCCAAGGGAGCTGCAACCAATATAACTCCATACTACGATTGAATCACGGGGTGGAATCTTATCATGAGGACATGAAAAGTCAAGAACCCTTTTCGAGATTGCCTAAAATGAAAAACCCTTTACCGCAAACGAAACAACGATGAACCTTATCACATTCAGAACAAATCGGTGCCTTGATGTGAGGCAATAGCAAAGATCTTGTAAAAAAATGACCTTGACACAGTTACGGAAAATGATTAGAATTAGCTGATAATAAGTTATTTACTTATATTAAGTAATATTACTCTATATACTTTAAACGTAATTCAACACTTACAACAGTCCACCATGAACAATTACCCTTTTTGTAAGCAATTATTTCTATATTTAAATATTTTGTGATTCCAAATTTTTAGCTACTTCTGATCAAGAGCCGTGCCCCGTTGAATCATCTCATTGAACCATCTTTTCTGAGATATTATTTAGCGAGGCAGTAAATACGATTTTAGGAGGAAACATGAGTGAATTTTTGCGAATTTTAGAGGATGAGGTACAGATTGTAGCCCTGACCTTCATGGGAACAGTTTACATCCTCCGGTTGATCTGGATGTTTAGATTCAAGGCCGGCAAAGAACTGACTGATCCCGCAGGCAATCCGCAAGTAGGAATAGCCTATTCGATGATGAGTGTTGCCATGCCCTGGGCCATGGAAAGCGTACGGCAAAACTGGAACTTTTACGCCCAGTTTGTGATATTCCACCTTGGAGTTGTGGCGGCAATAAGTGCCACCTTCATCATTCCCTACTGGCCTCAAATATTTGAGACAAGCGCGGTGGTGCATATTTTTCAACTTGCTCTGGGAGCCGCTTTTGCCGTCGGTATAATAAGATTAATCCGGCGTATTACCAGTCCGACACTGCGCCTTATCAGTACTCCGGATGACTACTTCTCGTTGGTATTGATGTCTGCTTTCTTTGGTTCCGGGGTTTTCGCCGTCCCTAATCAGTACCAGGCAAGCGAGCTGCCTCTGATAATTTTCTTCATCATGACCACTTTTTTTCTGGTCTACGTCCCCTTTTCCAAGATTTCCCATTACCTGTATTACCCTTTTACCCGCTATTTTCTGGGTAAGACGATGGGGCATCGCGGAGTGTTCCCACGGAAGAGAGGCGGGGAACAACCTGCCGGATTAGAATAAGACATGCGAATATATCTCAAATATTGAAAGGAGAGTACCATTGAACGAGAAATGCATTAATATCTCCGATGTAATTAATTTACCTCTGGATATAAAGGAACAGATAAAAGCAGTTGAAGACAAGACGCCTTGTGTTGTTGATGGACGTCTCAAGGTCTATAATCCCAAACAGGATAATGTAAAAAAATTGCTTGAATTACTGAAACCCAAATTGAGCCGTCAGGTGGTAAGCTCGATGGTAGGTTGTGTACATTGCGGCATGTGTGCTGAATCTTGTCATTACGCCCTAGTCCGTCCTCACGACCCGACCATGACCCCAGCTTACAAGGCTGACCAGATCAGGCGTATCTTCAAAAAACATTTTGACTGGACCGGCCGGATCGTCCCTTGGTGGGTACATGCAAATAGCCCCAAGGATGATGAAGACTTAAAACGTCTCAAGAATATCGTCTTTGGAACCTGCTCCTGTTGCCGGCGTTGCACCTTAAACTGCCCGATGGGTGTGGACACGGCGATTCTCGTTCGAATGACCAGGGGGCTTCTCACGGAACTGGGGATTGTGCCTGAGGGAGTCTTCGTAGTTAGCAAGGACTCATGGGAACTCGGTAACCAGATGGGAGTTACACAGGAAGATTATATCGAAACCCTGGAATGGATGGAAGAAGAAATCCAGGCCGAATTGGACGATCCCACCTTCAAGATACCGGTAGATAAGGAAGACTGCGACTTCATGTACACCGTTAATCCCCGTGAGATTAAGTATGACCCACGCTCGATTGGCAATGCCGGCAAGATATTCCACCTCGCCGGGGAGAGCTGGACAATGCCAAGTTGGGGCTGGGATCAGACCAACTTCGGGCTCTTCTCAGGTGATGACAAATTGGGAGGTTATATAGCCGGAAATCTCTACAAAGCGGCAAAGCGTCTGCGGGCCAAGCGGATCGTAATCTCCGAGTGCGGCCATGGTTACCGGTCCAGCCGGTGGGAAGGCTACAACTGGGCCAAATATGAACAGGATATTCACAATGAATCTGTTTTGATTACCCTCATCCGCTACATAAATCAGGGGATAATAAAGGTGGATCCCTCCCGGAATCCTCTGCCGGTTACCTTTCACGACTCCTGTAATATAGCCCGTTCCGGTGATCTTATTGAAGAGCCCCGCTGGATATTAAACCGGGTCTGTACCGATTTCCGTGAGATGTATCCCAACCGGACAGACAACTTCTGCTGTACGGGGGGTAGTGGGCTCCTGTCTATGGTGGAGTATAAACCTCTTCGGATGGAAGTGGCAAGAATTAAGGCAGAACAAATGACAGCTACGGGGGCTAAGCAAGTCTGTACCATTTGCCATAACTGTGTCGATGGTCTTACTGACGTGATAAAACACTATAAGCTTGACATACAGGTGGTCCAGATTTTAGACTTGGTTGCCGAGGCCTTAATTATTCCGGAAAAAACAGAGAAAAAATGAAGGAGAAAGGTATAAAATATGGAAGCAATCGGACTTTGTTCACACTATTCCCGTCAGGGAGACTGGGCATTTGATTATGCCTTCAGATTGGCCACTAAGAAAGATATTCAACTCAATATCTTCCACTGGTTGGCTTCACCTTTCCGTTTCCGCCGGGAAGTAGTCTACGCAGATGAAAAGAAAGACACGCTGGTGCTGGTTACCGATGAGTTGCAGGTCAAAAAGGAATACGAGCTGCGTGAGTACTATGAGTCAAGACTGGGAGACTTTGTTAAGGTGGGCTTCCGGCTATGTGAGGGAAATGAGGGGGCTGAACTGGCCCGCTGTCTGCATCGAAGAGAGTATGATCTCTTAGTACTGGGATACACTGAACGTGGTGCGGACTTTGGTGGCCAGCAGATCGAGCGATTCGCTGCCAATTTCAGGGTACCGGTGATCATGGTGGGTCCGGATAAGCCAAATTCCTTCCACCTCAATAAGCAGGCAGTTGACATTATTGATCAATTGGGGATTAAGGAAGGCGAATGGTCACTTATCCAGGTTTGAAAAAACCTGTCGCAAGTCTTATATCGATCGCTGATAACCGGTAATTGACCTGAATATGAAATCTTTGAAAAACTCTTAATATGGAAAAGGCGATAGCCCGACTAATATGCGACTTGGGAGATAATGATTGCCATATACGCTTTGCCGCTGCCCGCACTCTCGGAGATATTGGAGCTGATGATAACCCCATCGTTGGCAATGTATTGATTGAAGCCCTAAAGGACAGCATCTGGTTTGTCCGCCTGGCCGCGTTGCAGACCATAAAAGAGATCAGATTAGATGCAGGCATACTCGCGGAAAAGATTACACCCCTGCTTCAAGATGAGCACGAGGATGTAAGAGAGTATGCAGCCTACACTCTTGGTAATCTTGGACCAAAGGCGGCACCGGTGGTAACGTCACTCACTAATGCATTGGCCGCCGATTTAGTTTGGTACGTAAGGGCAACGATAGCCTGGGCGCTGGGAGAGATAGGCCCTGCAGCTGGGAGCGCTTGCAGTCAACTCGTCACTTGCTTAACAGATGACGAGATAGAGGTGCGTATCATGGCCGCGAAATCTCTGGGTATGATAAGCCAGGGGGACAACAGGGAGGTACTGGCAGCCCTGGAAGAAGCAGTGAACGATAAAAACCAGCATCCGGAGGTAAGAGAAAAGGTAAGGGAAACCCTGACACAGATTAAAAAATAAGGGGAAAGGATTAGAAACCATAAACCATTAAGCTGAAAAATGGAGGGGAAAATGGCCAAGAAAATCTTGATCGTAGACGATGAAGAAGATTTGAGAACCTATTTGACTTCTCTGCTCACCAACAATGGCTACGAGACGGAAACCGCGGCAGATGGGGAGGAAGGGTTCATTAAAGTCAGCGAATTTCATCCCGACGCAGTCGTTCTGGACATCATCATGCCAAATCAGAGTGGAGTCGGGCTCTACCGTAAACTCAAAAAGAGCGAAGAATACAAAAATATTCCGGTAATCGTTCTTACAGGGGTCAGCGCATATAAGGATTTCTTCGCCCGTGATCGCGGTGGGCTACCTAAGCCGGAAGAATTTATCGAGAAGCCATTCTCCACCGAGGATTTACTTGCCAAAGTTAAAACTTGCATGAAATAGATTTCCAGCTGATCAGATCAGGTAATAATATGGATCGAAACAGCATCGAGGAATTGGAACCAACCCGACGCGATTATCGCCAGCTCTTCCGGAAGGTTCCCTGTTACATCTCTGTACAAAATCCTGAATTACGGATAATTCAAATCAACGAACTGTTCCGGAATGACTTTGGTGACCGGATAGGGGAGTTGTGTTACGAAGTATATAAAGGAAGAACGGATCCCTGTCCAAAATGTCCGGTAGGTAAGACATTTAAGGACGGTCAGGTCCATGTGAGCGAAGAACAGGTAATTACCCGCGATGGTAAAGAAGCTTTCGTTATCGTCTACACCAGTCCCCTGCGAAATGAAAAAGGAGAAATTACAGCGGTGATGGAAATGTCTACCAACATTACACCTGTTAAGCGTATGCAAACCGAGCTGACCATGATGGGACATACCGTAGCCACAATGGCCCACGGCATCAAAAATATCCTCACCGGTCTTGATGGCGGCATTTACGTGGTAAATTCAGGATTAAATAAAAAGGACAGTAAAGAAACCTTAAAAGGCTGGGAGATGGTGCAACGCAATGTAGCCCGTATTGCCGGTCTGGTAAAGGATATACTTTACTGTGCCAAAAAGCGTGAGCACGAGATCAGCCTCATAAACCCTAATCATGTGGCTCTTGAGGTTTTTGACCTTTTTTCCAAAACAGCGGCACGGGAAAAAATTGAAATGACGATAGATGTTGACCGGGAACTCGGTACTATGTTACTTAATGCTGAAGATCTCCATATAGCTCTGAGTAATCTGGTACACAATGCACTGGATGCCTGTAAGTTCGATTCAAACCGGAACGATCATCGGGTAGCGATAAGAACCAGCCGCAAAGGACCGATAGCGATTTTTGAGGTTTCTGATAACGGCCCGGGGTTGCCACATGGATGGGAAGATTATATATTTACCGAAATGTTGTCCACGAAGGAACGCTACGGTACCGGCCTGGGGCTGCTGGTCACCAAAAAAACCGTAGATGAACTTGGAGGACAAATAACAGTTACCTCTGATAGCAACAAAGGCACAACGTTCCACGTATCCTTCCCTATAAATAGTCAACCGATCCCTGAAGAATCGGGGAAATTGGACACGGTCGGCTAATGACTTTGTAATAGCTCAGCGTCCACCGTTCACCGACAAAGAGTTAAACACGGTCAACGGATAAAGAAAACGATATGCACTCCCCTATTTTTTTCGATACCATATCCATCAGTGTGCCACATAAAAGGATATACGGACGACTTGGATACCGCAGAGGTGTTACCAGAATACCATCCAGGCAGCAAGAGGCAGTAGAACAATATATAGAAGATGCCGGATCCCTGATTCATCTCCAGGGTACAGCGTTACGGCTGCCCATAAAGGAGAATGATACCGCCAGAATTACCCTGTCCAACGATTTGATCTTTGAGAGCCGACAACTTGCTGCATTTCTTAAGCATTGTCAAGAGGTTATCCTGATGGGTGCCACGGCGGGCAACGATATAATGAGGGCGATTGAGAAAGATGCCGCAAGTGACAATCTAAAACGGTCTGTCGTTTTTGATGCGGCAGCCAGTGAAATGGCTGACGCATCTCTGGACTGGATCATGAGTTATTTTAAACAGAATCTGCGCCGGGAGAATAAAACACTCATGCAGAAACGTTACTCCGCCGGTTATGGTGATTTTTTACTGGAAAATCAGAAGACGATCCACCGTCTTTTAGAGTTGGACCGAATAGGCGTTAAAATCACGGCAAGCTGTATTCTTGTACCGGAAAAGTCTGTGACGGCCATTGCAGGTGTGAAATGGCTTATTTAAACGTCCCCACGGGGAGTCGAACCCCGGTTACCGGCGTGAAAAGCCGGTGTCCTAGGCCTCTAGACGATGGGGACTAAAATCACTTCCGCAAAAAATCCTATCAGAATCTAACGTTTCCGGTTCGTCACATCTTGTGAATTGGTGCTTATAACCTTTTATCTAAGAAAATGTCAAGCAACAAATGTTCTATCGCTTAACAGTTATTTTAGTTACTGGGTACTGCACTTCGTCCGGGACCCCTCATGGGAGACGATGGCTCTCTGACGGGGAAACAGCTTTTTGGCGCCCTTGACAAAGATAAGGAACATACCGCCGATGAGAATGATTGAGGCCCCTGATGGTAGTTCAAGAAGATAGGAAATGAAAAGTCCGGAGAGACAGAAGATAATACCGAATCCGATAGAAAGCCATATGATTTGCTTGAAATTCAAGGACATTTCGCCGGCAACTGCGACAGGAATGGTAAGCAGCGCGATAACCAGAATGATACCGACCACCTGAATCAATGTTACAATGGAGAGGGCAATTAAGATAATCAGTGCCATGTTCAGTGCCTTTACGGGCAATTTCCTGGCCCGGGCATACTCTTCGTCGAGGGTAATAGTTACAAAACCCCGGTAAAATATAAAAACCGTTAAAGTTACGATTAGCACTAAAATAAAGGTAATGATGACATCTGTTCTGGGTATCATCAAGATATTCCCGAACAGGAAGGTCATGAGGTCCGGGGTGTAACCCGGAGTCATATGGATAAAAATGATCCCTATGGCCACTCCTACAGCCCAGAGGATACCGATAAACAGGTCACTCATCTTTTCTTTCAAATTTCCAATTATCCCCGCGGAAAGTAGCACAAAAGCGGTTGCTCCGTAGAGAGGCTTTACTCCCAGCCAATAGGCGATGCCCAATCCACCGAATGCGGTGTGGCTCAAGCCGCCACTGATAAAAACCATACGTTTTGTTACAATGAAAGGCCCTATGACACCGCAGACAATACTGGCCATGATCCCGGTCAAGACAGCATTCTGCATGAATTCGTAAGATAAGATATTTCCCATAGGCATAAGTGTCAGTTCCAGGAACCAGGCTTGAAAGATCAACGGGCGACCTAACCTGCGATCCCTGATCTCTGAGATACGTCAATGTTTCTTCAAAAGAGTATGAGGTATGCCGTGTCCCAGTAATTCGACGGGACAACCATAAACATATTCTAAAACATGGGTGTCCAGTTCTCCCCTTTCATGAAAGTAGAGATTTTTATTAAGGCAGGCAATGTGCCTGTATGTTGGCGCAAAGGGAGTTGGATCATGGGTTACGACCGCAATAGCCATCTTTTCATTAAGTTCGTTCAGAAAATCCATTAGACTGGTTTTTGATGTAATATCAATTGATGCGGTCGGCTCATCCAAAAACAGCACCAGTGGTTCAGAAACCAGGGCGCGGGCGATAAGCACCTTCTGGATCTGACCACCGGAGAGATTGTTAATGTTTTCATGCCGCCTGGCATACATATTTACTTTTTCGAGTATCCTGCCGGTTTTTTCAATATCGTCTTTTTTGTATTTACCGAAGTAATTTTGTGTATTAATACAACCCGTCAGTACCATTTCAAAAGCACTAATAGGAAAGTTTCTATTGAAACTTGCATACTGCGGGACATAACCTACTCTTCCGGAAACATCTTTATGGATATGGATGGAACCCATCCAGGGTTTAATAATCCCGATGATGAGTTTCAAAAGAGTTGTTTTTCCCCCTCCATTGGGGCCTATGATAAGAACAAAATCCTTCTCAAATATATTCAGAGAAACATCCTCAAGAACAGGAATGTCTTCATATCCAAACGATACGTTGGTAACTTCAATTAGGTGTTCCATCTTTATTTTCTTATTTTCTCAACACCTGCTGGAGGGTTTTTGCAAAGGTTTCCATGCCGTCAAGCCAGTTCCTGTCTAATGGGTCTACTTCCATTACTCTCCCCCCGATTTCGTGGGCGATTGTTCGCGCAGTTTTTGTATCAAAACCCTTCTGAGCTAAAATAACCTTAATGCCTTTCTGTCTTGCCGTATCAATCATCTCTTTGATATGTGATGCTCCTTTTATTTTCCCCTCTTCTTCAATGGCCAGTTGTTTCAGGCCGTACTCCTCAGCAAAATAGCTCCATGCAGGATGATAAACCATAAAAGCATAACCTTGCCTGCCGGCAAGCATTGTTCTGATCTTACGATCCAACTCATCAATATCACCTAAAAATAATGCCAGATTTTTCCTGTAATAATCTCGGTACTGAGGATCGTAGAGGGACAGAGCCTCACAGATATTCCGGGCCGCTATCTTTACATAAGAGGGTGAAGTCCACACATGAGGATCATCTTCACGGTAGCGTGCACCATCCGACATATTGACCACCGTCATTTTATTGTTTTTCCCACCAATGACAGGTAGATATTTCCTTTCAAAGGGAAAGGTTGGTACACCAATCTTAATGTAAATGTGAGAGTCGGACAGCCTGACGAGTTGCTGCGGAATCGGTTCATATATCTCAGGAGATGCCCCTTTCGGGATCATAACCTGGACATTCACCCGATTTCCGCCCACTCTCTCCACAAAATAAGCCTGGGGTAGAACACTGACGGCAACCTGAATTTTGCCCGAGGCCGAAGCGATACCTTTACAGCTTCCCAGTATAATCAATAAAGACAACGTTATTGCAAGATATGCGCTCTTCTTCATGTTACACTTCGCTCTCCTCATAATGATCGGTTATTCTACGTAAAATAGAACTCATCTGCAAACTCTTTTTTAGGGGGACATAAAAATCAGGCAACACCCTATGGAACGGTCCTTTGCCAGGGCCACACGGTACGGATTTGACCGGGCACGGTGGCGGGGTCTCTGGCGCGAATGCGGATTCAAGAGTATCTTACCTGTGCAATACAGAACATCCAGGTATTGGTAAAGAAAACCCTCATGCCGAAGGAAAGCATTGCAGCAAGAGCCTCAACAGCAAGAACTACTTCAATCAAGGCATTTTCTCTTCCGGTTTCCGTGGTAAATAACCTGTTTTTGATATATCGGGGCAATTATGAATGTTATTTTCAAAGAACTTGACAGACCTAAGATAAAAAATGTCGCAACGGTAAAAAATTAACATTTGGGCAACAGGCCGTACAGTAATGACTTGAATTGAGAATCGTAAGACTGTATACAGAAAGACAATACTTCAAGCAGATTATCGCTCCCTTTGGTTGATACAAATCAATGAACGACCAGAAGATCAAGGATGTTATCGGCCTACTTAAGAAAACCATGCGGGAACTTCCCGTTGTTTCTTATCTGGCAAAGGAACAGAGGGGACCTTTCACGATCCTTATCTCTACTATCCTAAGCCTGAGAACCAAGGATGAAGTAACCGCAACGGCCACGGAGAGGCTTTTCGCCCTCGCCTCCACTCCGGAAGAGATGTTGAAAATTTCCGAGGAAGAGATTATCAGGGCGATTTATCCTGTTGGTTTTTATAGAAACAAGGCGAAGACAATTCTCCTCACCTGCGGGGAGGTGATTGACCGCTTCAACGGGCACGTTCCTGATACTATTGACGAATTGCTCACTCTCAAAGGCGTGGGGAGAAAAACAGCCAACCTCGTTGTTTCACTGGGATACGGGAAAGAAGGGATATGTGTTGATACCCATGTTCACCGCATTTCAAACCGCCTCGGTTATGTAAAAACTAAGACCCCTGAACAAACTGAGTATGCCCTAAGGAAGAAACTGCCCCCCGAGTACTGGTCCATATATAACACCTTGATGGTAACTTTCGGCAGGAACATTTGCCGTCCTATCTCACCGTTCTGCAGCAGTTGTCCTGTGACAGTCTACTGCGACAGGGTGGGTGTTACCCGAAACAGGTAGGATCATCTTTCCTGGCCCATTAATTCCTGTTTATTAAACAACTTAAAGGCTACCGTTATGTAAACGATTTAGACAAAATATTCGGAAAAAATAGTTGACTAAAATAAGCAGTATGGATATCATACTTAATTGATCGACTTATAGTCGACCATGTTCAATTTTCCTGCGGCTCAGTAAGAGCAGATGAGAGCCGCTTCTTCACAAAATGGTGGCAATGGAATTCAGAAGGCGCGAATTAAAGATTGTCAGTGCCTGTGAACACAAATTTCAAAGTTCTCATTTAAGATTTTAAAGGAGGTGAATCATGGCTGTTAAAGTAGCAATAAATGGCTTTGGCAGGATCGGCAGGTATCTCATCAGGGCATGCCTTGGTTGTAAAGATATTGACATTGTCGCCGTTAATTCAAGGGCCAAACCAAACATTCTTGCTCATCTTCTAAAATACGATTCGGTTCATGGGAAAATTAAGGCCTCTGTTGTTACAGAGGAAGATGCTCTCGTTGTGGACGGGAAAAAAATCCAGGTAACAAACGTCACCACGAATCTCACCGATCTACCATGGGGTAAGTTGGGCGTTGATATCGTCCTCGAATCAACGGGTAAATTCAGAAAGAAAGATGAGGTTTCAGGACATCTTACCGCCGGGGCTAAAAAGATAATCCTCTCCGCCCCCGGGAAAGGAATTGACGGTACCTTTGTAATGGGAGTCAACGAAGAAACCTATGACCCGGGCAGGCATCACATTGTATCCAATGCATCGTGTACTACAAACTGTCTTGCCCCCGTAGCCAAAGTCATCAATGACGAATTTACTATTATCAGGGGACTCATGACAACGATACACTCCTACACGATGGATCAGAGACTTCTCGATGGTTCCCATAAAGACTTGAGAAGGTCCCGGGCAGCAGCCATGTCTATTGTTCCCACATCTACAGGAGCAGCTATTGCGGTTGCCGAAGTGATTCCTGCTTTAAAGGGAAAACTTGACGGACTTGCCCTGAGGGTTCCGACACCCAATGTCTCTCTGGTAGATCTGACGGTAGAGGTTGGGCGTCAGGTTACTGTCGGCGAGATCAACGGCGCCTTGAAGACGGCGTCTGAGGGCAAGCTAAAGGACATTATGGCTTTCTCCGAAGAGGAATTAGTTTCCATAGATTTTACGAGCAGTTCTTTCTCATCTATTGTAGATGCCCCCCTGACCAAAGTGATTGGGGGAAATTTTATCAAGGTATTTGCATGGTATGATAACGAAAGCGGTTATGCATGCAGAATGAGGGATCTTGCCCTGTACATGGGGAAGAGACTTTGATGAAACACTGAAAGTTGATTTATGGTATAGAGGTTTTGTACGTAAGACTTTTAAAAACCTTTGGGACTTCTCAGCCTTTTATTTTTATCGATTTTTGGTACACAATGACGAGCAGGCCATTTATAGCAGGTAACTGGAAGATGCATAAAACAATCCGGGAGGCAGTTGATCTCGCATCTCGGCTGAGAAAGAAACTTACCGGACCTCTTGACAGGGACGTAGCCATTGCCCCATCCTTTACAGCTCTTTATGCTGTAGCGGAGGCGCTGAAGGGTTCAGAGATTCAACTCTGCGCCCAGAACCTCCACGAAAATATTAGGGGAGAGGGGGCCTATACAGGGGAGGTATCCGCCCCGATGCTGGTTGATGCTGGTTGTGAATATGTCATCGTAGGCCATTCCGAACGCCGTACCCTGTTTGGCGAAAAAGACGAGGTAATTAATAAAAAACTCAGAACTGCTCTGAAATTCGGCCTGAGACCAATACTCTGCATTGGAGAAACCCTCGATGAACGAGAAGAGGGAAGGACGTCTGCCGTTATAGAAAGACAAATTAAAGAAGGATTGAACAGTTTTACTGTTGATGATATAAGAAATATTATAGTTGCCTATGAACCGGTCTGGGCTATCGGTACCGGTAAAACGGCAACACCGGAGCAAGCCGGGGAGGTGCATGCATTTATTCGCCAAGTGATGGGGAAAAACCATGGGCAAGATATCTCCAGTAATCTAACCATCATCTATGGGGGAAGCGTTAATCCGGATAATATATCTGCTCTGATGGCTCAGCGGGACATAAATGGTACTTTGGTAGGAGGAGCGAGCCTGGATGTGGAATCGTTTATTAGGGTAGTAAGATCTTAAATGAAATCTCTTAGAAGGGTATGTTAACATGCAAATTCTCGTTACTGTCTTGCATATTGTTGTTTGTTTTATGCTGATTTTTGTCGTTCTCCTTCAGGCTGGTAAGGGTGCGGATATGGGAGCGGCTTTTGGTGGGTCAAGTCAAACTATTTTTGGGAGCAGTGGTCCAGGAACATTTCTCGGGAAAATGACTACAGTGGTGGCTACAGTCTTTATGTTGACATCTCTTTTCCTGTCATATGCTATCCATAAAGGAACATCATTGATGGATAGCCACTCTCGACCAGCGGTTGAAAAAACGGTACCGCAGACAAAGGCAGCAAACCAAGCCATTCCTACGGGTACAGAAAAATCAGCAGCAACTCCAGAACAAAAAACGAAGGCAGGAACACACCCTTAAAGGGAAACTTTCGTAAAGGTTTCAAAACAAGGGAGGCTGTCTAAGAGGGTGGTGGTGTTGCTTTTTGAAAAACTATTTGCCGAAGTGGTGGAATATGGTAGACACGCTATCTTGAGGGGGTAGTGGGCTACGCCCGTCCGGGTTCAAGTCCCGGCTTCGGCACCAATTTTATTACCTTGACATTACCGCATTAGAACATATTCTACTTATGACGCCTGTTCCTCTAAAAAAGAGGAAGTTTGTCTTTTCGGCATACTGCAGAACAAAGAGTTCTTGCTGTGTAAGAGTGACAGGGTTGTTGAAACTTTTTGCAAGATCGTCAAAAATGAACTACCCCGCAGCAAGCTGCGGGGTATCCTAACCAAATAACTCGAGTTGTTGACTATGCAATTTCTTGTAATCCTTTTCCAGTCCCTGTTTCTTCACGTATGCCGCAATCCTTTTCTCGTTACCAAATTGACCAACCGTATTGATGAAATGAGAGCTTTGCACAACTACCCATAATTTACCATACCCCTGTATTTATGAGACGGGGATGACCGAAGATAGAATTTGGTATCTCCCAAAAAACTGTGAGTGACTCAGGTAAAAATGACCGGATTTCTTTCAAGAAGTTCCTGGGGTTGTCCTTTGATCAACAATTGTTTGTGATATTTTAGCATCATGCCTTATTTTTTGAAAAATCGGGCATGTAAGTGAACCCTGGACAAATTTTGGAAAATTCAAAGGTCTCGAAGGGACTATAACCAGACAATGACAAAATTCCACAAACTTGTATACACCCCGGCCGGTTTTTGTGATGCAACGCTGGCCATTTCTGCCTGCCGTGCCGGAGGTGTCGGTATCCTGAATGCCGAGTTCGAAACCGACCCTGACCTTATTCTCGGCCAGCTCGATTTACTTTCCCAAAAGGCTGCTGGCGAATACGGGTTAAAGCTTGACTCTGTAAACGATAGTCTACGGGTTGGCGTGGTTAAGTATGCCCTAAAGGGACTGCATTGGCTAATTTTGGATGGTAAAACAGCCCTTGCCTGCCAGGAGTGGATTGCAGGACTCAGGCAAAAGGGTGTCCGCGTATTAGCTGAGATGATAACCGCCCATTGGCCCGAGATCCCGTTGGATGGGATTGTTGATGGTCTTGTCATAAAGGGAAATGAGTCCGGTGGTTTTGTCGGCGAAAACAGCAGTTTCATTTTGCTGCAAAAATGGCGTGATCAGACCAGGTTGCCCCTTTTTGTGCATGGTGGCGTTACACCATACGTGGCTGCGGCCTGTAGTGCCACGGGTGTAGCGGGTGGCGTCCTTGATAGTCAGGTGCTGCTCTTGGATGAGTCGCCTTTAGCCCAAGCACTATGTCCTGTCTTGGAAAATTTCTCGGGTCATGAGACCATTGCCGTGGGAGATAGTGAGGAGGGTGTATACTTTCGTGTGCTGGTTCGGCCGGGCTATCGGTCGGCCCAGACATTTTGTACTGAAGGTGACGGCCAAAAACACGGGGATTTAAAGAGTTTGATACAGGGTAAGGTGGATTGGCGGAATCCGAAGGATGGCCTGCTGCCCATGGGTCAGGATGTCTGTTTCGCAGGTCTCTGGCTCAGGCAATATGGCCGCATGGCCGCAGTATTTCGTGCCATGGATTCGGTTATCGATAATAGCTTGCGTCAAGCGGTTGAAGGAATGCCCTTGTCTGAAAATGCCCCCTTGGCCCAGGTCTTTGGGACCCGCCTGCCTGTAGTTCAGGGACCCATGAGCAGGGTTTCTGACAAGGCAGAATTCGCAAGGGCTGTGTCACAGGCTGGGGCTCTGCCCGTGATTGCATTGGCCTTACTGACCGGTCCTGCCCTGAATCAACTATTGGAGGAGACCCGTCAGGCCCTTGGGGATAACCCCTGGGGAATCGGTTTATTGGGCTTCGCGCCCCAAGGCCTCCTCGACGAGCAGTTCAGCGCCATAATGAAATATCGGCCGGCCGTTGCAATCATTGCCGGCGGCCGTCCCGACCAGGTGGTCAAACTGGAAAAGGCCGGCATTCTGGCTTTCCTGCATGTCCCGACTGCCAATCTGATCCCGTTATTCCTCCAGGAAGGTGTACACCGGTTTATCTTTGAGGGCCGTGAATGTGGCGGACATATCGGCCCCCTCAGCAGCTTTGTCCTGTGGAGCACCATGGTTGATCGCCTGCTCTCGGAATTGGATAATGGAAAAGCAGCAGGCCCGGACATCCAGGTCCTGTTTGCAGGCGGTATTCATGACGCGGTCTCCTCTGCCATGGTCCAGATCATTGCTGCCCCGCTCGTGAATCGGGCGGTAAAGATCGGTATCCTCATGGGCAGCAGTTACCTTTTTACAAAGGAAATCGTGGAGTCCGGGGCCATCGTCCCGTCTTTCCAGCAAGAGGCCATTGATTGCGAACATACCATAGGCCTCCAAACCGGCCCGGGCCATGCAAGCCGCTGCGCCTATACCCCCTTTGCACAGACATTTCTTCGCAAGCGTCTGGAGCTGCGCGCAAATGGTCTCCCAGCGGATGAGAGTCGCGAAATACTGGACGACCTGATCATGGGCAGGTTGCGACTGGCCTCAAAAGGCGTGGGCCGACGGGGTGACAATGGCGAGATGCAGGAATTCGACAGCAGTTATCTGCAGCATGAAGGCATGTATATGCTGGGCCAGGTGGCCATCCTTCGCAAGGAGCTGACCGACATACGCACATTGCATGGCCAGGTCATTGATGGGGCAAATGCATTTCTGACCGAGCGCCTCAGTCAGGTAACGCCATCTGAAATTGCCTCCGGACAGAAACCTGTAGATGTGGCCATCATAGGCATGGCCGCCTTGCTGCCCAAGGCAAATACCACACAAGACTATTGGGAAAACATTCTGAACAAGGTGGATGCCATTACCGAAATACCCTCGCACCGGTGGGACTGGCGTCTTTACTATGATGAGAACCGGCAGGCAAAGGACAGGATCTACGCCAGACGCGGCGGATTTATGGATGACCTGGCCTTTGATCCCACCCGCTACGGGATACCGCCGAAGTCCATAGAGTCCATTGATCCCATGCAGTTGATGGCCCTGGAAGTGGCCCGACGAACCCTTGTGGATGCCGGTTATGACAGCCGCGAATTTGACCGGGAGCGGACTTCCGTTATTATCGGCGCCAGCGGTGGGGTAGGTGATGTGGGTATCCAGTATGGCCTGCGAGCAGAGTTGCCGCGGTTTCAGGGGTATCTCCCGGATTCAGTTGCAAGGCGTCTGCCGGAGTGGACCGAAGATACTTTCCCCGGAATCCTGCCGAATGTGGTGGCCGGCCGCATTGCCAACCGCCTCAACCTGGGCGGGGTGAATTTTACCACTGACGCAGCCTGCGCATCGTCTCTTGCCGCCATATACCAGGGGGTCACTGAGCTGATCGCGGGACGGAGCAGTTTTGTGATCGCCGGCGGCGTGGACACGGTACAGGGTCCTTTCGGGTATATGTGTTTCAGCAAGACCCAGGCATTATCGCCGCAGGATCGTTGCAGGACCTTTGATGCCTCATCGGACGGCATCGTGATCTCCGAAGGCATTGCCATGGTTGCCCTGAAACGGCTCAGAGATGCAGAACAGGACGGTGACCGTATATATGCCGTGATCAAAGGGGTTGGCGGCAGCAGTGACGGCAAGGCTAAGGCCCTGACAGCCCCGCTGCCTGCCGGTCAGTTGCGGGCTATGCGTCGCGCCTATGATCAGGCCGGCTTTGGCCCAGACACGGTGGGACTATTCGAGGCCCATGGCACAGGAACCGTGGCCGGTGATACGGCCGAGTTGGAAAGCACAACTACTCTGCTCAAAGAGGCAGGGGCCGGACATCATCAGGCAGCGGTCGGCTCTGTAAAAACCCTGATCGGTCACACCAAGGCCACGGCCGGTGTTGCCGGACTCATCAAGGTAACCCTGGCGCTGCATCATCGGGTGCTCCCTCCACATTTTGGTGTAACCACACCCAATCCGGTCCTGATGCAGGAGGATTGCCCCCTGTACCTGACTGACAAACCCATCCCTTGGTTGACCGTAAATGGTCATCCCCGCAGGGCTGCCTGCAGTGCATTTGGTTTTGGGGGGACCAACTTCCATTTTGCCCTGGAAGAGTATACCGGAGAGTATCGGCCTTGGATGCGTTCTGCCGTGATTCAACGCTGGCCGGCAGAACTCCTGTTGTGGGCCGACAACGACCGTAATGGCCTCGTTGCCCAGCTGGTACACATCCAGCAAGGGCTTGAAAAGTCATCATCCATCGAACTGCGTGATCTTGCCTGCACCCTGGTTCGAAATTGGCGACCGGCAAGGGAGACCATTGCCATTGTCGCCACAGGCCTTGATGATTTGACCCATAAAATAGGAGCGGCCCTGAAATATCTGAAGGGTGAGGACTCGGCTTTGATACCCGGCGTCTATCACGGCGATCACGCCGGGCCTGCTCCCAAGGTGGCGGTCCTGTTTTCCGGTCAGGGATCTCAATATACCCATATGTTGCAGGAGCTGGCCCTCAACTTCCCGATCCTGGCCGAAACCCTGTCTGAGGCCGATGAGCGATTGCGTGCAGACTTTAGTGAACGATTCGGTAAAGGCGCGCGACTGAGCCACTTTATCTTTCCAACCGACATCTACAGTGAGCAAGCCAAGGACGATGCTACAAAGGCCATGACCAGCACCGATGTGGCGCAGCCTGCCCTAGGTGCTGTTGAAGCCGGTCTTTGGCGGCTGATGCACACCCTGGGTCTGGAGATACATATGTTGGCCGGCCACAGCTATGGCGAATTTCCAGCACTCTTTGCCGGTGGATTCTACGATTTCGACGTTCTCATATCACTTTCCGCGGCCCGGGGAAGGTTTATTGTGGATGCGGCAAAGGCCGCAGCCGCGGAGCTGGGGACCATGGCGGCGGTCCAGGCCTCCAGAGAGGATGTTGAAAAAGCGATTTCAGACATCAAGGATGTGATTGTTGCAAATCATAATGCACCGAAACAGAGCATCATTTCCGGATCAACATCCGGCGTCAAAGAGGCTGTGGCACGAATCTCCCAGGTAGGGATCACCATGTGCCGGCTTCCGGTTGCGGCTGCATTCCACTCGCGATTTATTGAGCCGGCCCAGGCTGCTTTGGCTGACCTGATCGGCAAGACGGTCTGGAAGCCGGGCAACGGCATCCCAGTTTATTCCAATACCACAGGAGAACCACATGCCAAAGATATACAACAAATCCGGCAGACCATGGCGAATCATCTGACCCGACCAGTCGAGTTTTTGGCCCAGGTTGAGGCCATGTATCGCGATGGAGCGAGGGTGTTCCTTGAGCTGGGTCCCAAGGCCGTCCTGACCGGGTTGATCGGCCAGATCCTTGAGGGTCGTCCCCATCAGGCCGTGGCCATTGATGGCCATCATGGCGGGGGTATTGCCGACATGCTGAACGCCATCGGACAGTTGGTCTGCGCCGGCGTAAAACTGGATGTGATCGGCCTGTTTAAGGGGAGAGACTGTATTCATGGGGACCTTGCTGATCTGGCACGCTTACACCGTGTAAAACCGGTGCCAAGGCATGCATGGCTCCTGAATGGCAGCGGAGCTCGGCGGTATACGGAGCCGGTCAGGCAAATCGGTGTCCGCATAGATGCGACAGACATCCACTCAACAAACAGGCCGCAGAATGAGACACCACCGTCTTCACCATCTCAGAACCATGCACAGAATAATTCCATTGTCACAGACAGGTTGACATCACGAAAACAGCAGGAGGATGAGTTGCAAATGGGAGTACACAGACAGGCGCCAAATGCTGGAAACTCAGCGGTTATGGCGGAGTATTTTGATACCATGCGTCAGTTTTTGAAAATGCAGGAACGAATCATGTCCACTTACATGGGCGGGTCCATGGGCCGGGAGGCGGATGGTTCGCTTCTCCAGCGGTCTACCCGGCCACAGGAGGGGAAGCCGGAGAATGTCGTGCCCTTTCATGGTCCGACCCTGCAACCACCAAAATGGGCGGTTCAAGCAGAGGCCCCCAGACCGGCCGAGGCCCTGAGGGTGTCACATGGTCCGGGGGAAACAGCCCCTAAAATATCTCAACCGGAAAAGGTCGCCACAGTAACCTCTCCTGCAAATGAGCCCGAGAAGACCATTGATCGGGATAAAATGACGGCCATACTCCTCTCTATTGTGGAGGAGAGAACCGGCTATCCCAGGGACATGGTCGGGCTGGACCAGAACCTGGAGGCCGATCTCAGCATCGATTCCATCAAGCGTGTTGAGATCGTCGGCGCCCTGTTGAACGCACTGCCCCAGAGGTATAAACAGGCCCTGGGTGAAGATATTGGAACCCTGAACACGCAATCCACCCTTAATGGGATGCTGGATCTATTGGCCAGGCTGAGTGGCGAAGGGGGGACATCGCTCCCTTTTGATCAAGCCGGAATGGACAAAATGACTGATGAATCAGGGCATCCATCCCGGCATGTTATTCGCCCAAAACCGGAATCTATTGACGAGCTTGGCCTGAAACGGCTCGGCAAAGGCCATTTTATCATCACGCAGGACAAACTGGGGGTGGCGGAATCGCTTTCTCTGCTGCTCCGCAACCGCGATTGTACAGTCACGATCGTGGACCGTGGGCTGCTGAAGGACGAAAATGCACTAAACCGATGGTGTGCGTCCGCAGAAACCGACTCAGCCGCCATTGCAGGCCTGGTACACATGGCCCAGTTGGGCGCGGACCGGCTCCAGACAGACGCGGCCCTTGATGACTGGCGTCATCAATTGCAGGTCAATGAAAAATCGTTTTTTATTCTGTTGCATCATCTTTATCCCAGGCTGAAAGAGGACGCACATATCCTGTCTGCGAGTGCGTTGGGAGGATTTTTCCATCGGGAAGGCGACACCGGTGCCGGTCTGGCCCTCCAGGCCGGCTTTGTAGGTTTGCTGAAGTCGCTGCATGAAGAAAGCCCCGGGTTCAAGCTTAAGGCCGTGGATGTGGATCAGGACCAGCAAGCCGATTCCATTGCAACGGCCCTGTTGGGAGAGATGGCGCTTTGCGGAGGGCGTCTGGAGGTGGGCTATCCTGCGGGGGTCCGCACAATTTTTCAGACCATCCCTGAATCCCTTGCCCCTGAAGAAGAGCGTCCGGACGAAATTCGGGATATGGTTGTGTTGGCCACCGGAGGTTTACGGGGTGTAACCGCAGAGGTGTTGAGAGAATTGGCGATCCCCGGCAATACTTTTTTGTTGACCGGCCGGAGTCCCCTGCCGGACCCTGAGCCCGAGGAACTACAGCCGTTAACCACCTTTTCGGCCCTGCAACAGCATTTCGTCTCAGAGGTGCGCAACGGCCGGTTACAGATGACCCTGGCGGATATCAAATGCAAAATACAATCCATCCTGTCTGCCAGGGAAATGCGTCTCAATCTGGCAGATTTTCGCAAACGCGGGGCAACCGTTGAATACTACCCGGTGGATGTAACCCATGAAGACGGGATGCACCAATTGCTGGACCGAATATATGACCAATACGGCAAAATCGACGGCGTCATCCATGGCGCAGGCGTGATCGAAGACAAGCTCCTTCCCGACAAGACGAGCGACAGTTGGTCCCGTGTGGTAGAAACCAAGGTTATGGGGCTGTTGCTGCTCCAAAAATACCTGCGGCCGGATCGCCTCCGATTTTTCACGGTATTTAGTTCCGTGGCCGGTCGTTATGGCAATAGCGGTCAGACCGATTATGCCACTGCCAACGAGCTGATGAACCGGTTGTGCTGTCAATTGAGCAACCATTGGGGAAATCTGGTAAATGTCAAGGCCTTCTGCTGGGGGCCATGGGGCCGAACAAAATTCGGTGCCGGCATGGTCACAGGGGATACCGAGGCCAAGTTTGCCCAAAAAGGTATCAAACTTGTTAGCGCAGAGCTCGGACGCCGGGTGTTCAGAGAGGAACTGACCGGCCCGGACAGGACCCATATTGAGATCGTCTGTGGTGAAGGCCCCTGGGAGCAGCACGAGAATAGTGTAGGTCAGATTGAAAGGGGTTTACAACCCATTGAAAACCATGTCCTGCCCCCGCTCCTGGATCATGCCACCCTGACCACACTTCCGAAAGGTGAGCACGTCATGACCCTTTGCCTGGGAAACAGCCATGCCTACCTACAAGAGCATTGCATTGACAATGTCCCGGTACTTCCGGCCGCGGTTGCCCTGGAGATGATGGCCGAGGCAGCGGCCCATCTCTGGCCGGGTTGGGTGGTTGTTGAGGCCCGTGATTGCCGGCTCCTGAAAGGGATCGAGATTAAGAACCCGGATCAGGAGTATCGTCTGGTCATCGATCCACCCACATACGGCAGCAGTGACGGTTTTGAGGTAAACGCTGCCATTCAATCAGAGCAGGATAATGGCGCGTATCGAATTCATTATCGCTCTGTCCTGCGTCTTGAGCATCAGTTCCCTGGTGGATTTAAACAAATCCCTCGCTTACATACAGAAAAGAAACTGAGCGTCACAAAGGCCTATAATGAATGGCTGTTTCACGGACCAAGGTTCCAGGTAATGGAAAAGATATACGGGTTGTCCCATAGTGGCGCCAAGTCATTGGTCAAGACCACCTTGCCGACACGCTGGATGGAGACCGCTGAACCCAACCAAAAATGGGTATTTGATCCCGGCATTGTGGACGCAGCAGCGCAGATGGCCATATTATGGGCACGCACCTTCCGCGATGAAACCCCGCTTCCCACGCGATTCGGTCGTGTCAACCGTTATTCCGAAACCATGCCGGAAGCGCTTTATATGGATTTTGAGAAAATCACACCGGAAGAGGACCATTTAATCCGGGCCAATGTATATTTCTCAGACAGCCAGGACAATGTTGTTTTGTCGGTTGAGGACATGGAATGTGTTTCCAGCGCCGAATTGAACCGCATCGCCGGCAGGGGGAAGACCCCCACGTTATCGGCAAAGAAGGGATAGATGCTCGTGTCAAGAGAATATACCCGGGATCTTGAAGCTATTGCCGTTATCGGAATGGCCTGTATGTTTCCACAGGCCCCGGATTTAAAGACATTTTGGCGTAATATTCTTGGGGCCGTGGATGCCGTCGATGAACCCTTGCCGGAATGGGAGGCCCATCGCTATGTTGAATCCGAGCGGATCCATAGTCCCCGTGGGGGCTATCTCAAAGGCCTGTATCGCTTTGATCCAAGACAATTCGGTATCATGCCCAATTCCTTGGATGGCGGCGAGCCGGATCAGTTCCTGGCCCTGCATGTGGCTAGTGCCGCGCTCCAGGATGCAGGCTACCTTGGGCCTGATCATGACCATCGTGACACCGGCATCGTGCTGGGTCATAGCACTTACCTGCACAGGGGCCAGGTAAATCTGATACAGCACCACATTGTATTGGATCAGACCATGGAGTTGCTTCAGTCGGTGTTTCCATCCCTTGATATTGCCAGGTTATCCGCGGTTCGCGAATACCTGAAAA
This sequence comes from Syntrophales bacterium, assembly GCA_041648505.1. GTDB lineage: Bacteria > Desulfobacterota > Syntrophia > Syntrophales > CG2-30-49-12 > JBAZOY01. Next base: position 38,724 of record JBAZOY010000005.1, on the reverse strand, counting down.
CGAAACTCCCCCAATTTAATGCGGATATCGTACCTGGCCTGGTGCCGAATGTGATGACAGGCCGGATTGCCAATCGCCTGGACTTACAGGGTCCGAACTACCTGGTTGACGGGGCCTGCGCATCCTCTTTGCTGGCAGTGAGCGCCGCGATGGATGAATTGCGTAACGGCCGCAGCCGCATGATGCTGGCTGGCGGGGTCAATGCATCCCTGCCGGCCGAGGTCTCTGTCATCTTCACCCAACTGGGCGCACTGAGTAAACGCGGCAGAGTGCGGCCCTTTGAAGCAGGCAGCGACGGCACCCTGCTGGGCGAAGGTCTGGGGGTTATCGTCTTAAAAAGGGTGTCCGATGCCGTTGCCGACGGCGACCGTGTATATGCCGTGATTCGCGGTGTGGGCCAGGCCAGTGACGGCCAGGGACACGGCCTTTTGGCGCCCAGCATTGAGGGCGAGGCATTGGCCATCGAAAGGGCCTATGCGGCTTGTGGCGTTGACCCCGCAACAATAGGGTTGGTAGAGGCCCATGGTACCGGCATCCCGCTGGGAGATCAGACCGAAATATCGGCCCTGAAGAAGATCCTTGGTGAACGCAAAGGGTTACAGGGCAGTGTCGCCATTGGGTCGGTCAAGTCCATGATCAGTCACTGCATCCCCGCGGCCGGGATCGCCGGTCTGATCAAGACAGCCATGGCCCTGCACCACAAGATCCTCCCCCCCACACTCTGTGAGGCCATCAACCCGGAATTGGGGATCGAGACGACCCCCCTCTATGTCAACACCGCCACCAGACCATGGATATCCTCTCCCGGGATCCCCAGGCGTGCAGGCATCAATGCCTTTGGTTTTGGCGGGATTAATGCCCATGCCATCCTTGAAGAGGCGCCTGTTGAGGCATGTAGACCTGCCAATTTTGCAGCCTGGCCGGCAGAGCTATGCGTATTTTCCGCAAAGGATGACGGGGCCTTGGTCGCTCAATTGGGCCGGGTGGCCGATTTCCTGAGCAACAATCCGGGCTGTTTTTTGGGTGATATTGCGGCCACGTTGGCGGCCCAGGATACGGGAGGTCCCCATCGCCTGGCCATGGTCGTCAAGGATGGGGAAGATCTCACAAAGAAGATTAAACAGGCGGTAATGCGTCTTCAGGACAGCCCGGACATACGCTGGTCCACGCGCAACGGTATTCATTACAGCCGCAGTCCGATGGTGGGCCGTCTGGCCTTCATGTTTCCCGGAGAGGGCTCGCAATATCTCCATATGTTCTCGGACCTGGCAATGTGTTTTGATGAGGTTCGCAACTGGTTTGATTTTTGGCGGGGGCTGTATGGGGCCGCACCGGGTGAGGCCCGGACAGATATTCTCTTCCCGGCCCAAAGCGAACTGACCGAAGAACGCCGAACCGCCTTGGAAAAGCGCCTGCATGATATGGATGTGGGATCAGAGGCGGTTTTTGTGGCTGGTCAGGCCATGCACGGCCTGCTGACATCATTGGGCGTGCAACCGGACGTTATGGTCGGCCATAGCACCGGAGAATCGTCGGCCTTGGCCGCATCAGGGGCAATGACCTATGGTGATACAGGGCAGTTGGCGGACTTTGTCCGGGAGTTGAACCGGGTTTATCAGTGTGTCCTTGAAGCGGGAAAGATCCCGACCGGCGCATTGTTGACTGTGGGCGCCCTGTCCCAGGCAACCATTGAGGAGCATATTGCCCGGCTCAATCAAGAGGTTGTGATTGCCATGGATAACTGTCCCAACCAACTTGTGCTCTATGGCAGTGAAGACGCGATCAGGGCCCTGCAGAAATCATTAACCGCCGCAGGAGGCATCTCTACGCCGTTACCCTTTGACCGCGGCTACCATACCCCCCATTTTTCAGCGGTCAGTGAGGCATTTGGCCATTACTATGACTATATCCGCCTGAAAGCTCCCCGTGTGCCTTTGTACTCCTGCACCTCCGCGGATATATTCCCGAATGCCATAGCGGCAGTGAGAAAAATGGCTGCCGGTCAATGGTCAAGCAAGGTCCGTTTCCGAGAGACCATCCTCAAGATGTACCAGGATGGCGTTCGCTATTTTGTGGAGGTGGGACCATCCGGTAATCTCAGCGCCTTTGTAAACGATATCCTGGCCGGGCAAGAGCACCTTTCCCTGACCACGGATCAGCGTCGTAAAAACAGTGTTGAGCAGGTGCTGACCGTGCTTGCTCATTTGTATGCGAATCGCAGAGAATTTCGGCTTGAAAAATTGTTTTCTTCCCGTTCGGTTGCGATAATAGATATGGATGTAGATATTCAGCGCAAATTGACAGGCATCCCCTTGGCCAACACCATGCCGGTCTTGCACATTACAGATGCGGATCGGCCGGTCTTGCTGGAAATGCTGGGCGCTCCGGAGGCGCCTTACAGCGGGTCCAGGCCGCTTGACGGCAGTGGGGCCTCCCAACCCCATTTACAGCCGGTTGACGCCCCCCATGAGTTCGGCCCCAATGACCACCAGGTAATGGCCGACTATTTTAGTCTGATGCGCAAATTTTTGGACCAACAGACCTCTATTATGGAACAGTGGGCAGGCCTTGAGCCGGTCGCGGGGAAAAAACATGATTCGTCAGACAGGTCTCTACCCTTTCTGAGCCTGATCACAGAGATGGATGAGCATCACTTGTATGCAGAATGTCGGTTGTGTGTGGATGAAGATAACTTTCTGAAAGATCATGTCCTGTCCGGACCGGTCTCGGAATATGATTCCGGGTTGAGGGGGCTATCCTGCGTGCCGTTGATGGTCAGCCTGGAGATCATGGCCGAGGCCTGTGCCATGTTGTCCGGAAACACAGGATTCAGGGTCATTGAGAATGTGAAGGCCTTTGACTGGATCGCATTGGATGATGGTGAACTGACATTAAATGTACGTGCGGAATTAGCGGATATCGGCCGAAAAATATATCGGGCGAGGATATTCAATGCCGGTAAGGCTGTGGTCTCTGCTGATTTTTCCTTTGACGCGGATTGGCGTGCAAGCGCTTTGCCGGAACTTAGGGATAAGAAGGATTCGCGATGGCAAGGCAGCGAACTTTACACCATCGGGATGTTCCATGGCCCCACGTTCCAAAGCATACGCCGGATTGATGGGTGGAATGATCAGGGTATCGATGCAAGACTTTCTGAGGCGAGTCTTGAGGGTTTCTTCAAGATAGGTGAAACCCCGAATTTTGTGCTGAACCCAGTATTGCTGGACGCCCTGGGCCAGTTGTCTGCCTATTGGATAGCACTGCAGGTGGGGACTGACTTCAACTGTTTTCCCACGACCATTGAACGTATTGAACTATACCGACAAGGTCTACAAGATTTACCGGGCTTGACCCTGCGGGGCCGGCAGCAGCCTGTTGATCCTGCCCGCAGTGACATGGAGGCCCCGCGAGGGTGGCAATTTGAATGCATAGACAATGAGGGACAGCCCTTACTCAGGGTAACGAACCTCGTAAACGTCTATTTTCCGGTTCCTCACAGATTTTATGAGTTTCGCCGTGATCCCTTAAACGGCTGGCTTGGACATCATAGAAAGACCAACGGAAACAAAGACGCCATGTTGTGGGAGCTTACCCATTTGCCTGAAGATTTTTGCATGCAATCCAGTGGTATATTTTTGCGTATATTGGCAACCGCACTCCTGAGTTTCCATGAGCGTACTCAATGGCGGAAATTGACAACAAATATACGTCACAAGTGTGAATGGCTATTCGGACGCGCATGTATTAAAGAGGCTGTCAGGTACTGGATTTTCACACAAACAGGACGGCTGCCCTATCCGGCGGACATTATCGTATCACACAATGGGCAGGGTACCCCCTATGTGGACGGTGTCTGGGCCAATAACTTACTGCAACCTCCTGAAGTCTCTCTAAGTCACGATAGACAAGGGTCCCTGGTGGCTGTGACACCCCCACAACATCCTGTGGGCGTGGATGGTGAGCATGTGGGACGGATTCAGCATCCCGATCTCATGGTAAATTCCCTGGCAACCAGTGAACGACTATTGCTGCAGGGCCTTGACGGTAATGCATTGCAGGACAGGATATTGCGCATATGGTGCGCCAAGGAGGCTGCTGCAAAATACCTGGGTCTGGGTCTTCAGGGCAGGCCTGATAAATTTGAGGTGTCATTTCAGGCCGACAATTGGGATCGCGCCCATGTAAATTATGCAAAGAACATGATTGAGGTTGATGTGCACCGTGAAAACGATTCAATAGTTGCCCTTGCCACCCGGCACTTCAACCTGATTGATAAGGAGTAGGATTATGGTTGCATTTACCATTAAGGCCATCGACGTGATGGCCATCGAGAAAACCATCGTTGAGATTATAGAAGATCTGATTCAGGACTGGGGACTGGTTTTGGATGAGCGTATTTCGGCGCACACAAGGTTGGTTGCGGACCTGGAATTTGCATCTGTCGATGTCATACAAATGTGTGTAGCTATAGAGCAGCATTACGGCCATAAAATGGGTTTTCAGGACCTTCTCATGAAGAATGGCAGCTATGTCTCGGATTTATCAATAACCCAGATCAGCGATTTCTTGACAGGCAGGATTTAAAGAAAGGCAACATGATGACTACACGTACTTTATTCATTGGCATGGATGGCGCAACTTTCAGGATATTGGATGATCTGACAAATGGCGGCGGTGGTAAACCGCCTGTAATGCCATTTTTGTCCAGGATCTATGTACAAGGTGTGCGGGGCAAACTACGTTCAACCCCAAACCCGCTGACGCCACCTGCCTGGGTGTCCATGATGACCGGGAAAAGTCCGGGAAATCATGGCATCTTTGATTTTATCCGGGCAGAAGAGCGCGGTGATGACGTGTTTTTCACGCTATACGACTCACGGGACAACAGGGCGGAAACCATATGGGCCATCGCCAGTCGCCAGGGCAAGAGTGTTGCCGTTCTCAACTTTCCTTTTACTGCACCGCCGCAGAAAGATCTCAAAGGCTTTATGGTGCCGGGGTTTGTCCCATGGCGTCACCTGCGCCGCAATACCATACCAGGTAATCTGTATGACCGTCTTAAGACATTGCCGGAATTCAATCCAAAGGAATTGGCATGGGATTTTGAAAAAGAAAAACAATCCATCACTGTTTTATCTGACGAAGACCGTGAAAACTGGATTCGTTATCATCTGCCACGGGAGAGACAGTGGTTCAGTATTGCTGAATATCTACTCCTTGAAGAGGCCCCCGATCTGATGGCGATCATGTTCGATGGTATCGATAAATTGCAGCACCAGGCGTGGCTGTTTTTGGATCCTGCGTTTCAAGCTGGTGAGGTCGGTGAATATCACCACCGTATGCGCCAACTGTGCATGGACTATTTCAGGCAACTGGATGGTTTTGTTGAGAAACTGGTTGATGCTGCCGGACCTGATGTACAACTGTTTATGGCATCGGATCATGGCTTTACGACCACATATGAGGTGTTGCGTATAAATGCCTACCTGCACAAAAAGGGCTATCTGGACTGGAAACTGATGCCTGACACCGAGGAGGCTGCACGTCGGGAAGACAGCATGTTTGCAAACCTCGATTGGAAAAACACCACTGCCTATTGTCGCACCCCTTCAAGTAACGGTATACACATTCGTGTTGCCCGAAATCCCGGAGAGATGGGGATCAGGCCCGAAGATTACGATGTTTTCAGGGAACAACTCATACGCGATCTGGAAGATCTGCGGGATCCCAAGACAAATGAGCGGATCATCACCCGGATATTCAAACGCGAGGAGGTATTCCCTGGGCCGGCAATGGAGGACGCCCCTGACCTGCTCTTGGTTTTGCGGGACTGCGGTTTTGTTTCCATCAAAAACAAGGAGCCGGTGGTGGAGCAACGTAAAGAAGTAGCAGGGACCCATCATCCTGACGGTGTCTTTTTTGCTTACGGCAAAGGAATAAAGCAGGGAGACATTGTCGAAAGACGGAATATTACCGATATGGGAGCCACCTTGTTGTATAGCCTTGGGTTAAAAGTTCCGGGTGATTTTGAAGGTCAGGTGCCGGAATCAATATTTACAAAGCAACATCTTGCAAAAAACCCGGTGGTCATGGGTGCTGCAGCAACGACCTTCCAGACGAAAATTGAGGATTCTGTAGATATGTCTGAAGAAGATCAAAACAAGATTATTGCCCAGTTGAGAATGCTGGGCTATATGGAGTAAGAATCATGCCTTCCGTTGAAATTAATGGTGTCCGAATCAATTACATGCAAAACGACTGTGACTCCGGCAATGACTGCGAAGACCTGGTGATGATCCATGGCTTGGCCACGAATATGGCCTTTTGGTACCTGCATTATGTGCCGGAGTTTTCAAAACGCTTTCGAATTACCCTGTATGACTTGCGGGGGCATGGCCGATCCGGTATAACGGATAGCGGCTATGGACCAAAGAACATGGCCATAGACCTCCAGCAACTGCTGGATCATCTGAAAATTGAACGCGCCCAATTTATCGCCCATAGCTTTGGCGGCGCCGTGGTCTTGAATCTGGCCTGCCTTGATCCTGGTCGTTTTACCAGTTTAGTGCTGATTGATACCAATATTTCCGCCGTACGTCGGCTTCAAAACAAAATACATTGGAAGTTCGGAGGGGCGCTTCAACAAATATTGGATCATAATGGCGTTGGTCTTAATGTAAGGGACCCCTATTTTGGCCACAGGCTATTAACCGCGGCAGCCCATATGCAAACCCAGGACGTGGAGATCTCGGAAGAGTTGAGGGCCTTTTTAAGTCATTCAAGATGGAAAGGGAATAAACGCACCGCAACCCAGTGGTTGAAATTGATGGAGACAACCCAGGCAGAGAGAGAGTTGATGGGTGATGATGGTTTGTCATTGGATGGCCTGCGGAAACTGAACTTTCCCATATTGGCGCTGTATGGCGAGTTATCTCAGGCCATGTCCACCGGTGAACAACTATTGGAAGTGTGGCCGCATGCCGATTTTCGCCGAGTCCGTGAAGCCGGGCATTTTTTTCCAATCACACGCCCTTCTGAATTAATTGAAAACTGTCTTCAGTTTTGGGATGGTGCAATGATCAAAGGGCTTCCTCATAGAAAGGAAGATAATGGTTGATGACACTTCAGAGATGGTCGGTTTTTTTGCCGGGGAGGTAAGTGGTTTTTCATACCCGGGAATCCATAGAAATGGGACCTTTTGATGATTTTGAAGAGGCAAAGGAGTTTTTGCCGGCCAAGATTATCTCTAAAAGTTGATTGGGGATAGTACAAGTGAAGTCTATTGGCAGATTGGGCATATCTTCTGGATTTTCGCAGAACGATTTTAAGCTCATAGCAAGTGGAGGGTTTGGCGACGGGCTGAATAATTATGCCCATTCAATGGCCTGGTTCAACGGTCATCTTTATGTTGGAACCACGCGCGGGAATTTTCCGTTGATGAAGGCGCGGTTGCCCATAGAGCTGAATCCATGGCCTGTGGAATGTCCGGAGGATCCTTTTGACCTCGATTTGCGTGCGGAGATATGGCGCTATAGTCCGCATAATGACAGGTGGGAAAGGGTGTATAAGTCGCCCACCATTACCGGAAGTCATGGCAAGTCTATCCCGCGGGAGCTGGGGTATCGTGGCATGCTGGTTTACCAGACCGACAAAAATGATGGGCCGGCCCTTTTTGTCAGCACCTGGTCTCCAGCCAAGGGGCCTGGTCCTGTGCTGTTGCGCTCCAATGATGGCAGGAGGTTCGAGCCGACCTGTGAGCCCGGACTGATCGGGTTGCCTGTTACCACCATACGTTCCCTGACGGCGTTTAAGGGGCGTCTATTTACCACCCCGGCAGGCTCCCGTGGCGGAAACCCAAACCTGTCGGCCCATTCAATCGTCTATGAAAGCAAAGACCCGGCCACAGGCCAATGGGAGCCGGTCAGTGATTTTGGTTTTGGTGATCTTGGCAATATTACCATCTTTGAAATGGCCGGTTTCGGCGATCATCTCTATGTGGGCACCTTCAATCTGAAAGGCTACCAGGTCTGGCGTAGCGATGTAGAAGGTAAAGCGCCTTACCATTGGGAAAAGGTAATTGAACAGGGTGCATATCGGGGCCCATTTAATCAATGCGTCCTCAGCATGTGCCCGTTTAAGGGCGCACTCTATGTGGGCAGCGGGATACAAGGTGGGGGAATTGATAGACAGCACAAAATCGGGCCGGCCCCACCCGAGCTGATCCGTATTTTCCCGGATGAGCATTGGGATTTGATTGTAGGAGAAGCCCGTGAAACACCCCATGGCCATAAGATGCCCCTTTCAGGGTATCTGCCGGGATTTGACAATTTTTTTAACGGCTATTTTTGGCGCTTGTGCGAGCACAACGGGTGGCTGTATCTTTCCACTTTTGATTGGAGCTGTATGCTCGGGTATGCGCTTAGGGATACATGGCCGGAGGCTTTTACCAATATTACTAATCGTCTCGGTGAACAGCTTATTATGCAGGTACAATCGGGCTTTGATCTCTATCGGAGTTTTGATGGAGATAACTGGGTGCCGGTGACTAAAAACGGCATGGGAAACCCTTATAACATCGGATTGCGGACCATGAGTTCTTCTCCCTATGGCCTGTTCCTTGGCACTGCTAACCCATTTGGGCCAAAAGTGGTGCCTTTGGATGGGGATAGATACATATATAACCCGCGTGGCGGGTGTGAAATATTCTTTGCGTCAAATCACAAAGACTGAATGCCTGGTAAATTGCAGCTCAGGGAATTCTGTGACGGTTCCTTTATAGGGTAACTGAAGATTGAGGATGTGGACATTCAAAAAAAACCGACAAGTCGAATCGGATAAAGGAGATTAGGGAAGTAATGCAAGAACCTCAAAGAGTAGCGCTTCCTGCTTTGTTGCGTCAAGGACTGGTGGCATTTCGTGAAGTCCAGGGCAGCGAGCAAAGATATAAGGTAACGGATAACTGGAAAGGCCTCACTTTTCAGTTTGAGACATGGCAGTTTTTTGTCTTGGAAGTATTGCCTGTATGTGAAGAATTCCCGAAGCTTGCCTCTGTTTTTGAGGACCGATTCGGACGTCCCATAACAAACGAGGAAGTGGAAGAACTGTTCTCCCTGGTTAATGAAATGAAATTATTCGGTGCTTCAGCCGATTCGCATCCCATGGTTGCCGACTTTAATAAGAAAAGAGGCATCCGGCTTGCCGGTGATGCGCCGGAGCTATCTTCTCAGGGATCAGACGCCAAAAGTAGTCGCAGCGCAGGCGACGCAGACGGTAAATCGCCCCCCCCTCGTCCTTATGATCCTGCAATCCGCAATACGGCGGACTTTACTGCGGAAGAATTCAAGGATCAAAAAAAAGACATCGCGGTCCTCATCCAGAAAATCAAGAATGATGGGCATCAGCTTGGCCCAATAAACTTCCCTGAAAATACCGTTGAATGGCTCAATGGGATACTCCAGGTCCCTGACTTATCTGATCAATTGTTGGCCAGGAAATCAAATCTCATCCTGACGGAAGAGATCAAGAAGTTGAATGAGCAGACTGAGAAGAATCGAAAGGGGATATTCAACAATCTGAAGGTTGAGGATCAGAATGCGATCAGAAGGCTGAATAGATTGCTCATAGAACATGTTTACCCACAGGAGACCCCTAAGACGCCGGTTCTTGACACAACCACGACAGAGGAAAAGGGTTGGCACCTGTTCAATCCTGCCCCGTTGATAAAGCTGATCTTTCCGCTTCTACAACCATTTAAATATACAGTATACGTTCTTCCCGCACTATTGATCGTAGCCCTTTTTACAGCTGTTCATAATGCGGATTTAATGAGTGAAGATTTTGACCGTTTTTTTATCGGCATGAAATATGCGCCTTACACCTATGCCTGGCATGTCTTGATTGGTATGTTCACCGATAATTTATTGGCTATTTTGATATCTGCATTGGTCGCTTATTCCTACCGTGCAACAGTGAAGTCATTCTATATCGAGTTTCATTTTGGTTTTTACCCCCGCTTCCATGTCCGGATTGGCAACACGCAGCAACTCTCCCGCCGTGAGAAAATCTGGCTGTATGCCGCCCCCCTTTTGGGGCGTGTTGGCATGATATCTGCCTGTATATTACTGTGGTTCGGCACGCGCACCATGACCGGCCCACTGCCCGCTCTTTCCATGACCATAGGCGCCATCGCCGTGGCATCCCTCTTTTTGACGGTAAGTCCTCTGATAAAAAGTAGCGGCTATCATTTGTTAGCGGCTGTCCTAAATGAACCCCAACTGAGATCAAAGGCGGCCTTGGCCCTCGTCAACAAGTTCCGCGGCAATATTTACCAAAAATTAGACAATAACCTACTGGTGGCCTATGCGCTGGCATCCTCTTTATACATGGTCGCTACTTTTGCCGTATTTATCATGATGTTTGGTGTCTATGTCAAATTTCACTTTGGCGGCGCCGGTTCATTTTTGATCGTACTTATCATATTTTTGCTCATATTGCGGTTGAGCAAAAAGGTGAAACAAATCGGTGAGATCTATGAACGCACGATCCAATATGAACGATGGAAGAACCGTGCCCTTCCAAAGGTGGACGATGCCCTGACCGAGACGGAAAGCAAAAGTTCCTCATTATCGCATGCAAAGGTCTTTATTGTTTCGTTGATTGTGCTGGGACTAGTTATGCCGTATAATTATGAACCCGGTGGATATTTTGTTGTTTTGCCCAATCAGAAGGCGGAACTCACCTCTGAGAATGCGGCCATCATAAACAAAGTCTACTTCGATGGCGGCGAAGTGTTAAAAGCGGGAACAGTCATCGCCCAATTGTCTTACATTGATCCTCTGGGCCAACTGAATATTTACACAGCAAAGGTCCAGGAACAACAAGCAGTGGTTGATGATTTGAAATCCAGGCCCAAGCCTGAGGAAGTTGCCCTGGCAGAACGCGAATTGGAAGTACAGAAAACACGATCGTTGTTCAGTAAAGAAAAACTGGATCGTTACGAGAAACTTTACAAACAAAAAACCATTTCATTTGAAGATTTCGAAGATCATCGGAGACAATGTGAAGTCGATGTCAATAAAGTGAATGAAATCCATGCCAAGCTCGAACTGATAAAGACCGGGGCGACTCCTGATCAAATCGCTGCGGCGGAAGGTAAACTGCAAAGTCTCAAAGAAGAGTGTGATTACTATAAAGAAAAAATTGCGCAATCACTAATTCATATGCCATTTGACGGCAGACTTGTCGGTATTAATCTCAAACAAAAGATTGGTCATTATCTGAATAAAGGTGAGGTATTCGCTGTTGCTGAAAATACAAATCAGGTGTTTGCCCAAATTGAAGTGCCTGAGCCTGATATCCGTTATGTTGCCCCATCAGCAAGAATCCGGGTCCGGTTCTTCACATACTACAACGAAGACATTACAGGGGTTGTTAAATCTATTGATACAATTGTTACAGAGAAACGCAGTGGCAATGTAGTTAAGGTCCTTACATTGCTGGACAACAAGGATGGCCGATTGCAATCAGGAATGACAGGGCAGGCGAAGATCAGCAGTAAGATCATGCCTGCCTGGGATGTGCTGTCGTTGGCCATCATTCGGTTTTTTGAAGTTGAAGTCTGGTCCTGGATTCCGTGATTATGGCTGCTCCATTATTTTTACTTGCACCACCAAGATCCTATACATCGGTGATCAACGCCATGATCGGCCAACATCCCCAGATGTTTGGGCTGCCTGAACTGAACATGTTTAATGTGGATAAGGTCAGGGATCTCTGGGGAAGGGTGTCTGAAGAGATCGGCGGCGATAGCAATCGTCGTCATGGACTGCTCAGATCTGTGGCCCAAATCTATGGGGGAGAGCAGACATCTGCAACCATTGTTATGGCCGAACATTGGGCCGCGGCGCGTCAGGATCTGTCCACCGGAGATGTGTTTCAGGAGCTGGCAGCCAAGATAGACCCCCTGATTGCCGTTGAAAAGAGCCCTGCTTATACGGTATCCACGGGACGTCTCATGCGGATCTACAGGACCTTCCCGAATGCCCATTTCATTCATCTGGTGCGTCATCCGATTCCACAAGGAAAGTCGGTTTTGAACTTGAACAACGGCATCTTCGCCTATTTTGTCAATTCCTTCGATTTTGTGGATGATCGCGTCATTGTTGATCCGCAGATTGCGTGGCACGATATCAATATCAACATCCTCAACTTTCTGTATATGGTTCCAAAAGAACAGCAATTGCGTATCAGGGGCGAGGAATTCATGGAGCACCCTCGAAGGCACTTGGCGGATATATGCAGATGGCTCCGAATTCGGGATGACGATAAGGCCATTGAAGAGATGATGCATCCCGAACGGTCGCCATTCGCCTGCTTTGGGCCGATTACCGCCTTATTCGGCAATGATCCGAATTTTCTCCGGGGCCCTGCCTTTCGCCAACATAAGCCCAAAATTCCACCCTTTGATAGTGTCCTACCCTGGCGGGATGATGGAAAGGGATTACGTCCTGAGGTCGTAAAACTTGCACAGGAATTCGGTTACCGGTAAAAAAGCAATGAATCGCAACAGATCAGTAGATTTTTATGAGGGTGAGTTCATAAACCAAAATAAGGACATCCGGTGGCTCTGTCGTACCATCCTTAATGACGGATATGCACCGGGCACAACAAATGCCCCTGAAGGTACTGTTGACTGGCTCAACGAAATATTGACACATGCCGGATTTTTTGATTGGGTAATGGCTGGGAAGACATCTCTTGACCTGACCGACGAGATAAAAAGGCTGAGGGATGAAACTGCAATGAACCGAAAAGAACCATTCGAAAACCTGGCCGTAAACGAGCAGGAGGCAATTAAAAAACTGAACAGATTGACTATGGAGTTGGCCTATCCGCAGGAAACCCCAAAGAGTACTTATGAATTGACAGCCTTGATCCAAACCAAACACGGGAGTCATTTTCTGCAGGATTACCAGAATGTTGCAACCTTTAAACAAGACATGAAAGAGCACAGAAGCGATGTGGGATGGGGTTTACTTATTCGCTGTGACGAAGCAAAGGTTGTTGCCGACTATTTCTCCGTACTGGGGGACAGGGAAAAAATCGGTCTGGTCGAGACTGAGCCAAAGAGTGCCAGCATAACACCTGAGGGGCTGAATCCCCAGCAGGCCGCCTTGCGGGAAGCGGCGATCAGACATTTTAAATCCAATAAGGCAAAGGCATACATATCCGTGCAGATGAAGCATGTGAATGCAAGTCGGCAACTTGGCGAGGAAATCACCTTTCTCTTTGATGATGATGGAAGGCCGCCAGCCCTGGCGCCCCTCGAAGATATTATCGGTGAGCGCCAGAAAACTGAGGCAAAAATCAAATGGCTGGAGGAAATCTGTGCAGAACTCCGTAATTCGCTCACTAAAATAAAGGAGATCGAAGACTCCGCCCTTGAGCTGCTCGGCCAGAATCTGGGCAAGGTGTGATGGATGCCTAATTATCACTTGGGCAAGCAATGCCTGTTATCGAAAGGGGGAATGCAAAGGTGCCTATGCAATGGCGAATAATCTTATTGGTTTTACTATTTTTTTTAACCATGATTACTGATGATTTTGCTGCGGGAAAAGGACAATCCATGGATTACGAACTGGTTCTGGATGGTGGTGTTCGCAGTTACATCGTTTACAAGCCGATGGTTACGGACACCAAAGGGGCGCCACTGATGATTGTGCTTCATGGTGGCCTTGGCAATGCCAGGCGCATGGAGGAAATCTCCGGAATGAATGATATCGCTGACGAAGGCAAGTTCATTGTGGCATATCCAAACGGCACAGGAGGCCGCTTTGCTTCCATGCAAGACCGGAGAACATGGAATGCCGGTCGCTGTTGCGGTCAGGCAGTGAGGCAGAATGTTAATGATGTCCTATTTATAAAAAAAATGATCGAAGACATCCATTCAAGATTTTCCATTGACACGGGCCGAGTTTATGTTGCAGGAATGTCAAACGGCGCAATGATGGCATACCGTCTGGCCTGCGAAATTCCTGAAAAAATAGCGGCCATCATTGCCGTATCCGGTACACTTGCCGTTGACAACTGTGATGCTGCCAAAGACGTTCCTGTCCTGCATATCCATGGTGATCAGGATAAGAACGTGCCTTTTACAGGCGGAAGCGGTGATGAAGGGGTGGCAATGGTAAGCCACAGGTCAGTGCCAGATACGATGAAACTCATTCTCCAGGCGCGTCAGTGCAGTCCTCCCAAACAGAAGATGCTGAACAGCAATATCCAGGTGTCCTCGTATCGCTGCAGCAATGGAGCACCTGTCGAACTTTACGTCATCAAGGGTGGGGGGCACATTTGGCCCGGTGGTCATGGCCGTCGCGCCAAGGAATCGGTCAGTCAGTGCATTTCAGCCAGCAGACTGGCCTGGGAATTCGCAAAACAGTTCTTTAAGACACGATAGTGTCTACGGGAAACACCTTATGTCTGTTAAAAATGTTATGAAGTCCGCGGTTTATGCAGGCAAGAACTCTTTCGATGCTTGCACAGTAAAACACATGTATGCGATATGGGGCCACTGGATTGCGTGTGTTCTGGTAATTTTAATTTCCGGCTGCACCATAACTAAGGACTATCAACGGCCGCAAGTTGATATTCCGGATAAATGGCGTGTGGACTATCAAACAGCCGCTGATCTGGCCAATACCGCCTGGTGGGAGCAATTCCAGGACCCAGTACTCAACGAAATGATTAGAAGCGCACTCAATGAGAATAAGGATTTACGTATAGCAACCGGCCGTGTCGAAGAGTTCGCCGGTAAGTTGCAGGCGGCAAAGGCAGACTTCTATCCGCAGATCACCTACGGTGGCTTAGCAAACCGCGACTATCAAAGTGAGTTACGCCCTATCCCAGAACTGACAGGGTTTGCTGACGGCGCAAGTTCTTCTTACAGGGCTGGCTTAAGCGCCGGTTGGGAATTGGATATTTGGGGTCGCATCCGGAGGGCAACAGAGGCCGGCCGCGCAGACCTGTTATCCGCAGAAGAAGGGCGTCAAACAGTCATTCTTATGCTCGTCTCTGCTGTGGCAGATGGTTACATTACCCTGTTAAGCCTGGACAAACAACTGCTGATCGTCAAAAACACATTGGCCTCCCGTGAGGGGTTCTTGGACCTGTTTGAAAGAAAGTACAAGGGAGGTCAGGTGTCCGGCTATGAGCTTGCGCAGGTCAGAGCATCATATGAACAAGTGGCTGAATATATTCCCAGTCTGGAACTTCAAATTGCCTTGGTGGAAAACTCTCTATCGGTGCTGCTGGGTCGAAATCCCGGAACCATTCATCGCAACAAAACATTGGACACAGTGGTCATGCCGGAGGTCCTCCAAGGCATTCCTTCGGATATCCTTGTGCGACGCCCCGATATCCGCCAACGTGAACAAGATCTGATTGCAGCCAATGCCAGAATCGGTGTAGCCAGAACCAAATATTTCCCCACCATATCTCTTACAGGGCTATTTGGCTATTCCAGCATGGAGCTCTCCGACCTGTTGCTAACTTCCGCAAATTTCTGGCAGGTGGGCGGAATGGCCCTCGGCTCTATCTTTACTGGTGGTCGTATCAAGGGAGAGATCCTCCAGGCCGAGGCCAAGTGCCAACAGTTGCTCAATGCCTATCTCAGCACCATACAGACCGCATTCAGGGAGGTTAATGATTCACTTATATCCATCCAAAAACTTCGGGAACAGCTAAAGATCAAGGAACACCATATAGACGTGCTGAAGGAGAATGTTTATTTAGCCCATGCTCGATACGACTCAAAATTCTGCAGTTACGTCGATGTCGTGGAAGCGGAAAAAAATCTATTTTCCGTGGAGCTGAGTTATATTCAAACCCGGGAAGAATTATTTGCTGCCACAGTGGGCATATACAAAGCTATGGGTGGTGGATGGGTAACAGAGGCCGGCAGGCAGATAGTCTCGCCCAGTCAAAAGACTGAACCAACAAACCACACTCGATGAGGCGATAGCTATAGAGGAAAACGCAATGGGTAAAAATATCTTGGCATGCTTTGGGGGGGGGTATTGCAAAGTAGGGGTCAAGCGAATCAAAGCATACATAAGTCATTTAAACAAAGAAGGACGACAATGTCGGATACTGTAAAGGCAATAGTCATTTCATTCGCAGCAATCATCACCATGCTTTTAATGGGGATTTCAGTTAAGAGTGAAGCTGTCGGTATCCTACAAGGGACTTATGGCAGCAGATCGGGTGATTTCGATTATACACTTGTCCACGACGGTATGACGAGGAAGTACCGTGTGCACCTTCCCCCAAATTATAATCAGAATATTTCGTTGCCTGCAGTTATGTACCTTCATGGAGGCGGGGGGAATCTTTCCGATTCAGAAAAAAATCACATGTTATATTTTTCGGATAAGTTAGGATTTATATTAATCAGCCCGGAAGGAACCGGAACGGTTAAAACATGGAATGCGGGAAAATGGGACAATGATGAATATGGATGCTGTGGATGGGCGCTTTCCCATAAAATAGATGATGTCAGATTTCTATCGGAAGTGATAGATGCCGTCGAACGTGGCTTCAATGTCGATTCTAAACGTATTTATGTTGTGGGAATGTCTAATGGGGGGATGATGACTTATCGTGTTGCATGTGAACTCTCCGATAAATTTGCCGCCGCGGCGGCTGTTGCAGCGCATGCAGTCGAATCAGGTTGCATGCCGTCCCGTCCTGTGCCGGTCATGCATGTTCATGGGACTGATGATCGTGTGTGCCTTACAACGGCGGCACCTCACATGGTTGTCCCGGCACTATCTCTGAGCTTGATGTTATGTCTGCTTCAGAACAAGTAGATACATGGAGGGGCATCAATAGCTGTTCTGAGGACTCCAATGAAGTATACCAAAGAGGCGAAGCAGATTGCATAAGTTATAACCGGTGTTCTAGCGGCAGCGCTGTGGAATTTTGTACAATTCAGGGCGGAGGCCATACATGGCCTAGCGGGGCGCACAGTTTGCCGGTAAGGATAGTCGGGCCCGTTTCTTACGATATGTCCTTTAAGCAAATGTGGGATTTTTTTCTGATACATCCGATGGAGTAATCGCACATTCAAATTTACCATTCACCCAAGTAAAAAACTATTTCTAATGTTATCAATAAGTTATAGATACGATGGCTAGTTTTTAGATCATGATACTTTTGTGGTTTTAATGATAGTGGTATTTTCGTAACTATCTGGAATATATTGGTTTTTATGAAATATTTACGCAATACATTTCGAAAGGAGAGTAGAAAATGACACATAAACCTTGTTTAAAAAAAAATCCGTCGGCTTGTGCACACAATTTTCTAATCGGCATTTTTTGTTTGACAGCGGTTTTATTGTGTGAAATTACCTTCCTCCGCACAGCAGCATGGGGCGATGATCTATTCATTTATCGTGATCTGAAAACCGGAATTTACAGTAATGCGGATAATTTTATCTCTTATCGCTACATGCGACACATCTGGACCGCGAGTGACGGCGTCATGGCTGCCGTTGTGCAAAAGGGAGGATATGAGGGCCGCGGTCTCGCTCTGTATAAAACTTTAGACGAGGGGCTTTACTGGACATTTGAAGCGGCAATCTCAAGCGAGGTTGATATGGTCAGTGATGGAATTATTGACTCAAACAATAATATACTTCTTGTTACATCATTTCTGAGTGAGAACAAGACTGTTAATGTTAATTTCGTTCAGTTGAAATATGACTCAATTTCGCATGCCTGGTCAATCAACCCTTTGACTCCGGTTACTGTTTTTGCCTCCGGCAAAAACTACAGGGCAACCCGTGCATCAATTGCTGCGGATACAAACGGCGTAATTTGGTGTGCCTTTCGGCTTGAAAACATTGATACCGGCATGTTTCAGATCAGGGTCTATTACAGCGTCAATGGCGGATCTACCTGGGTAGACAGCGGAAACTCATTCGGCACAATAAACAGCATGGCCCAGAAATGTGCTAAAGTTATTGCTGTCGGTCCCCGGATAGCAATGATTTATCAGGACGTGAAAATTGAGTCATCGACAGCGGAACATTATAAAGTATGGGCTTATCGTGAAGACTCCCAGGCATTGCAGGATGGCTGGACTTCCGGTTCTATTGCAAAAATGACGACCGCTGACGGTGATCCTTATGGTTCTCATTGGAGTGTTGCCGCTGATGATTTTGGGAATATACATCTTTCCTATGAGGATAACGGGGTTATGTATATCAAATACGACGCGGCCAGTGAAAGTTGGGTAGGCCCCCGGGTGGCAACGAACTATGGGAACTATTCGAGTATTTCAATTGCGGCCAACAACGATCTTTACTTGTTTGCGAGAAACCAGAGCGGAAGAAAGATTATTGTCAGACGATATTCGTCCGCCAGTCGGAAATGGGATGCATGGGTCACAATATCTTCTCGAAAATATAGAGGAATTTTAAGGATGAGCAGCCCTGAAAGATTTGTTGATCATTTGCCTCTCGTGTACCAGGTGAATGTGAACCCTCCGTATCAACTGATATATAATCTGTTAGATGCTCTGCCTTGAATGAACTAAACAGCAGGCACAAGCCTGCGGGCCATAAAAACTCTAAGGGGGTGAGCTATGTTGAAAATGAATTTGTTTTCTAAAAAGACACTAGAGATTAGCGTACTGTGTGCATTGTTGGTCCTGGTAAGCATAACATCCTGCTTCTCAGGGCTGAGAGAGCGTTTGCTGGAGCGAAGACAACTCAAACAACAGAGAGAATCCCCCGTCAGCACAAGTTCAGCCTGTGATGGCTTGATACCTGAGATTAAAGAAGGCTATGGTGCGGACGGACCATATAATATGGACATCCGGACCATCAGCAACCCGTTGTGGAACGGCGAACAGATTTCTGTTTTCTTCCCTAAAGGCGCAATCGGTCAACTTCCTGTGATTTTATTTTCCCATGCCTTTGGCGCCTCAGACTGGAAACGCGCCTATATTCCCTTTATGCGGCACATGGTCAGTCGCGGCTGGATAGTGGTTTTCTCTCCCTATCAGACCGTTGGCGCCAGTTTTGACGAACGCTATGCAACTCTGTGGAAAGGATTTGATCTAGCAGTCCAAAATTTTGGTAATCAGATGGATCTAACCCGCGTAGGCTTTGTAGGCCATTCCTTCGGCGGCGGTGCAACCCCTGCCATGGCATATAAAGGACTGGTAAAGAAGGGTTGGGGAAAGAAAGGGGCGTTTATATATATACTTGCCCCCTGGTACTCCTTCCAAATCTCCTCTGAGGA
The DNA here is from genome assembly GCA_041648505.1 of Syntrophales bacterium. GTDB lineage: Bacteria > Desulfobacterota > Syntrophia > Syntrophales > CG2-30-49-12 > JBAZOY01. The sequence goes on along the minus strand of JBAZOY010000005.1, from coordinate 19,417 downwards.
ACTGAGACAATTGCCGAGCAATGTTGTTATGATTATGCAAGTTTATGACAAGGATGTTACGAACGATCACCGCATGGCCCTAGACATATACCGCAATGTCCAATTACCCAATAACCAGAAGCATTTTCAAGTAGTGCGCTCAGACAACATCAACGGTTGTGAGATAGTGGCAGATCATGCAACCCCCAGTCGGAATCCCTCCTTACGTTTGAAGCAGTATTCCGTATTCAAGACATTCGATGCTGTTGCTGACTATGTTTTTAACGGAAAAACAGAAGGGAACCAAGCCATTTCGCGTACAAACCTGCCCTCGGAGAAAGGGAGTTACCAGCCGTTACTCATAGAAAGCAACCCTAAACCGCAAGCCTCGCAGAAGAGTTACCAATTCCCTTGGGACAACAACAAAAACCCGCGCCGCTCTTTGGAAAGTTGGTAATATCCAATAATATTTCCGGTAATAGTTACCCCCCACCCTAAGCACTGTCAAGGGGAAGGCAGATGAATTCTATAAGAGCTTTTACAATAGGCGGAATAAGGTGATTCCCTCAGCAGTGAAATCATTAAGCCAGCCAATAGACACCTGTTTGACGTTCTTTAAGTTTCCCGATGAGGAATGGATATCATTACGAACAGAGAATGTTATTGAGCGGCTGAATAGGGAATTCAAGAAAAGAACAACGTCTATGAAAATAGTAGCTGGGAAAATGCCTGTTATAGGCTTCTTGCGGACCATAAATTCGAGTTCGATGTGGCGGCAATCTTTCTGACGGTCCTGCGCCGGCTCTTCGTATCCGGTTCCGACCGTTCCTGCGTTCGCCGGCATCGGGATTACGGAATCGGCGGAATGGGTTGACCCTGCATCACCTTTACCGGGCAATGGCCTTTCTTGGGGAGGAGCTTGAGAAGAAGCAGGATCGTACTCCCTTTGCCCCACGCTGCACAAAGGATCTCATTGAGGAAGACTTGTTTCAGGAACACCGGGATCTTTTTACCGGAATGGACTGGGGGGTTTTCGACACCACTTCCCTTTACTTTGAGGGGAAAGGAGGGGGGACCATCGGAGAGCTGGGGCACACTAAAGATCATCGCACCGACCTGAAGTAAATGGTCGTAGGGGTCGTCCTGGACGATCACGGCAGACCGGTGTGTTGTGAAATGTGGCCGGGGAACGCGACGGATGTGACGTCGCTTGTTCCGGTGATGAATCTGAAATCCCTGCAGGAGATTGAGATTGAAGATAGCGGCAGAACCATGGTTATCCGCACTGAATGTCTCGGCACTTATGGTAAGGTTTTCCAGTCGGTCGGTGTTGCCATCCCGCCGACGATCCGGGAGGCAACATAATTATGATCTGTTTTCAAAAAACGATTTGTGGTGCCAAGAACTTTTTCATGGCACTTATCTACCTACAATAACAGTACTATTTTTGGCAAGTGTCAAAGATCAGCTAAACTATTGGGGGGGGGGAAGTGTCTCACTTATATTGGCACAGAGGGCATCATTGGGAACATAATTCTCTATGAGAATGTATAGTGTTATGTAAAGAAGGGGGATATACGACAGTGAAATATTCTAAAATAAGCTTCATCCTGTTTTTTCTCATCATATTTATTGTATCGTGTGGCGGCGGAGGAGAAAGCTCGGTGACTACCAATCCGCCCACGCCAGCAGTTAAAGTGGAAAGCGATCTGAAATTGGCCGGATTTCCTCATCAGATTGATATTTATAATACCTCTGCTGCAAACAAGGCTGTTGTGTTTCTGCATGGAGGCGGCGGGCTGAAATATGAATTCGCATTTGAACTGGGGCTTAACCTGGTTGACGAGCCGCCGACAACCGCGAGTGTTAACTGGGCTTGGTTAAATACAAACAAGATTCTTGCCGTGTTCCCCCAGGGACAAGCAATTCCAGCGGCGCCATCAGCCTACACCTGGGATAACCATGTAATGGTGTCTGGTGAGGATGACACCGCCTTTCTGCAGTCGCTCGCCGGTTATATCAAGAGCCAATACGGCATCTCCGACATATATCTCGCAGGCCACTCGAACGGAGGCATGATGGTTAACAGATTCTGGTGCGAGTCTCCTGACACTTTCAAGGCATATATTTCCTTGTCGGGTCCTGCGTCGAGTTATTATCTTCCTTCGGGTTCTACACCTTGCAAACCCGGGATAACCAAGCCTTATTATGGTATTGTAGGCGGACAGGACAATGTACTGCAGGTTGCCGGTAATTGGGATAAGCCAACGTGGACACTCTCACCTTCTATGATAAATTCGACAAATTCGCCAGCCTATGTGGACCCAATATCAACAATATTCATAGGCGAATGGAGTAGTCAACAATTGATTCGCAGTCCCCTTATGTGTAATGAAGCGCCTGTCCTTGCAGACGGTATAAGCAATGGGGTCATAGCTACCTGGAATAACTGTAATGGCCGCCTTAAGCTGCAAGAAGTACTTCTTGGTGCCCACACTATTGGCTCGCTTGAAACTCAATCGGGACAGAAAATGCGGGACTTGATTATGTTATTTATTAATCAACTTCAATAAGTTTAGCCGGATTCTCTAACTAATCTGCTTTCATGGTTTTTGCAACTTCCATGTATGCCGAAAAGTCGGCAAGTTCCAAGAATTTTTTATAGTATACTCATTTTCACGACACACACCTACGGTCTAATTTAATGCGTAAAGCCTGTTGATAAGCAACTTCAAAAAGAATTTAAAAAAGGAGGAAGCACATGACGAGAATAAACGTTTGGAAGTGGCGAATGCTTGTTGCCATCGCGGCAGTTTGTATCGCAGCATCGGCGGCGGCCGCCACGGCTCCTACGGACTGGTTTCCCAGACCCATTCCTATGGGAGTATCGGTGGGCAACACCCCGAGCCTGCCCTATACCTATGCGGGCACGGCCGGCATGCTGGTCCACAAAACCAGCGATCCTAGTATATTGTACATTCTGAGTAACAACCATGTGTTGGGCTCGAAGGGCCCGAATCTCTGCCCCAACACTGCCGTACTGGGACAAACATGGACTCTCCAGCCCGGCACCCTCGACATCGGCAATGACCCTGGAAACGACCTCAATTATAAGGTGGGAGTGGCCGCGCAGGCTATGTGCCCCTAAGTTTCAAGCGCCTTAAGTTTAACACGGTGGATGCCGCCATTTCAGAGACTGACCTGACTCTGTCGGGCACGACGATTCTGGGCATTGGCGCGCCTGCTTCAACGGCTGGCACAGCGGCTGTGGGTATGGGAGTTATAAAAAGTGGCAGAACGACCGGGGTCACCACCGGAACGATTGTAGCGGTAAACATGACGGTCAGAGTCAATTACGGCTCTTCTTGCGGGACTGCGACGTTCAAGAAACAGGTGTCCATCACCCCGGGCACTTTTTCAGACTCCGGAGACTCCGGCTCAGTGATCTTGGATGCGGCAACGAAAAAACCGGTAGCACTGCTCTTTGCCGGCAGCAGTAAGGGCACCATCGGAAATCCCATTGCTTACGTGCTTTCCCAACTCGGCGTATCCATTCATGCCACGATTGCCGCTGCTACGGAGGAAAACAGCATGGAGGAGGAGATCCAGGGACCTGATGCTGATCCGCAGGTCGCTCCCCTCGCGGAGATCCAGACCAGACACGAAGGTAAACTCCTGCAAATCCGCGGAGTTGTGGGGATAGGCATCGGCCAGACAGCAGATGGGAAAGACCTTGGGTTTATCGTCCACACCGAGAAAAACCTCTCTTCCCAATCGCTTAAAAGGATACCGGCAAGTTTGGAAGGGATTCCGGTCCGAATCATTGAGAGCGGAGAGTTCACTGCCCGCTAACTCCACAGATGAATACAGAATCAGGGGCTGCCTCTTGGGCGGCCCATTTTTTTTGATCTGGCAACTGACTTGTGTGTGGCAAACGGCCGGGGGTACCCTCAGCGACGGTGCATTGAATTGAAATTGATAAGATATTACGTTTTCACGGCGGGAGTATACGAAGAACGACCTTGTGTGTCAATGGAATATTGGCCCCCCAAATTCACCACCAAATTTTGCGTAGGCTGCTTTTTCCGCTTTTCAGTAGTATTTGTTGCCTGTACCCCGGGTCATTTTGCCTTAAGAAGAGCTATGTGGTTATATCTCGCTCCAATGGTGCCATTTCTATGGTCTGTAAAGTGTAAAATGAACGCAATCCGCCCCGGTATATTAATGAGTGAATCTGATCGCCTTCATCCTTTTGGACGTCTACAACTTCCCCAAAGCCGGCAGTTTCATGGCGTTATTGAGATTCAGGGCCAATATCATGATCCACCACCAGGCGGCTCTCTCCCCAAAATGGAACTCAGACCTTACATGACAGGTGAAGCTAAAATTGAGAGGAACCGGGAACCTCTAATTATCGCCTTTACAAAGCCGACTGTTCGTTTTATCACGATCGAAGTATGGTCTTGGTTTCCGTAATAATTCGGCCGTTTGCAGTGGTTTACCGAAATGCATTGACATATAATACTACAAAAGATATATAAACTTGGTTCCAGGAAGTGAAAGAAAAATTAACGGACCGTTAAACTTCAATATTATTGCCAGACACTAAATTGATCATATTTTAATGAACAATATACCTTACATAAATTAGATGACACCTCAAGAAAGCCTTGAATATCTCTCTGGACTAAGCAGCACAGTTATCCGTCTGGGCCTTGGCCCCATTTCCCGACTTCTCGAAAGATTGAATAATCCCCAGCGAAAATATGAAACCATTTTAATCGCTGGAACAAATGGCAAAGGCTCCATTGCGGCGATGACGGCCTCGATTTTGCGTCAGGGAGGGTTTAGAGTCGGTCTTTACACATCTCCTCACCTGATAGATGTGAGAGAGCGGATAAGGATCAACGACAATATGATCTCCCGGGAAACAATGGGAGAAATAATAGATGAAGTGAAAAAAAATCTCCCGGGAGATGTAACCTACTTTGAATTTCTCACAGCGGTGGCCTTCCTCTATTTTTATCGGGAAAATGTGGATATAGCTGTTCTGGAAGTAGGCATGGGTGGAAGGCTGGATGCGACTAACATGGTTATACCGGCGGTATCCGTCATATCCAATATCTCTCTGGAGCACAGGGAATATCTGGGAAATAATCTGAAAGACATCGCCTATGAAAAGGCCGGTATCATCAAGGATGGTGGATTGTGCATCAGCGCGGCAAAACAAAAATCGGTCATTAAGGTCCTAGAGGATATCTGTTGTAAGAGGAAGGCAAAGCTATACTTACTTGGAAGAGACATAAAAATCAGGAAGTATTGTAACCATACTTTTTCATACCGGGGAACAGCAAGGACTTACCATAACCTCTCCTGTCCCCTGATCGGAAAGCATCAGATGGACAATGCCGCCCTGGCTCTTGGTACCCTTGAGCTTATAGCAGCAAGAGGTTTTTCTGTTGATGAAAATGCCATCGCCAGAGGCATGCAGAATACCCTGTGGGAAGGACGATTGGAGATACTTCAGCATGCACCAATGTTGATTGTCGATGGAGCGCATAATCCAGCGGGGGTCTCCGTCCTCTGCCGCGCCTTAAGAGAATCATTTTCCTATAAAAATTTGATCCTCATTTTCGGAGCACTCAACGATAAAGACTACAGAGCCATGCTGAAAAAACTGGTCTTCCTTGCAGACAAACTTATTATCACAAGACCGAATATAGACAGGGCCGTCCCCCCCCAAGAAGTCGCTGCGGTTGTAAAACAGTACAAAAACCAGGTAGAGATTGTTGAGAAACCATCTGAGGCACTTCAGCGAGCTCTGGCCGTGGCTGATAAAGAGGATCTAATCTGTGCCACAGGTTCAATTTACCTTATAGGAGAGATAAAACAGGTATTTACTAGAATCTTGAGGTAAGCGCCGTGGTTCCAATCCAAAAAAGTAGAAGCCTTTACTATTGTCCGGATCTCATTCTGAAGAAGGCATTCCTTATCACCGGTTTCAGGGCAGGATTATATAAAGGGTTATACCTTTCGCTCCTGTTTATTTCATTTCTTTTCCCTTATATCTCATTCGCCATGGAGAAGAACGAGGCCCCAAAAGGACCTGTTGATATTGAGGCCAAAAGCATCACCTATGACAGAGATGAAGACACCTATCATGCAGAGGGTAACGTGGTCATCACTTTTACCGAAGGCATCCTGACGGCAGATTCCGTAGTACTAAATAAGACCACAAATAGCGCCTTGGCCCAGGGACATGTTCTAATGAAGACTGAAGGTGATATTCTTGAGGGTGATGAAATAATATTCGACATCGCTACCAAGACAGGAATTGTTTACACGGGAAAATTGTTCATCGACAGGAATCATTTCTATATTAGCGGCAAAAAAATAGAGAGGAAATCCGAAGATACCTACCATATAAAAGAGGCTGCAGTAACTACCTGCGACGGAGATTCACCGGATTGGCAATTTACGGCCAAGGAGCTAAACGTGACAATTGATGGTTATGGCACCTTGAAACACGGTAAGTTCCTCATAAAAGATATCCCGATCTTTTACCTTCCCTACATGATATTTCCCGCAAAAACAACCCGACAATCCGGTTTTCTTTCCCCCAAAATTGCTTACTCCAGGGACAGGCATGGCCTGGACATCGAGATCCCTTTTTACTGGGCAATTTCGGAGAACAAAGACGCAACCTTCTATCAGCGTTATATGGAGAAGAGGGGATGGAAAGAGGGGGTAGAACTCCGTTATATTATGGGTAAAAACTCATTCGGCACCTTTTATGGTGATTTCCTGAATGACACCAAACAAGTAGCTGAAACATGGGGGAACATCAGCAGAGATTGGACATCTGACCAGAAAAGGTGGTCATTTTATTTAAACCATGAAACTTTTTTCAGTCAAGATTTCTATCTAAGGCTTGATATTGCTAAGGTTTCCGATAATTGGTATTTTAAGGATTTTTCTTCATCTAATTATTATCTTGACAACTATTCGCAAAATGAAACAGAGCGTTTCAAAAGAGTCCCCTTTGTAGGTGATGAATCTCTTGGATCGCTGAATTCAACAGCGCGCCTGGTCAAGAACTGGAAGCTGTATAACCTTACAAGTCTCGTAAGTTACACCGATGATTTCAGAAGCGCCTCAAACGATTCAACATGGCAAAAATATCCCGAAATCCGGCTCACCGGTATAAAACAACCACTTTTCGGCACCTCTCTTAATTTTGAACTCGATACTTCCTATGACTACTATTACCGGACTGAGGGAGAAAAAGGACACCTCTACGATATTCAGCCGACCCTCTCCCTCCCCTTTAACCTGGGAGAATATCTCCAGCTAATACCGGAAATGGGGGTAAAAGGAACGTTTTGGAGCCGGGATGACAACAACTCTGAAAATGATAATAATAGTGATGATCACGGCAGCTATAAAATATACAACGCCGGTGTGACCCTCACCACCGGAATACATCGCATCTTTGATGTGGGCGGCAAGACAATAGAAAAAATAAGACACGACATAAAACCGGAATTGACTTATTCCTATGTGGCTCATATTGATCAGGATAACCATCCCGCTTTTGTGACCGAAACTAACGAAGAAAACAATTTAGGCTATGCCCTGATTAACACTTTTACAGCAAAGATAAAGGGAGAAAACGGAAAGATAAGTTACCGGGAACTTCTACGCCTCAAACTGGCCCAGACCTATGACATCACGGAAGCAAGACGGGAAGTGATAAGTCCGGAAGAAGAGAGAAGACCCTTTGGCGATCTTAACGTGGAATTTGATTGTATGCCTTTAGATTATATTTCCTTGCGGGGACGTAACATATTCAGTGTTAATTCGGGAGATTGGAAACAGACTAATTATGATTTGGATCTTAAAGATCGGCGAGGTGACTCGGCTATTCTGGGATACCGTTACACACAGGATGCTGTGGAAGAGATCAATCTTTATCTGAAGGCTCTGATAACGAATTCTCTGGGCATGACATACTTAGTGAGAAAAAATAATTTTGATGCTAAATACATCGAAAAGACCTACGGCTTCAATTATCGCAGACAGTGCTGGAACATTGAGTTCAGCTATTCCGACAATGAAAATGACCGGCGGTTTATGATGTCTTTTTCACTGTACGGTTTTGGTGGAAGTGGAAGATAGCAACATATATGGATGGTTTTTCCTTGACAAGCATCATATAATTAATATAGACTTTCCATTTAAATTTCTGGAAATATTGGTGGTCATATGAAAACATATAGTGCAAAAGAAAAGGACATTCGCAGAGATTGGTATCTCATTGATGCCGAGGGTAAGGTTTTAGGAAGGCTCGCCACTGAAATAGCAAGACGGTTACGAGGCAAGCACAAACCCATCTATACACCCCACATGGATACCGGAGATTTTATTATCGTCGTCAATGCGGGGAAACTTATCCTAACCGGTAAAAAATTAACGGACAAGTTCTACTACCATCATTCCGGCTATCCCGGGGGGTTGAAAGAAACGTCTGCGGAAAAGATGCGGCAGACCAAGCCAACAAACATTCTGCGCCATGCGGTCAAAGGAATGCTTCCCAAGAACTCCATGGGGAGGAAGATGCTTAAAAAGCTCAAAATTTATGCGGCCGGTGATCAATGTCGTCACCAGGCACAATGTCCGCAGATCCTCGAACTATAAATCTGTGTTGGACGACTTAGATAACTAATTTTTGGAGATGGTTATGACAGAGAAACGCTTATATGCCACAGGAAAGAGAAAGTGCGCCATCGCCAGGGTGTACATGCAAGAGGGCTCTGGTCTCATTACGGTAAATAAGAGAAACTTTGATGATTATTTTACAAGGGAGAGCATTAAAATGCTCATCCAGCAGCCCCTTGATATTACCGGGAAAAGGGGGAAGTTTGATTTTTATATTAATGTCTGTGGAGGTGGCGATACCGGGCAGGCGGGTGCGATTAAACACGGGATATCCAAAGCCCTTGTGGGATACGATTTGGAACTCAGGCCAGTTCTCAAAAAGGCAGGATTTCTGGTAAGAGATTCACGAATCAAGGAAAGAAAAAAATACGGGCAACCCGGAGCGAGAAAACGGTTCCAGTTTTCCAAACGATAATGAGCAGTTTGCATATCGTAAGTTTTGCATCGTAAATTTAAAACCAATTTTAAAAAATGTTTGGAACGTTTTCGGCTTCTGACTTCTGAGAAATCCTCAAAAAATTCTCGCAGCATAAAGAAGGCATGTTTCTGACTCCTGAGCTCGTAGTAGTCACTCCAACTTAAAATAATTATGTTAAAGATCGGAATATATGGGGCAAGCGGATACACGGGGCAGGAACTTTTACGGCTTCTCCTCCGCCATCCGGAGGCAGAGGTTGTAGCCCTGACATCGAGAAGATTCAAAGGAGTTCCTGTCTCTGATGTTTATCCCATATTTGCCGGACTAACCGATTTGACCTTCACCGATGCGTCTCCTGAATATTTAGCCGGCGTTGCCGACGTTATCTTCTTAGCTCTTCCCCATGGCGTCTCGATGAAAATCGCCCCCCTCTTTGTGAAAACCGGGAAAAAAGTTGTTGATCTCAGCGCGGATTTCCGCCTGCGGGATATAAGTTCCTATGAACAATGGTACGGCAGACATACGGCGCAGGATATTATCAGCCAGGCGGTCTACGGCATCCCGGAGCTGTACAGAAATACCGTTAAGAAAGCCACCTTTGTTGCTAATCCAGGATGTTATCCAACCAGTGTTATCCTCGGTCTTGCCCCGGTGCTGAAAGAAAGATTGATTGACAGCACATCTATTATTGTTGACTCAAAATCAGGGGCCAGTGGAGCGGGACGGGAACCACAGATCAGTTCACTCTTTTGCGAGATAGAAGAGGGGTTTAAGGCCTATAAAATCGGCCAGCACCGCCACACACCTGAGATGGAACAGGAGCTTTCCCTGCTTGCCGGACATGATGTAAGAATTTCCTTTACTCCTCATCTGCTGCCCATCACCAGAGGTATCCTGAGCACAATATACGCAAAGCTTCAAAAAGATGTGACCGCAGCCGATTTGATCGACCTCTACCGGACATTCTACCGGGATGAAAAGTTCGTCAGGGTTTACAAAGAGGGGACATTACCCAATGTTTCTTCCGTTCGCGGCTCCAACTACTGTGATTTAGGAATCGCTGTCGATAAGAGAACAAACAGGGTTATCATCATATCCACCATCGATAATCTCATAAAGGGCGCATCCGGTCAGGCCATTCAGAATATGAACCTCATGTGCGGCATAAGCGAAGAAACCGGTCTGGATATGCTGCCGCTGTTCCCGTAGACCTCCCCACCGGAGGGTTCAATGTCCTTAAAAATACACAATACCCGTACAAGAAAAAAAGAGGTTTTTAAGCCCCTGAGGGAAGGAAAGGTCGGCATCTACGTCTGCGGCATTACCGCCTACGATGTCTGCCATGCAGGCCATGCCCGTTCAGCAATAGTCTTTGATGTCATTAGAAAATACCTGCAATATCGTGGTTATGAAGTCACCTTTGTAAAAAATTTTACCGACCTGGATGACAAGATCATCAAAAGGGCAAATTCTGAAGGCGTTGACATCGCTACAATCGCAGACAGATATATCGAGACATATAATGAAGATATGGATGCTCTCGGTGTGGAAAGACCTACCATAAGTCCCAGAGCCACGGAACATATTGATGGCATGATCAATCATATCGACATTCTTGTAAAAAAGAACCTGGCCTATGAAGCAGACGGTGATGTCTACTTCGCAGTAGAAAAATGGAAAGAGTATGGAAATCTTTCCGGCAGAGACCTGAAAGATTTGCTGGTCGGAGCCAGGGTAGAGGTGAACGAGAGTAAGAGAAACCCCTTTGATTTTGCTCTCTGGAAGGCAAGCAAAGAAGGAGAACCGTGGTGGGATAGTCCCTGGGGACGAGGCAGACCGGGATGGCATATAGAATGTTCCGTCATGAGTCAAAGATTTTTAGGAGATACCTTTGACATTCATGGCGGGGGTGAGGATCTGATCTTTCCCCATCATGAAAACGAGATCGCCCAGTCGGAAAGCGCTTCCGGCAAGCCCATGGCCAATTTCTGGATACACAATGGCTTTGTCAGGATAAAAGGTGAAAAGATGTCGAAATCCATCGGCAACACCTTCACTGTAAAGGATATGTTAAAAAACTATCCGCCTGAGGTATTGAGACTTTTCATGCTCACCAGCCATTACAAAGGTCCCATAGACTTTTCAGATGATTCCCTCGACGAGGCGAAGCTGGGTATGGAAAGATTCTATACCGCCCTGAAAAAAATCAAGGATATCCTGGAAAGCAAGACAGATTATTCTCAGATATCTGTTGAGAAACTCCGTGGGATACATAAAGATGCATACGACAGGCTCGCCGTACTCCCCGGAAGATTTGTTGAGGCTATGGATGATGATTTCAACACGGCAAGGGCTATTGGTTACATCTTTGATGCCGTAAGGATCATCAATGGTTACATCGCAGATGAACAGTTTACCATCTGCCCTGAGTCACTTTTCGTACTCCATAACGCAGAAAAATATTTTGAAGAAATCGGCATGGTATTAGGGTTATTCCTGGATGAACCGGACAAGTATTTCCGACAGGACAAAGAGCAAAAGGTTAAAACGCTGGGCCTGGATGTTGAAGAAATTGAACATTTGATTGAAGAAAGACGAGCAGCAAGAGCGGCCAAAGATTGGGGAAAAGCCGATGAGATCAGAAATCTCCTTACTGAAAAAGGAGTAAGTCTCAAAGACAGCCCGACCGGCACAAGTTGGAAAATAGAATAACTCCTCTCAAATGGGAACAACTGGCTGGGAAGGGAATTTAAAAAGCTAAGCCTGACCTATATTTTACTTACTTGACAGATGCCGTCAAAACAAGTCCTACCCTGCTTATAGGGTACACCTACTTATCCACGCCACTGATTCTACCGAGAGGTTATCGATTATTTATTGAAGTCGAGATTCGCGACCGATGAGCTTGTATAGCGACTTTCTACCCGCAATGCGCCAGCGCGATGGCAGAAAAAATGAAATTTGCTGGTTATTAACGCCTACGAGTCCACAGATTTCGTTTTAGAAACATAATGATTATTACCATAGGATACCCATCTTTTCAACAAATTGGGGGCGATAGTCAATGACGTGCTTTTTATCCTGCTATGCCAGCCGATTCAACACCAAGTCTAAGGTCAACATTCATCCTTGCTTGGTGCGTCAGGAATTTTTTTGCGTCGGGGCTAGATCTGGTCAGGTGTTGGCGTCGAAACGTCTTTGGGGTAGGTAAAACCTGCAAGTTCGCTTTTCTCAAATGAGAGACCATAGGCCACGGAAAGCCGGCGTATCCATCGCGTTTCGGTGTCCTTGAGTTCCAGATCATGGGGTAAAGGAAGTCCAACCACGTCCGGCTTGATGGATTGGCGAAACAATTGTCCGGAAAATGGACTCATCACAGCAGCTTTGTAAGGATATTCGCAATGCCCGCCGCCTCCGAAAATGACTCTGGTGTCGTTTAGTTGGTCTTTGACGAACAACTTGTTCTTCGCAAAGGCGAGGGTAGCTTCAGTTCCTCGAATCAATCTTTCTGCAATCCACTCTCGTGCTTTTCTTAACTCAGGCGCGGAACCTCCCTGTTCCTTAATTTCTCGCCATTTTTCTAAAGATTGCCAATCCATTTTACCGGAGTTCATGGCAGCTTTGTGCTCAATTTGGCTTGATCCCAATGGCAACACAGTTCCGTGGAGGTAAGTGAGGTACTCACCTTCGTTCCGCCTCATGAAAATGAAGATGCCTTGATCCACCGTACTCGCTCCAGTATCGGAAAACAGGTAGATACCCTCGCTGGAAACACGGGAACGAACAAAACCCTGCACATTTGCACTCACTTCAGGATAGATGAAGCAGGATTCACCCGCGGACTGAACCCAATCATCGTGGTTTTCCTTCCGTAAAGACTCCAACTCGCTCAAACGCATCGAAGGATGGCCAGCGAGCTTATCAGCGAGCCCCCATGCTTCGCACAGAATCCGGTGATAATATGCGTTGACTTCCTGCCGCTCGGCATCTGCTACAGGCACGGCAAGGTTCACGGCCATGTAATCTTCTGGAAGAGAACCGAACTCCGGCAATCGCCTTCGTATCTGCGCACGTACCTCTCCGAGAGCGCCAGCCAGGAAATAGACCGCGCAGGTTTCTACAAAGCCGCGTAACTTTTCTGATTCCGCAGATCCAACAGCGCTTCGATATGGAGCAAGTACAGGGTCATCCCACTGACGCAGTGCTATTTTTACCAGCGCATGTTTCAGGTGATATAGACCATTTTCAGGATAGTGATATTCGGGATTATCAACCGCCCCGATTCTCCTGTCTTTTAGGAGAAGGGCACTGGGGATCAGGAAAGGTAGCTCCTGCCCTGCACATTTGTTGGGAATATGCACCCATGCCTTGTCCGTCATCATGTCCCGGCAGACGCACTTGGAATACGAGGTGCCGAAATCAAACCCGATCTGGATGAAATATGGCTGACGTGTTGTAGGAGGGACAGTGATCGAATCTGAAATTCCGGGGACAGAATCTTTCGCCAAAGGAAAGGGCTGGATCGGCTGGGTATCCGGTTGTCGAGGCTCTTTTCCAAAAAGTTTCTTTTTGAGATTCTGGATCAATGTCGAGAATTTCATTATGGCTCACACTCTCCGCTATACTTGTTACGCACCGGTAACGCGAAAGACACCCGCAGCCACTTGCGCCTGTTCCATGTCAAGCTGCACCTTTTCTTTCAATTCGTTAAGGCGCTGCTCCTTGTTTTTTTCAGCCGTCCGGAGAAGACCCGCAGCCGCGGGGATCATTTGATCCTTTCCTGTCTCGCGTAAAGTACGAATCCGCTGTTCATGCTGAGCGATGCGCCGGTCAAAAAAGCCCTGCACTCGCTGGACTTTGATCTGATATGAAGTATCATTCACCACTTCGAAATCCTCAACTGCAGAGGAGAAACTCGCAGCCAGATCAGCCTCCAACCCTTTATGGGCAGGGAGCAGAGCGGTCCTGTCGCAATCTACATAATCCCAGTCACCACCCCGGCGCAGGAGATACTGGACAATGGTCTCTGACTCGTCCATTGTGTAACTCCTTCCATCTATCAGCGACCGGATCCCGTAGGCGAGTGTTTCCCGAACCGAAAGGCCCTGCAGTTTCCACCGCTCGATACGGTAGCAATAGTCACCCGGAGGCAGGTCGGGATGTGTGATCAGGAGGGCAGACACGTCGAAAAAACTGTGCGCCCTCTCCCGGTTGATCTGAGTGATCCAGCGGATCAATGGCGATATGTGGTTGGTGAAATGGACCATTCGCTTCTGGCTGGCCGGGAGGCGTTGGAGCACTTCACGCCGGAAGGTGATATTGAACTCTCTTTGCCGAAGCGGACGTGCACTCAGGGATCGGTCGTCCCGGATGAAGTTGGATAGCGAAAATTTGGCCTCATGGGTCAGCCATATCCGGAGGCAACCGTCGAAGGGCGTATTATAGTTGATCTCGCAACCCTGAAATTCGCGCTCGAAGAAATCAGCCAGGTAATTCTCCAGTTCGTCGGGTTGAAGATAGCGACCCTTTTCCCTATCTTCCTCAATTTTGCTCTGCACATAGTCCGACAAGGCAATGAGCGCATCGCCCGATTCCTCCAGCACCTGAATCTGAAGCAACTGATTTTCGATTACTTGTTCAGATTGCTCCATCCGCCTGTTCTCTTCCTCTGCCGTCAGTTCGTTGCTGAGCAGATCGACCGTAAGGTTCTGCACTTCCTTTCCGATTACGGCTTCCAGGTCTCCCAAACTATTTGCGAAACGTGCAAGCTTCGAGTGCAGCCGGTCGTAAAGGCGTTCCTCGATGGTGTCCCGAACCTTGAAATTGACGATAGAGAGGCGCTTCGCCTGCTGGCCCACACGATCGATGCGGCCGATGCGCTGCTCGATACGCATCGGATTCCAGGGCAGATCATAATTCGCCATGACCCGGCAAAATTGCAGGTCAATACCCTCACTACCGACCTCGGAAGACAGGAGTACCCGCGGACCCCGTGGGTCCCTGAATCGTTCGATTTCCTCCCACCGCTGATCGTTCGGAACGCCACCGTGAATCACTGCTACGTTTATACCGTCCGCCATGAGGCGGCGTCTCAGGTAGGCGAGTGTCGGTCTATAGTATGCAAAGATGATCACCTTTTCATCGGGCAATATCTCGACCAGAAGCCTTCGCAGCTCACGATACTTGCTGTCGTTTTTTTCGAAATCATGGGACAGCAGCCGGGCAATATCCGTCTCGCCCAGTTCCTCGCTGGGATCCTCGTCGAAAAGCCCGTCAAACACCTCCTCGCCCATTGCCTCGCCAAAAAGATCTGCGGGGTCACCGAATCGACCATCTCGAATTTCCTGGGCGAGCGCCGGCAGACAACTTGCGGCCCGGAGTTGTAACCCGATCACTTGAAAGACGTGGAATGGCCGGCTGTCCAAGCGGCACCTGCGCCGGACAATCTGGATGATGGCCCGGTAAAGCTGCATCTCCTCCGGACAATACTCGACGAGCAGAACCAGTGGGTCACGTAGGGGGCGGTTCTCCTTCACCTGAACCCGGCGCGTACGATTTACATAACCGCCCAGTAGGTTCAGCTTCTCCGCAAGGTCATGACACTTGGCAAGCTGCGCCTTGTCGCCAGGGTCCAATTGCTCCAATTTCTCCAGGAACTGCTTAAACAAAGGCGATTGGCTGATGAAGCGGCTGGCACCCATACCTTCGACTGCCGACCCCAGCAAGGCCATGTCCACCGGGGTGCGGGACAGTGCGTTGACGGCGTGAACCGCAGGCCGGTTGGCTTCAAGCAGTTCTTCAAACAATCCCTGTGTCTCGAAAAAGCTTTCGTCCGTCAGGCGCAGCAAGCTGTGCAGGTCGGTGTTGCTGTTGTTGACCGGCGTGGCTGAAACGCACAGAACCGCCCCGGCATTGGCGGCAAGCCCCTCGCCGAGATGAAAGGTTGTCGTCGCCGGGTTCCGCATGTAGTGAGCCTCGTCAAAGATAACCAGATCGAAGGGATCATAACCCAAGGGCCAGTGGTGCAGTTCGCGAAGGAATCTGGTTTTCGGGGCGCCGGGGGGTTCAATGTCTGGCGGCTCATCCAGCAGGCGCAGTTCGGCCTTCGGTGGGCGTAGGCCTGTGTAGGTGGCGATCAGGACGAATGCATGGCTTGGACCGGTATTCTTGAGTTCAGCGATCTCCTTCTCCAACTCCGCAAAGTCAACCACACGTGCGTCGAAGATAAACTTGCTCCGGAGTTCCTCGCGCCATTTCTCCGCCAGTATCTTGGGGCAAACTACCAGCAGTCTCTGCGCCTGACGCCGTGCCTGCAGTTCCATCCAGATCAGTGCGGACTCGATGGTCTTTCCCAGCCCCACCTCGTCAGCAATGATGAGCCGCTCGGTAGGCGAGTTGATGAATTTGAGAACAGGCTTGAACTGGTAGGGGTAAAAATCGATTTGCGCCGCCTCCATCGAGTAGATCACCTCGTGAAGTGTACCCTTGAGCTTTTCATAGGTAATCAACCGCTGAAGATCACGCAGCTTCCCGAAATGTCCTGCCCGCAATCGTTCTTCTATGGAAGCGGCAGAATTTTGCGTCATTTTCTCCAAGCAGGCCAAGGGACGGTAACTGGCGCCGCCTCCCGGATAGGATAGCTGCACCATAACGTGCGGACCTGCCTTGCGCCAATTCCCCGTGTATTGGCCAGGTTGCCCCGGATTGTTTCGGTCAATCACCCAATCGCCGGGATAAAAGGGAATATCGGGATTATTAGGGTCGTCATTCATAGATTTATTCCAAAATTACAAACTTGGTTGCTTGCATGGGTAGATATCCGTGTCTTTTCTATCTTAGCCCCTTATATAACAATCCGAATGACGAAGAACAAAACCGACTACTTAGTTTATCTGCATTATGGCATCAAGACAATAAATGCCCGATAGGCTGCCGAGAGCCGGTTAACAAATCGGTTTCGCTCCTGTGCCTTCAAATATGTACAGCGCACAGCCGTCTTCTTTTCGTAAGGATGCGATACTGGCAAGTGGTTCCGCCTGTCGTTCGTCTCCCTGAAGCAGTCGGCTACCACTGGGCATTGTTGCGAGAATGGGCCATTCGGGTCGAGCATCACACCGAAATCGACGAGTTGATTGTTTCTTCCCATTGTCGTGCATTTCGCAGGGTGACCTATAGTGCTAAAATGCCGCTGAAGTGCAAGAAATATAGTATGATTAAATGAATTTTGACTGATCAGCCAGAACGAAGGTCCGCTGTTGAACGTTGCTTCAGCTTGTTTTAATAGACCAAGTGCATGTATGTATTCATTACCAAGCAAATTAAGCCAAGATGTTGAAGGAGCCAGGTTATATTTTGCCCGAAGGATCTCAGAGATCGGATCAATTGGTGTTCCACGAGATGGAAGCACACCGAGCTGACAAAGAGTATTGCGCACTTGTGAAGGAAGATCGGAATTGTTGATCCCAAACGATTGTGGATTCAACTCAAGGCTATGAAGCCTTCCACAGATGGACAATCCCGGTTCGAAAGCGGTTCTGCGGAGATATTTATCTGCCTGCGGCTTCGCCAGATGTAAATGCTGCGTCAGGAAGAACAGGCGCCAACAACGCTTGTAATAATGGTGATTGATAATTCAAAAATCTGCTAAATCTGCGGCCATCGATCTTCTCTAATACAGTAAGGAAATGACAGGCACCCCACTTTTCCATAAAGTACTCATCGTATCTTGACCTTGCTATTTCGATGGCCCTTTTCTTAAGTTCTTCTATGTTTACCTCATTAAGAGCACCTTGTACCTGAAGATAACGTGCCAGGACATGCCATGCCTCCCCTCGAACATAGGGATAGGGATTATTTTTAATAATGTCGAGGCACAACCGGAGAATAGGTTTTCGAAAGTCGAAATCGCCAATATAGCTAAAGAATGCATCCACATGTTCGGGATGGTTGGGTATTAGTCGCAACACATAGTTCAGCAGTTTTGGGTCCGGCTCTGAGCGAAAAAGCACATATCTCAACCGCGTCTTGTCCTTAACTTTGTATGGTTTACCCTCTATAGAGGAACGAAACAACCGCCGGGCTCTATCACGCGGCATACTGGTTAAACCATCTGTGTGCTGGGGATCGGCGATGCTGGGCAACATACCCATAGCGTCCTGAATGCTGTGTGCTCTATTGATCGCGAACTTACCGGACTGTGGAATGAGACCACGTCGCCAACAAAGGCGTTCGAGCTGAATTACCGCTGCGCGCACTTCGTCTCGGGTACGACCAAGCAGTCGCATGTCGTCGACATACCTTGTGTAACCATCATAACGCTGAAGAGCAAGGTCGACCGGTAACAAGAAACACTCAGCCAAAAAATCCGATGCAATTGGCCCTTGTGGAATGCCGTGCTCGTGGGATGATGCAGACCTCTCCGAACTCCATGTACGTAAACAACGGCAAATCAATTTACAGTCATCGCTTGTCCATGTTCTTGGGTAAATTGTTTTTAAAAGTAATTCATGAGATATGGTGTCGTAAAATGCGGCTAAATCAAAGTCTGCGACCCACCTCAGGCCGGCCTCGTAGTCTTTCTTAATCTTTCTTTGGAATGCCGCGTACGTCTCCTGCCAGTGCTTGAAGAAGAAAATGCTGTTATCCTTCTGGAGGATGTTGCTGAAAATAATCTTAAATTGCAGTGGTGCTCTTTTCTTGTGTAGGCGTTTTGCAGCAAGGTTGGCGAATGCTTGTAGAACAATTTGGTCTTCGATATGAAGAAGGCTTATCGGCCTATGGAGACCGGATTTCTTTGGCAAATAAATACGTTCTGGCTCCCGGGGCTCAAACGTACCTCCTATGAGGCGCTGACGAAGGTCATCTAAGTTGTCACGAAGAGCAACTTCGTAAGTATAATAGAGCTGGCGGAAAAAACGTTTATATTGATTATTTCCGCCCGTAGTGATTCGCCTCCAAGCTAATTGAAGGTTATTTTTGGATGCGAGTTGGCTAATTTTCACATTGAAATCTCTTATTGATTATTTTGAAGTCACAGTTCTCCTTTGAAGGCACGGTCGAGGATGGCGGGCAGGAGGGCATCAAGTTCAGCAGCGGTCCCGGATTGTAAACTTTTGAGCATGTTCACTTCTAATTGCAGGGCATCCAGTTCGGCAATGATGCGGCGCTGGTCGTGGATAGATAGCTTGGAGCCAAGAGAAATCTTTATCTCCACGTCGGTGTACATATTGGGTTTAATTTTTTCTCCAGGGTTGGCAATGGTGAATCTTACTTTGGTTGTCCTCGTTTCACTGCCTAAGGCAG
>JBAZOY010000004.1:0-85158 GCA_041648505.1 Syntrophales bacterium | reverse complement strand
ACTGGTTGTATGTCTCTCATTGATCTTCTTTACTTGCGGTGAAGTGTTTGCGGATTCCCACATTGTGATCGCCAATCAAGAGGACTCGCTTCCTCCGGGGCTCGCCGCAAAAATTACGGAGGCCGGGGGCACAGTTACAGCCACCATTTCTCAAATTGGTGTGGCGGTTGCCGAGTCGGATGACCCCGACTTTACTGCAAAGCTCTCCGCAATCGCCGGCGTTCGGTCCGTTATACCGAACATCCGGTTCGGACAGTCCGATCCGGTCGTGACGGAACCTCTGAATACCGGGATGACCATGAATCTGATGGAGACCGTGGCGGCCGATCTTGATGAGCTCTCATTTTTGCAGTGGAACCTGCTTGCCATAGATGCCCCGGGCGCATGGGAAAGCGGTCAAACCGGGGTGGGAGTCCGGGTAGCTGTGCTCGACACCGGCATCGTCACGACTCACCCTGACCTGGCGCCGAATCTTAACCTTGCTTTGAGCAAGTCCTTTGTGCCGTCCGAGCCGACCGTTGACTTCATTTATCCTAATATGATTGATTATCCGTTCAGTCACGCCTCACATGTGGCTGGAATCATTGCCGGGGCAGATAACAACATCGGTATAGTCGGCGTTGCTCCGGATGCGGAAATCGTTGCCGTAAAAGTAATTTCGGATAATCTTGGAGACGGCGAATTCAGTTGGGTGCTGCAGGGAATCGTCTACGCCGCCGACATCAAGGCGGATGTAATCAACCTGAGCCTGGGTGAAGGTATCTCCCGGCATGGTGAACCCGGGTTTCCCGCCAAAATGGTGCAGGAATTGGTGACCGCTCTGAACAGGGCAGCCAGTTACGCGCATAAACGGGGAGCAACAATCGTTGCCGCCGTGGGCAATGGGGCAGTGGATCGCAATCATGATAAGGACGTTATTTTCCTTCCCGCTGATCTGCCGCATGTGATCTCGGTTTCGGCGACGGGACCGATCGGCCTGGGATTAAATCCGGACGCCGATCTGGACTCTCCGGCCTTCTACTCGGACTTCGGTCAGTCCGCAGTTGATCTTGCCGCACCGGGTGGAAACCTCGATTTCGATCTCTACTACTCCGGGGACATCTGCCCGCCGGGGATTCCCTGCTTTATGTTAGATTTCGTTCTCAGTGCCGGCTTCGATCCAACAGCCCCGGACCAAGCCGGCTGGGAGTTTAGCATCGGTACCAGTATGGCCGCTCCGCATGTAGCGGGGACCGCCGCCCTGATCATCGGCCGGAATGGTGGCGATATGCAACCCGACCAGGTCCGCACAATCCTGCAACAGACTGCCGATGACCTGGGCAAGCCGGGCAATGATCCGTTTTACGGCCACGGCCGGGTGAACGCCGGCAACGCAGTCCGGTAAGCTGATGCCACAGGCTAAAGAGAGATGGGGGCGACGCTGCGACAAACGTATTATATTCTAAATCAAAGCGCTATATCTTCGTTGGCATCGTCGTCGGTTCCTCGGCGTACGTTTCATGTACGCCTGCGTCGCCTCCTCCTTGCCTCCTTGATTCCATCTTTGATTTAAAACCGGAATTACTTGTTTAGCGCGTTGACCCCGAATTCACTGCGCGCAGACCTAGCCTCTCCTATATTGTTCTATCGCCCTTTACTTTTCCAACAGGGGCCATGTAAATGGTGAATTCATCAATTCCATCAATTTTCAGGAGCTTATCCATGCCCGCCTGGTCGTAAGCGGCGATAGCACATGTTCCCGCGTGAATAGCCTCACAGGCAAGGTAAAGATTCTGACAGACATGACCCGCATCTATGGCAATCACCTTATGTGCGGCAAGGCCATATCTCCATTCCATTCTATATGGAATAGCCGTCCATATAAAGGTTACCGGGGCCTTCCCGGGATAAGGTTGTCCATACACTGCATCAACAAGTTTTTCACTTAACTTATCATCAGTAAATTCTAAAAGTAGTTGATGTTCCAGCGGTAGATAACGGTAAAGTCCGGGATCAAGACCTTCGATATTTAAAACGCAAAGATAAGTCTCCAGGGCATGGCGACAACCGGCGGAAGGCACAGTCCTGTAAGCATGCCCCCTGTCAAGTATCTGCCGGATGCCCTGAGTCGCCCAGAGGAGAAAGGAAAGGTCATCCAGGGTCAGAGGATGCTGTAAATATTTCCGGCGACTCTTTCTATTCCTGATTGCATCGGCTACACTGATGTCTTGTATTCCTGTCCATAACCCGGCTTTAGTTAAAGGCACTCTTGCGGCATCTTCGGGAAACGGCTTCTGGATCGGAGGCGGATTGATCCCCCGGTTTTGATCGGTCTGCGAGAAATCAAAGCTTTTCCGGATTTCATCCTTGAGGAAATAACGAAGCTTTTGCAGTGTATCATTTTCCATGGCCTGCCTCCTTTATTCATGAAATTGTATGCTATTTCTATTATAAAGAATCTCACAAGTATCAAGAGAACATTAAGGGGTGTTTACGTTGGTATGGTTTGCCGGCAGATGGTTTTGCCCGTTTTTTCTTGACAGCGGATAATACTTTATTCCACTATATGATCGTATTTAAATCTAATAATAACAATAAATAACGTACAGTAAAAGGATATATATGAAAAATCTGGTAATCATCGGTGGCGGTGCCGGAGGGGCTTCCGTTGCTGCCGAGGCAAAAAGGAGAAATGAGAAACTGGCGGTAACTATAATAGAGCAGAGTCCTTATGTCTCTACAGCCGCCTGACCATTACCTTATTACATCGGTGATGTAATAAAAGATGAAACCCACCTCGTTGCCCGTACACCGGAGGCTTTCCGAAAATCGGGCATTGATGTCAGGATAAATACCCGTGCCGAGAAAGCCGATCCGGCACAAAAGACAGTCACTCTCTCCGATGGTACAACCATACCGTATGATTTTCTCGTCATAGGAACAGGCGCGTCAGCATCCCTGCCGGGTATACAAGGCATAAAAAGAGAAGGTGTTTTTACCTTGAAGAGTCTTCCCGATGCCCTTCGTATGAAGTCTTATCTGAAGGACAAAAAATGTCGGAAGGCCATCATTGTGGGGGCGGGCTTCATCGCCATGGAAATGGCGGAGGGATTAAGGAATCTTGGCATGGAAACGGCCATTGTCCACCGCGGGATACTACCGGCCAGCCGCTGGGATAAAGAATTTGCTGAATTAATGCTAAAAGAGCTTGATAGAAATAGCGTCTCATTTCTGGTAAACAGGCAGGTAACGGCGATTGAAGGGGGAAAAGGTTCTTCCCTCCGCCTGATAACAAACCAGGGAGATGTACCGGCTGATATGATCCTCTTTGCCCTGGGAGTCCGCCCCAATGTAAAATTTGCAGCCGATATGGGAATCACCATTGGCAAAAGCGGCGCCATTGAAGTGAATGCTTTCCAGGTGACAAATATCGAGAATGTCTATGCGGTAGGTGATTGCTGTGAGGTGTTCCATCGTATACGTAAAGATTGGGTAAATATGCCCCTGGGTGATATTGCCAATAAACAGGGCCGTATCCTGGGAGGTAATATAGCAGGAGGCATAGTATCATTCCCCGGCATCGTCGGCGCTCAGACTTTTAAACTCTTTGACCTGGAGGTTGCCGCAACGGGTATTAATGAAAGCGAAGCAGAATCATGTGGGTATAATCCGGTAAGTACGATTATATGGGGAAGTGCCATTGGAGCCGTCATGCCCGGCGCGAAAAAAGTGGGCATCAAACTTGTGGCCGACCGCGCCACAGGAAAGCTTTTAGGTGCACAGGCCATAGGTGAGATGGGGGCCGTCAGTCGAATAAACGTTTTATCCTGTGCTCTATGGGGGGACATGAACCTCGATGACATCGCTAATCTCGATCTTGCCTACACACCGCCTTTCAGTACTGTCTGGGATGTCATACATATAGCTGCACAAAAGCTGAGAAAACAGATTTGATGAAATCCTCCCCATGTTCACGACAGATCCCGTTTATGTATCACCAGCACTTTTGCAAGCTGATTCTGAAGTAACGGAATTACTGAAGTCGGAAAGGTCGTGACCCGATCTTTTGCGCTCTTGCCTGGGCGAACAGTGAAAAGGGGATGTGAAAACGCGTGAAAACGGTGAGTGAAAACGGGGACGGTGATAAAAAAATAACTAAATAATTTCAATCTATTGTAAAAGGAAAAGTATAAAAGGATATCGTCTTGACATGGCGTCCTTTCCCGGGGTAAAGTGTCGCCCATTACAAAGAGGAGGTTTTTATGGGTTTGATTAAAGGAACGCTGACGTTTTCCCGCATGTGTGTGGCAGGTTCTCCACCAGACCTTTCGCCCGGAAAGATTGAAGAATGCCTTAAACGGAACGCCTTTCAGGATCGTTTTCTGTCCGCTCAAGAAAAAGTGATGGGATGGACGAGCGCGGAGAACATCCTTGACAGTTCTTTTTCCGGTGCCCAGTACTCCCTTGGGCCGTATTTGTTGTTTTCTCTCCGGATTGACCGCAAAGTGATCCCGCCCTCTCTGCTGAAGGTAAGGGTCATGGAAGCGGAAAAGGCATATCTTAACGAAAAAGGGCTCAAGAAGATCTACCGGGAGCAGCGCGCAGCCATCGCTGAGGCGGTGCGCGCGGATCTGCTGCAAAAGATACAGCCTGTTCCCGCAATCTTTGACGTCTGCTGGTCTGTTTCGACGGGAGCGCTGTGGTTTTCCTCCTTGTCGGAAAATGCGGTTCAGGAATTCGTCGACTTATTCAAGCAGACATTTCAGATAATTCTTGCCCCTTTAGGCCCTTGGGACACACCGGGGCTCGATAAGGAAACGCGAGAAGCTATAGCCGCTACGGAAACGCAGGGGGGCATCAGCGAGCTGTCCGTCGGCAGGGAATTTATGACGTGGCTCTGGTTCAAGAGCGCCGAGCGAAACGGCTCTATAATGATCCCGGGAGTCGGCGATATAGAATTATTCTTCGTGCGGCGCCTCGCTCTTGCCTCCGGCGAGGGGGATTATTCGGAGACCGTTGTCTGCCAGGGTCTCCACTCAGACCTCCGGGAAGGTAAAGAAGCCCTCCGGCGGGGGAAGCTGATCAAGGATGCTCGCATATCCATGGACCGGGATTCTTCAAAGTGGGAGTTCACCTTCAAGGCCGACCGTCTCCAATTTCAGTCCCTGAAACTCCCCGAAACACAAGGGGACGAAGAAGATGATCGAAGCGGCCGAATTCTCGAGCGCATATACCTTGTTGAAAGGGCCGTCGAGACGATGGATCGCCTGTTTGTGCTCTTTTTACAAACCCGTTGTTCCCCGGCCTGGGAGAGGGAGTTTGACCGCATGACAAAGTGGCGGCTTGCGTGAGATAGTCACGCTTTTCTCCAAATCTTCCTTTACGGGCACAGATGCGGCCCGGATTTATCAAAAAAACGGTCGTCAGCCGTCTCGATACATACTTTCTGCAATCGTCGGCGATACTCTCCCCTGCTTTGCTGCCAAAATCATATTGACATAAGAGACCTTTATCTATATACTATTACAATCAAAAAGGGAATTCTTGTCAAAAAAGATAGTTCTTATTTCATTTAAATCCCATTCGGATTTATCTGCAAATTAAAGATTTTACGCGATACTTACAGCTTACGGAAAACGATTCGGCTGTGGGTATTTAACACCTTTTGGCTGAAAGCTTTATACCGACGGCTGAATAAACCCGCTGGAAAACATCCGGCGGCCACCAATTAGAAGGAGATATCATGGAAAAAGTTATTGACGGCAAGTTCGTCAGTGTCGATTACACGGGAACACTTCAAAACGGCGATGTTTTTGACTCCAGCAAGGGACGCCAGCCCCTGGAGGTACA
This sequence comes from Syntrophales bacterium, assembly GCA_041648505.1. Lineage (GTDB taxonomy): Bacteria > Desulfobacterota > Syntrophia > Syntrophales > CG2-30-49-12 > JBAZOY01. The sequence continues at coordinate 79,329 of JBAZOY010000004.1, read as the reverse complement.
TATGGGTGCCGGACAGATGATTCCCGGGTTTGAAAACGCACTGCAAGGCATGAGCTTAAACGAGAAAAAAACATTCACTCTCACAGCAGCAGAGGCTTACGGAGAGCGTGATGAAAGTCGAACCCAGGATTATGACAGAAAAGTAGTGCCACCCAGCATTAACCCCCATGTGGGCCGGACCGTGGTTCTGAGCGGTCCAAACGGGCAGCAGATCCCGGCAACAATTGCCAAAGTAACCGATACAAACATCACCTTAGACTTCAACCATCCCCTGGCCGGAAAGTCTCTGACCTTCGAGGTTGAGGTGGTAGGCATCAGCGACACCACCACCCAGGCGGTGGGTTGTGGCTGTGGCTGCGATTCAGAATGTGATACCCCTACGGGATGCGGTTGTTCCTGATACATCGTAAAAAGACAAAAGTCAGGAGGAAGGGGGTAGAATATATAAGAGTGCACATTCCTTTTGTGTACCGGCCCCTGAATCCTGAATTCTGTCTTTAACGATGCCGTTTTAAAAACTGTGCCAAACCGATATTGAACGTCTCCGTCTTCGCAGCCTCCTGCTCGCCGCCTTGAGATCATCTTTGATTTGGAATTGGTATTACGAGTTTCTCCGTAAGGTTTCGAAGCGCTTCCGGGCAGGCGGAATTCCATCCGAAGTTACCGGCAGAACGCTTCCTGTAATTCCACCGATTTTTCCACCCCCATGTCGGCGATCCTTGTTTTTTCCTGAAACGTCATGCCCTCTGGAAGGTTGTGGCTGGTCGCTTCCACCTTTGTCGGGGGATTGACGGGACGTTCTGAACTTATAAACTTTACACGAAATTCGAGATTTGTTAAAAGATGGAATGCTGAGAAAATCACGCATAGGTGCGCCTGGAGTTCTGCATCATGTGATCGTCCGAGGAGTCGTGCGACGAAAGATATTTGATGATGACCTGGATAGGGACCGTTTTCTGGAACGTCTGGGGACTATTTTAGAGGAAACTCAGACGATGGGAACCTCTTGAAGAAATCCGATTTGCTCAGGATAATATAACCACGTAAAAAGACTTTTTTTACAGAGTCGTTAGCAATTATAAACTTCATTTTTAGTTGCGCCGGTCTGTATTTCGGGGCCCGGTATAAAGTTCATTGGAGGAGAGAAAATGGAAGGGAAAAAAGTAAAGGAAAGCACCCTTACTATGGTGCATCAAATGACACAGCTGGATGCCAATACGTCGGGAAATGTCCATGGAGGGGTGGTAATGAAGCACATAGACATTACCGCCGGCATTGTGGCAGCACGGCACGCCTGTAAAAATGTGGTTACGGCCTCCCTTGACCGGTTGGATTTCCACAACCCGGTTTTTATTGGAGAACTTCTAAACCTCAAAGCCAGCTTAAATCTGGTAGGAAGGACCTCCATGGAAGTGGGTGTCCGGGTGGAAGCGGAAAATCTCCTTACCGGAGCGGCAAGGCACACGGCATCTGCCTATCTCACCTTTGTGGCCCTGGGGCCGGATGGAAGGCCTAGCCCGGTCCCTCCGCTTATATTAGAGTCTGATGGGGATAAACGGCGCAATCAGGAAGCCAAAGCCAGAAAGGATATGAGACTGGCGGAAAAACTGCGGGAAAAGAAAGCGCATAAGTAAAAAAGGAAGAAATCCGGGACGTCCTTCTTGCCATGCACGCTACTTATTTAACAGAGGTACACTATCGCCTTAGATTATCTCAGGAGGAAGAATGAATGCTAAATGACAACAAAAAATTTGACCAGTTCAAGGGATCTGCTGATTATGTTGCCTCGGAATCCTTAAGAAATGCCGTTAATGTTTCTATCGCGCTAAAGAGGCCACTCCTGATCCGGGGGGAACCGGGAACGGGAAAAACTTTGCTGGCCACCAGTATATCCAAGGGATTGGGAAAGAAGCTGATTACCTGGTTTATCAAGTCGACAACGAAGGCCCAGGATGGTCTCTACGTATATGATACTGTGCAGCGGCTTAACGACAGCCGATTTGGGGATAGGGACGTCTCCGACATCAGTCATTACATCAAAATGGGAAAGATGGGAGAAGCATTTGTTGACCCGGAACAGGTGGTACTGCTTATCGACGAGATTGATAAGGCCGATCTGGAGTTCCCCAACGACCTGCTCAACGAGCTGGATGTGATGTCGTTTTATATTCCGGAGATCGGCGAGACTATCACCACCAGACACCGGCCAATTGTAATCATCACCAGCAATGCTGAAAAAGAACTCCCTGATGCCTTCCTCAGACGCTGCATATTCCACTACATCGAATTTCCCGGGAAAGAGATGATGGAGGAGATAGTCAGGGTGCACTTCCCCGACATAGAGAAAAACCTGCTCAGGGAAGCACTCAAGGCTTTCTATGCCCTTAGAGGTGCGGAAGACTTCCGAAAGAAGCCATCGACAAGCGAGTTACTTGACTGGCTTCAAGCCCTGATGTTAGGTGGCATATCTCCCGATCAGATATCCATGGATATTCCCTTTATCGGCACCTTGCTGAAGAAAGAGGTCGATCACGAGTACTTCAACTCCGGTTATATGGGGCGCTCTGCATCAGGACAAAACATACGCTGGAGATATTAGTACATGTTCACCGACTTCTTCCATACCCTCAGAAAAAAACGGGTTCCGGTCACCCTTACCGAATGGATGACATTGATGGAGGCACTTTCCAAGGGTTACATCGCCAATCTTGACGAATTCTACTGTCTGGCTCGGGCGATCCTTGTCAAAAGCGAAACGCTGTTCGATCAGTATGATATTGCCTTCCAGGAATATTTCAAGGGCATTGAGACACTGGATGAGATCAGGAACGAGATTCTTGACTGGCTCAGCGATCCGGCGAATTTCGGCTCGGTTCTCTCGGTAGAAGAAATGGCAATGCTTGATCAGATGGACATCAAGGAGCTCATCAGAGAGTTCGAAAAGCGAATGCAGGAACAGACTGAGCAGCACGATGGAGGAGGGTACTGGATTGGAAGAGGAGGCGTTAGTCCTTTTGGTCATTCAGGACGGCACCCGGCGGGAATCAGGATTGGAGGCGAATCTCGGCGGAGAAGTGCTATGCAGGTTGCTCAACAACGCAAGTTCAAAAACTATCGCAGCGATATGGTACTCGATGTTCGCCAGATTAAGGTAGCTTTGAGGGGTCTGAGGCTGCTGGGACGGATCGGGCCCGAGGATGAACTGGACCTTGAAAAGACCATTGATGCCACTGCTAAAAATGCTGGTGATATCGAGCTGCGCTGGAGAAAAAGCAGGCTCAACGCCACCAAACTGCTCCTCCTCATGGACGTAGGTGGGTCAATGATTCCCTACGCGAGAACATGCAGCCGACTCTTCACGGCAGCTCATTCCGTTTCCCATTTCAAGGATTTCAAATACTACTACTTTCACAATTGCATTTATGATAACGCGTATAAAGACATTGAGAGAAATGAGCCAACCAGTACCGAAGCTCTGCTGCACAATCTGGATAACGAATACAAGGTGGTGTTGGTAGGTGACGCTCGAATGGCCCCCTATGAGCTGACTCACCGATACGGAGCAATTTACTACTACGAGCAAAACGAAAAACCGGGAATCATGTGGCTTAAACAGATTGCAGATCACTTCACCCACTGTGTCTGGCTGAATCCGGAGGAGGAGTTATCCTGGAATCATCCCACGGTGATGATGATCGGTAATGTTTTTCCTATGTTTCCGCTGACGCTGGATGGTCTGGGAGAAGCGATCAGAAAGCTGACGGTAAAAACGTAAGCCACCCCTTACAAGCCTTATAATTCTCTGCTGCATCCTCAACATCCCAACAGAGGATATTTTATATCCGGCCTGATGCCCCTTGCAGCATTTTGTGGAGAATTTTTTCATTTGGAAACTGTATTGTTATTCTGGGTATATTTTGCCAGTGCTTTGCCTGCAACATTTAATGACACCGTAATTCACCACCAACATTTTATGATGATTGAATTTACAGCATAAATGATGATTATTGTCGTGCATTGAGGTGAATGTAAATTATCAGCAAACGCCCTTCCTTCCCGAATTTACTGAACTTAGGTGGTGGATTTAGGGACAAAGAAGAGGTTGACAAATGTATGTAACGTATATAATAATATAAAGTTATACTATTAATATAATACTGGGTGATAATAGTGACCGTTACATCGCCTAAAACGATATAGAAATTGATCTGCAACAATATTGGTAAGTCGGGTGGCAAGGATTCCAAGGGGGCGGTATGGTTGAGCTTGATTTTGCGAAGGGTAGGGGACTGATACCGGTCATCGTTCAGGATGAAGAGACACAAGAGGTCCTGATGCTGGCCTATATGAATCTTGATGCCTGGTTGAAGACGCTGGAGACGGGTAAGGCCCATTATTTCAGCAGGTCGAGAAACGCCTTATGGATGAAGGGGGAGACATCAGGCCATATTCAGTTCGTTAGAGATATCTTGCTTGATTGTGATGCCGATACCGTTCTCTTGAGAGTACAACAGATAGGTGGGGCTGCATGTCATACTGGTTACAGGTCATGTTTCTATAGAAGACTTTCCGAGGGAAAGGCCGAGATCGTGGGAGAGCCGATATTCTCTCCTGAGGATGTTTATAAATGAAGCTAAAATTAGGAATACCTAAGGGGAGTTTGGAGTCAAGTACAGTTGAACTGTTTAAGAGGGCTGGCTGGCGTATTTCTTACAACAGTAGAAGTTACTTTCCTGATATAGATGATGAAGACATTTCTTGTACGCTTGTAAGGGCGCAGGAAATGTCAAGGTACGTTGAAGATGGGACTCTTGATATAGGCCTTACCGGAAAGGACTGGATACTGGAAAACGAATCGGATATTGTTGTCGTTCAGGATCTTATTTATTCAAAGACATCCCCCAAAGAGGCAAGATGGGTCCTGGTAGTTAGAGAAGATTCTCCACTCACTTCCCTGCAAGATTTAGAGGGGAAAAAAATATCAACGGAAATGGTTAATTTCACAAAAAAATATTTCAAGGAGAGAAACATCAACGTTACTGTTGAATTTTCCTGGGGGGCAACGGAGGCTAAAGTTGTCGAAGGTCTGGTGGATGCCATTGTAGAGGTTACTGAAACGGGAAGTACCATCAGGGCTAATAATCTAAGGATCATTCATGAGCTCATGAAGACCAATACCCGATTAATTGCAAATCATGGGGCATGGGGAGATCCATGGAAAAGGCGGAAGATGGAGCAGATAAGAACTCTTCTCAATGGTTCCCTGGATGCCATGAGTAAGGTGGGGTTAAAATTAAATGTTTCCAAAGAAAAGCTAGAACAAATTATACTTTTACTGCCATCTCTTAAAGCTCCCACTATATCCAGTCTGCATTCACAAGATTGGTTCGCCGTTGAAACCATGGTGGATAAAAATGCTGTCAGGGAGTTAATTCCTCTCCTTCAGGAAGCGGGGGCTGAAGGAATTATTGAATATCCCCTGAATAAGGTTATCTAATGGAAAGTGGTGCCATGGAACGAAAAGGAAAAACATATAGAAAAACAACCGAAACTGAGGTTTCGGTGGAGATTATCCTCGATGGTACAGGGGAGGGTGAAATAGCTACCACGATACCTTTTCTTGACCATATGCTGCAACTTTTTGCAAAGCATGGCCTGTTTGACCTAAAGGTAAAAAGTAAAGGGGATACAGTTATAGATGATCACCACCTCGTTGAGGATATAGGAATCTGTCTGGGAGAAGCCGTCAAGGAAGCCCTGGGTGACAAGAGGGGACTGGAGCGTTATGGCTCGGCGGTGATTCCGATGGATGAGAGTTTATGCAGTGTGGCAATGGATATCTCAGGGAGACCTTATCTGATTTACCATGCGGATTTCGGTAACAGAAAGATCAAGAATTTTGATCCTGCCCTCCTGAGGGAATTTTTTAAATCCTTTTCAGACCACAGTGGCATAACATTGCACATTAATCTCATGTATGGAAAGAATAATCACCATATCGTGGAGGCGGTCTTCAAGGCATTTGCCCGTGCCATGAGGGGGGCGTCATCTCTCGATGACCGGATAGAGGGTGTCTTGTCTACAAAGGGGAGCCTCTAAAAAACCGTAAGCGTTTAAACAGTCGTCGTCTTGCTGAGATTTTTGTAGAACAGTGAAAAATTAGATTCAGAAGCTGTGAATCAAAGGTTTTTCAGACACCATTGAATACAATTTTTCAATCTCTCGTAATATGTAAAAAAACGTATTATGCATTTCTCCATTGGTTGTTTTTATCTCCTTTGTGTTCCGCAGAATATTTACTTAACTTGAGGAAAAATGATGCTTAATTATTGTGGTAACATCATCAAAAAAGGGGGGATTTTCTTTTTTTCAGCTTTTATTTTCTCCATGGTTACTGGTTGCCATCAGAGAGGGGAGACAATAAACAATCTTATGGGAGAGGGGAAACCTGCCTTTCAATGTATCGCTGTGGTTCCTTTTCAACAGGTAACCATGGAGAAGGATAAAATTGAAGCTGTCAGTTGTCCCCTGTGCGGGGCTACTTTCCTTAGCGATGGGTATTTAACGGATGCGGAAAAAAGAGTGGAGAGTATATTTCTTCAGTGGATCAAAGAAAACAGAAGATTCACCATCATTTCTCCTGAGATGGCAGGTAATGTTTACAGACGGATATCTGCTGATCTTCCAAAGGTGTCCCTTCCTGAAATATTAAAAAAGGTTGGTGCTGAACTGGGAGCAGATGGAGTTGCTGTCGGATATGTCTATCGCTACAGAGAGAGGAAGGGGCGTTCTTATTCTGTTGAGAAACCCGCATCGGTAGCCTTTGATATACATCTGCTCAGGGTGAATGATGGGACACTGGCGTGGAAGGGTACATTTGACAGGACACAAAGCTCACTGATGGAGAATCTGTTTCTTATTTCTTCCTTCTTTAAACAGGGTGGAAAGTGGGTAACAGCAGAGGAATTAACAGAGGGAGGGATGGCGGAGATCTTGAAAACCTTTCCCCAGGGGCGGTAAGTCATATAAGGTATCAGCCGTAAGTCAAAGATCTGATGAATGTAAATTTTAAAGTTCTCTTCCGAATATGCGATGTATGACTAATGTTTTATATGTGGGAGTCTAAAGTTGCTCATTATACCTGCGATTGATTTAAAAGCCGGTACCTGTGTAAGGCTTATTCAGGGGGATTTCCGGCAAGTTACCGTATATTCGGATAGCCCTGCTGAGGTGGCAAGATTATGGCAGGAAAAGGGGGCAAAACGTATCCATTTAGTTGATCTTGATGGTGCCCTTGCCGGTTTCCCGCGAAATCAGGACGTGATCCATGAGATTGTAAAAGAAGCCGTAGTGCCGATACAGGTTGGTGGCGGAATCAGAGATATAAAGACCATTGATACTTATATAAATATGGGGGTTCGTTGGGTTATCCTGGGAACCGCGGCCTTTAAGAGTAAAACATTTGTCAGGGAGGCCTGCAAAACTTATCCGGGAAAGGTTATTCTTGGTATTGACGCCAGTGATGGCTGGGTAGCCATCAAGGGATGGACGGAGATAACAACTGAATCCGCAAAGGAGATAGCCAAAAGTTATGAGGGATATGGTTTGGAGGCCATCGTATATACTGACATTAAGAGAGACGGTACTGGTAAAGGTATCAATATTGAGGCCACAAAAATCATTGCTGAATCTCTTGATATTCCGGTGATAGCATCAGGAGGTGTATCAGGTATCCGCGATATAGAGGGGATCAAGGAAATAGAACCTTTCGGAGTAACCGGCGTTATCATTGGTAAGGCCCTTTATGCAGGGGCCTTATCCTTGGAGGATGCCATAAAGGCCGCTGGGGTTCAGATGCAACCTTGTTCCTCCCTTTGAAAAAGGGGGGTAGGGGGGATTTTGAAAAGAAATAAATGGAGGGATTAAGAGATGGAGGAATGCATATTTTGTAAAATAATCAATGGCCTGATGCCTTGCAGTAAAGTTTACGAAGATGAAAAAACCCTTGCCTTTGATGATATCCATCCTGTAACCCCAGTTCATGTTCTTGTAATTCCTAAACAGCATATATCCACCCTTATGGATGTGGGAGCTGGAGAGAGGGATTACTTAAGTGCCATGGTTAATGCCGTGCAGGAGGTAGCAAGGATTAAGGGCATTGATCAGAAGGGCTTCAGAACGGTAATAAACTGTAACGAAGAAGGAGGACAGCTTGTCTACCACCTTCACATGCATGTCTTGGGAAATAAGAAACTCACCCTCAAAGATACACTGGTCTGATCTTGTCGGATTTGCAGATTTTTTTATCTTACGTTACAGGTTTTACGCGTATGTCTAACGTGCGAATCAAGATTTTTTGTTATTATCAAAAAAATCTTGATTCGCAGATCTCTGATCCCTGATGTCTAACAGGTTGAGGAAACGTAGGTTGAAGGGATACATCCCGGCAGATAAGATCGAGGAGGTTAAAAACCGGACGAACATTGTCGGTCTGGTTTCGGAATATCTCACCCTTAAAAAGGCAGGGAGAAACTTTTTGGGCCTCTGTCCTTTTCATAAGGAAAAGACCCCTTCCTTTACCGTCAGTGACGATAAACAGATATTTTACTGCTTTGGCTGTGGTGAGGGGGGTAATGCTATTACCTTTTTAATGAAGATAAACAATATTTCCTATCCCGAGGCGGTAAGGTATTTAGCTGAAAAGGGTGGTATTGTTATCCCGGAGAGGAACATGAGCCGTGAGGAAAAGGAACGTACCACTCTCAGGGAACAGCTTATAAGAGTCAACCAGATGGCGGCAGTATACTTTTCTAAAAACCTTCGATCACCGGCAGGGAAAGGTGCCTGGGAATATCTAAGAAACAGGGGAATAGATAATGCAGCCCTCATTGATGAATTTTGTTTCGGGTTTGCCCTGGATGGGTGGAAATACCTCAGAGATTACTTTGAAAAGAAGGGGGTTCCTTTAAAACTTGTCGAACAGGCAGGCCTGATTATAAAAACAGATAAAGGAGACCTTTATGATCGATTTAGGGGAAGGTTAATCTTTCCGATAGAAGATTTGGGGAGCAATGTTATCGCTTTTGGCGGAAGGATTTTAGGGGATGGAGAACCAAAATATCTCAATTCACCTGAATCTCCGGTATACGTGAAGGGAAGAAATCTTTACGGTCTTGCCAAAACCAGAGAGGCCATACGGAAAAAGGGCTATGCCGTTCTTGTTGAGGGGTATTTCGATCTGGTTGCCCTCTGGAATGCCGGTATTACCAACGTCGTTGCCACCCTTGGAACGGCACTGACGAAGGATCAAGTTGAACTGATCAGGCGATATACGGGGGATATAGTTGCCATATTTGATCCTGATGAAGGAGGGAAAAAGGCACTTGCGCGAAGCATAGAATTGTTCCTTGCTGGAAACATTCGGACAAAAGCCGTTATTCTTCCCGATGGTTACGATCCCGACAGCTACGTTAGAAAATATGGCAGAAAAGGTCTTGAAGAAATTATTGATCATGCCCCGTCCATGGTTGATTATTATATTGAAAATATCATAGATGAGAAGGGGGGGACTGTTGAAGGCAGGAGCGATGCTGTGCATAGAGCCGTCTCTTTTATCGCTAATATTGATGATGCCCTTGAGAGAAATCTCTTTATAAAAAGGGTAGGGGAAAAACTCGGCATTGACCAGGAACTCTTGAAGACAGAAATTCTCAAAGCTTTGGCTCCTCCTTTCACGAAAAGAAACGGTACTTCACAGGAACGAAAAACGGGTAAGGCAAGCATTGATAAAGCGAAGGTAGACATGTTGGGATTAAGTCTTATCCATGTCATGCTGGAATACCCTCATAAGATTCCTGCCATCATAGAAACAGGCGTTCTTGATTACTTCATGAACGAGGAATTGAGTACCCTGGGTAAAGCATTGCGTGGAGTTCCTTCTAGAAACGGGGCAGGATCTCCTGATGCCTTCCTGATCATTGATCGTCTGGATAATGAATCTCTTAAGGGGAGGCTTTTGAAATTGATGATCGATAAAAGTCCCTATGACGAGATGGTGATTGATCAGCTCATTGCTGATACGATAAAACAGATTAAACGAAAGTGGTATAAGGAGAAACACAGAATATTAAGAGTGAAGCTCGTAAAAGCTGAGGAGGAAAATGACAGAGACCTTTGTATTCATCTATTGGCTGAGAAGGAAAGTTTGTTGAGAGAAGAACGGAGATTGTAATGGTCTATGTCCTTTCACCGTTGTTCTTGCTCAATTATTCATCGGTGAATGAATGCCGAATTTTAAATGAAACGGGAGAGAAACCGGTATGAGGAAGAAAATAGGATCCGAAGAGTTCAGCAAACTGATTTCACTGGGGGAGGAAAAGGGGTTTCTAACCTATGATGATGTCAACGACTTACTGCCATCTGATGTTTCTTCTGATCAGATAGATGACATTATCATGCTTTTTGGTGAGAAGAATATCGACATTATTGATTCGGAAAAGGGTGAAAAGCTTGTCGTGAAAAAAGCAGTAGAGGAGGAAGAGGAAACCTCTGCAACTAAGAGTGCAAGCACTTATGATCTTATGAGCCCTGTTGTTAAGACAGGTGACCCGGTGAAAATATACCTCCATGAAATGGGGCTTGTATCTCTGCTGTCCCGAGAGGAGGAAGTCGAAATCGCAAAAAAGATAGAGGAAGGGGCCAGAGAGGTTATGACCGCCGCTTTCAGCGCAGCAGTTTCAGTCAGGGATGTGGTGGACATTGGTGCGAGATTAAGGAGAGACGAAGTTCGCATAAAGAACATTGTAGATAATCTCGAAGATGAAGAAGGTTTTGTAGAAGAAGATGTCCATAAAGAAAGAGTCCTGAAACTTATTGACAGGGTAACTGTTCTGTACAACAAGAACGACAGTCTCAAGCAGAAACTAAAAGAAAAGAAAATAGGTAGTATACAGAAAAAGATCATCAAATCAAAACAGGAAAAAAACAGAAAAACCATCATACATCTGTGCAGACAAGTAAGATTCGGCAAAAAACAGATAGAAAGTATGGTTTTAAGGCTTAAGGATTATATAGCAGAAATAGAAAAGTTAGAAAGTGATATCCATTCTTGTAAAGAAGAAACAGTGATGTCCATTGCTCAGCTGGAGAAGATATGGACTCTTATGAAAATATCACCGGATGAGGAGCAATTGGCGGTCAGACAAACTGGTATTGCTGTTGACCGGTTAAAAGAATATGAAGTAATCGTAAGGAAAGCTAAGGGGGAGATTAAGAAGATTGTAGAGGAAACGGAAATTCCAGTTACTTTTCTGAAGAAGGTGGTTACTTCTGTAGAGAGGGGAGAAAGGAAGGCGGAGAGAGCAAAAAGAAGACTGGTTGAAGCAAACCTTCGCCTGGTTGTAAGTATCGCGAAGAAATATACTAATAGAGGGCTGCAATTTCTGGATTTGATACAGGAAGGAAATATAGGGTTAATGAAGGCTGTGGATAAATTTGAATATCAGCGGGGATACAAGTTCTCTACTTATGCCACATGGTGGATCAGGCAGGCAATTACAAGGGCCATAGCCGACCAGGCGAGAACAATAAGAATTCCCGTGCATATGATCGAGACGATTAATAAATTGATTAGAACTTCCCGCTGTTTGGTTCAGGAATTGGGGAGAGAACCTACTCCCGAGGAGATTGCTAACAAGATGGAATATCCTCAGGAGAAAGTTCGGAAGGTATTAAAGATTGCCAAGGAACCTATATCCCTGGAGACACCTATAGGTGAGGAGGAGGACAGCCACCTCGGTGATTTTATAGAGGACAAGAAGGTTATATCTCCTTCAGACGCAACGATAAGGATGGATCTTGTTGAACAGACAAGAAAAATACTGACTACCCTGACACCTAGGGAGGAAAAGGTGCTGAGAATGCGCTTTGGTATTAGTGAAAGACCGGATTCCTCCTCAGGGGGACGAGAACTATATAAGGTAGGGGAAGGCAGAACAAGGTTGGTGCATTAGGAAGATTGACTGACCCTTCTTACAGAAGAGTATCGAAGTCCCACAGACGAAATTAAATATTGACAAGAAATGAGAATAAAGTTAGAAAGATCGAGCGGGCCCATAGCTCAATTGGTGGAGCAACCGGCTCATAACCGGTCGGTCCCTGGTTCGAACCCAGGTGGGCCCATCTGTATCAAGGAGTGGAAGCAGTTTGTGCAGTAACAATGAAAATAAGCTATCGGGAAAATTTATATACGAGAAATATACTTCCTAAGAGAAAGTGCACCGTAAGATGGTGCACTTTTTTTTGGCCGCAATAATCTTAAAATGAAAGGGGCTGCTTATTGAGAGAGCAATTATCACTTTTGATTGAGCTGCAAAAAGTGGAGATAGAAAATAACGTAGTAAATACCAGGAAAAAAGAACTGCCCCACCTAATCATAAAATTAGACGAGGAGCTTGAATCTTTCAATGCGGATGTAGAGAAAGACAGGAAGAAACTTGACGAAGTGAATAAGAAGCATCGGGAACAGGAAGAGAAACTGAAGAGAGGAAACGAGAATCTGAAAAATAGTAAAGGACGCCTCTTAACAGTAAAAACCAATAAAGAATATCAGGCAATATTGAAAGAAATTGAGATTACAGAGGAAAAGAACTCTGAGATAGAGGATGAAATTATTTCTTTTCTGGAAGATATTGACGGGATTAGTACTGTATTAAAAACGGGAGAGAAAAAACTCGAAATTCAGCAGAAGCAGTATGAACAGGATAAGAAAAAAATTGAGAAGGAAATGCTTTCCCTTGATATTGACCTTGTAGCCTGCGAGCGGAAAATTAATGATCTCAGGGAGCGGATAAATAATAATCTTCTCAAGAAATATGAAACAATTAAAACTTTAAATAATGGTTTAGCTGTCGCATCTGTGTGGAAGGAAGTTTGCGATGGCTGCCACATGAATATGCCCCCCCAGTTGTACAATGAGTTGCAAAAGTCTTTGGATCTATTATCATGTCCGAATTGTAATAGGATTATCTACTGGTATGACAAGAATAAAAACGACTGATTTGATCTTTAATCTTTATACCGATGGGGCTTGCCGAGGTAATCCCGGTTATGGTGGTGCCGGTGTCGTCTTGACGGATGAAGAAGGTAACGTTGTGGGGGACGTCAGAAAGTTTCTGGGCTTGTGTACGAACAATCTGGCCGAATACAGGGCATTGATTATCGGTTTGGAAGAAGCTCTCAGGATGCATTGTAGACAACTTCATATTTTTCTCGATTCAGAACTTCTGGTTAATCAGATCAATGGCACCTATCGGGTGAAAAACGACAAACTAAAGATCTTAATGAAAGAAGTTAAAAGATTGCTGGAGTTTCTTGACTGGTATCTTGTAGAGCATATAGGCCGGGATAAAAATAAGATGGCCGACAGGTTGGCCAATCAGGCCATTGATGAGGCCTGTTTAGAATGAATTTGGGCGGTATTACAAAACTTTCAGGTAAGTACAAGGGGATACATAAGACAGGGATCACGGAGTAACTTTTTAAACGAGACTTTGTGCGATTTTTATAAACGTGCGTTATGTAACTTTGTGCCTATTAACCTGAGTGTTTACAGTTTGTTAAGGTGTTGGAGCAGATCAGATGATCGCCAGCCCGGTTCTTCCGAGCTGGAGGAAAGTCCGAGCTCCGCAGGGCAGGATGGTCGCTAACGGCGACTGGGGGTGACCCTAAGGAAAGTGCCACAGAAAATATACCGCCTGCCATCTGGCAGGTAAGGGTGAAAAGGCGAGGTAAGAGCTCACCAGTTTCCCGGGTGACCGGGAAAGCTTGGTAAACCCCATCCGGAGCAAGACCAAATAGGAGAACATTTGAGGGTGGCCCGTCCGATGTTCTCGGGTAGTGTCGCTTGAGGCAACAGGCAACTGTTGTCCCAGATGAATGATCATCGCCGCCTTCCGGGTAACCGCGAGGCGATACAGAACTCGGCTTATGATCCGGTCCAACACCTTACCTTCCCTCTCCGTTCCCTCTGGGTATGTTATCTTGAAGATAAAATTTATCATCTATCTATTGTTATTACCTTTGATTTTATGCGCCTGCGGATGTTTTTCCCGTGATACAAGGCGTACCATGTGTAAAGGGCCTGCCTTTGAGGCCGGCCGCGGCGAAAATATCAAGATATTAGTCGTGTCCGGAGCCAAGCACATCAGTGTTAGTTCCACTTCACGATGTGAGGTCAGAGATTTTGAGGAAAAAGTTACCCTTACCCGGGCACAAACTGTCGTCCTCCGTATCTTAGAAGACAATATAAGGCTGGATGGCGTCAATTTACCTCTTGACAGAATTACCATAATTCCTACAGATGGCGGGGTGTTAAGTTTAAACGGCAAATCTTATCGGGGGAAAATGGTTGTTCAGAGGAGGGGGAGTGGGGTGGATGTTATTAATGTAGTGGACCTGGAGGCATACCTGTACGGTGTAGTTCCCCGGGAAATGTCTTCTCAATGGCCTATGGAAGCATTAAAGGCTCAGGCTGTGGTGTCAAGAACGTATGCCCTTTATCATAAGGGGAAAAGCCAAAATAGAGACTATGATCTTTGCGCTACTATAACCTCTCAGGTTTACGGAGGAAAAGATGTGGAGACTGAAAGGACAAACCGGGCCGTCGATGAAACAAGGGGGGGGGTACTCCTGTATAATGGTCAACTTGTTCTGCCATATTTTCATGCGAACAGCGGAGGGATGACGGAAGATGCCGAATATGTGTGGACGATGAAGCTTCCCTATCTAAAGATGATTCGTGATGAGTATAGCAAGAGTGTCCCGAATTCTTTATGGAAGCTCTCCCTGTCACTTGATGATATCGGAAGAGCCTTTAATGAAAACGGGCTTATTACGGGTCGGATAGAGGAGGTGATACCTATCAAAATGAGCCCGTCGGGTAGAGTTTTAAAGATCAAGGTGGTTCACAGCGGCGGGGAAATGATCATGAGCGGTAATGACTTCAGGCTCAAGGTAGGTCCTACATTGATAAGAAGCACTCTTTTTAAAATGACGGAAGATGATCATGGCCTCTGTTTTGAAGGCAAAGGATACGGCCATGGTGTCGGCATGAGTCAGTGGGGCGCCTACACAATGGCCCGCGAAGGTTACTCGTACAACGATATCCTGAGGTACTATTACCGGGAAGTGGAGATTAGATAGGGGGGCTACTTTTCAGAGATCTTGAAAATGGAGCTTGACACAAAAACCAGACCATGGTAGGCGGAGTGCTATCTCCGCTATAATTGAGGTGTGAATGTGTTGAAAGATAATGAAAAAATCGGCGCGGTGATGATTGTGGGATCGGGCATAGCAGGGATTCAGGCTTCCCTTGACCTGGCAAATTCCGGAATAAAGGTATACCTTGTCGAAAATAGTATCAGTATTGGCGGAGTCATGGCCCAGCTTGACAAGACCTTTCCCACCAACGACTGTTCTGCCTGTATCCTTTCTCCCAAACTGGTGGAAGTGGGACGACATCCGAATGTCGAAATCCTTACTGGAAGAACGGTTAATGACGTCCAAGGCCAGCCGGGGCATTTTACAGTAAAATTGACGAAGTCGCCGAGATTTGTTGACATTGACAAATGTACGGGCTGTGGTGAGTGTGCCAATGTATGCCCCATCTCTGTTCAGGCAGAGTTTAATGAAAATCTGAACATGAGAAAGGCCATTTACAGGCATTTCCCGCAGGCTATACCGGCTGCCTTTGCTATTGATAAAACAGGGACTTCACCCTGTAAGGCGGCGTGTCCTGCCCATATAAGCGTTTGTGGTTTTGTTGCCCTTATTGGAGAGGGAAGGTTCGAAGAAGCCCTGAAACTCATCAAAAAAGACAATCCTTTTCCTGCCGTTTGCGGCAGAGTCTGTAGTCATCCCTGCGAGCGGGCCTGCAGGAGGAAAGATGTTGATGAAGCCATTGACATCATGCATCTGCACCGCTTTGTAGCCGACCTCGATTTAAACGAAGAGACAAGATATCTCCCTAAAATTAAAGAGAAGAAAGATAAAAAGGTGGCTGTTATCGGAGCCGGACCTGCAGGCCTCGCTGCTGCCTACTATCTGGCCGTTGATGGTTACCAGGTTGTTGTATTTGAAGCCCTTGCCGGTAACTGGTTAACTCTTGGTTTCCCTGAATCCCGTCTTCCCAGGAAGGTCATTGATAGTGAAATAAAGATCATTGAGGATCTAGGGGTAGACATCAGGACGAATACACGTGTAGGTATAGATGTCTCCATGGATGACCTGCGTAAACAATACGATGCCATCTTTATCGCGGTCGGTTCTAGTACCGGTGCGAAACTTAATATCCCGGGAAAAGATCTAAAGGGTGTAGTCGAGGGGATTGATTTTCTCAAGCGGACGGGGGCAGGAGAGAAGGTAGGCGATCATATTGCCATTATCGGTTCCGGAAATATAGCGATGGATGTCTATCGGCAGGCAATTAAAACCGGTTCCAAGGAAGTCTCTATCCTTTACAAAACCTCCGGTGCCGATCGTACTGCCGTAATGGCTGGTACTGATGATTCCTTTATCCTTTACAAAACCTCCGGTACCGAGGTAACCGCTTCTGCAGGAGAGATACCGGAAGGCGGAGGTATCAGGATGAAGTCTCTCGCTGCACCGGTCAAAATACTTGGGAGTGAGGGAAAGGTAACCGGTATTGAGTGCATCCGCATGGAACTGGGTAAAGCAGATACGGGTGGACGGAGCCGCCCCACACCGATCAAGGGTTCTGAATTTACCATTTCTGTGGATACTGTAGTTTCTGCCGTTGGCCAGACAAGGGAACTTGTTTCTCCCGAAGGAGAAGGGGGAACTTCCATCAACGAATGGAGCGTCCTTGAGGTCGATCCGATCACATTAGCTACAGGGATAGAAGGTGTCTTTGCCCAGGATGTGGAAACCGGTCCTGCTACAGTGGTAAAGACTATAAATATTGGTAAGGAGGCTGCTGTCTCCATAGATCGTTATTTTAAAGGCGAAGATGTAGGGGCAGGTCGTGAGCGAGATTGGACGAAAGGGCTGGCCGAAAAAGTTGATGTAAGTGATGTAGAGGAGGCGGCCCGTGTTGAGATGCCCAAGCTTGAACCGGCAGCGAGGAAGTCTCCAAATGATGAGGTGGCCTTAGGTTTGCCTGAGGAAGGTGCCGTATATGAAGCGAAGCGATGCCTCAATTGCGGGATCTGTTCCGAATGTTACCGTTGCGTTGATGTCTGTATAGCCGATGCCATTGATCATAGTATGGTCTCTGAAGAAGAAACCATAGATGTGGGTGCCATTATTGCCGCACCCGGTTTTGATATTTTTTATGCTCCCCTACGGGGAGAGTACGGTTTCGGTATCTATAAAAATGTGGTGACCAGTCTCCAGTTTGAGAGGATACTATCGGCTTCCGGTCCCTATTTCGGCCATATTCAGAGGCCATCAGATGCGAAGGAGCCGAAGAAAATTGCCTTTATCCAGTGTGTTGGTTCAAGAGACGTATCCTGCGGCAACAGTTGGTGTTCATCGGTATGCTGCATGTATGCAACAAAAGAGGCAATAGTAGGAAAGGAACATTTAAAAACTCTGGAACCTACTATATTCTTCATGGATATACGTGCTCATGGTAAGGACTTCGATCGCTTTGTTAATCGGGCTAAAGAAGAATATGGTATCAAGTATATACGTTCGATACCTTCCACCATAAAAGAATTACAGCAGACGAAAAATCTACTGCTCAAGTACATCCAGGAAGACGGGAGTATAATAGAAGAAGAATTTGACATGGTGATTCTCTCTGTGGGCCTTACTCCGCCTCCTGATGCGGCAAAACTGGCGGATAGCCTGGGGATAGAACTGGAAGAACATGGTTTCTGCAAAACCGCTCTGGATAACCCTGTTCAGACATCTCGGGAAGGTGTTTTTGTCTGTGGTGCCTTCGGTGGTCCTAAAGACATCCCGGAAACTGTCATGGAAGCCAGCGGAGCGGTAGCCTGTGCAGAGGGACTGCTTGCCGCACAGCGGGGAACTATGATCAGGGCGATAGATGTTCCTTTAGAAAAAGATATAAGGGGAATCGGACCGAGAATTGGCGCCTTCATCTGCCATTGCGGGATCAATATCGGCGGTGTGGTGGATGTACCTGCCGTTGTGGAATATGTAAAGACACTGCCTTCCGTTGTCTATGCTACCGAGGGGCTTTTTGCCTGTTCGCAGGATTCGGCCGTTAAAATGGCAGAGATAATTAAGGAATATGAACTTACCAGAGTGGTTGTAGCGTCCTGTTCACCCCGGACACATGAGGGGCTCTTTCAGGAGAACTGTGAAAAGGCAGGCCTCAACAAGTATCTCTTTGAGATGGCTAATATCAGGGACCAGAATTCGTGGGTTCATATGAATGAGCCGGAGGCGGCGACGGAAAAGGCCAAGGACTTGGTTAGGATGGCGGTAGCAAAAGCTCAGTATTTGAAACCCTTAAAACCCGGCCAACTCAGTGTCAATCGTGCGGCATTGGTCATCGGGGGAGGGCTTGCCGGTATTACAGCAGCCCTTTCGCTGGCTCGCCAGGGTTTCGAGTCTTATGTGGTAGAAAAGGAAAAAGAGCTTGGCGGGAATTACAGGCATTTATGTTATACCCTTGAAGGACTGGATACCAGGAAATATATGGATGATATTTTAGCACAAGTGGAGAATAATCCTCTGATCCATGTATTCAAGGGAGCTAAGATTACTAAAATAGAGGGGTTCATCGGAAATTACAAGACTACCGTAGGGGCAGGAGATGGTGAGCACGCATTTGAGCACGGTGTGGTCATTGTTGCTACAGGGGCCTACGAACTCAAAACGGATGAATATCTATACGGAAAGAACGAGAGCGTCGTTACCCAGCGAGAACTGGAGGCGCGTATACATGAGAAAGGTTCCCAGATTATGGGGGCAAACAGTGTTGTTATGATCCAGTGTGTCGGATCAAGGGATGCTGAAAGGCCTTACTGCAGCAGGTATTGTTGCAGCCAGGCGATCAAGAATGCACTTAAACTGAAAGATATCGATCCAAAGAAGGATGTTACCATCATCTACCGGGATATCAGGACATTCGGATTCAAAGAGGACTATTATAAGAAGGCACGTGAGGCAAACGTAAAATTCATCCGGTACGACGAGGACAGGAAACCGGAAGTTACCGGTGATGGCGCGCAAATTTCTGTAAAAGTTTTTGATCCGGTACTTAGCGAGCAGGTAGAAATCAAAACAGATATATTAGCGCTCAGTATGGGAACTACTGCCAATCCTGAAAATGATGTTATCGGCAAAATGCTGAAAGTACCGACCAATCAGGATGGTTTCTTCCTCGAGGCCCATGTAAAGTTAAGGCCCGTTGATTTTGCGACCGATGGTGTTTTCATGTGCGGCCTTGCCCACTCGCCGAAATTCAGTAGTGAAGCTATAACGCAGGCCAATGCCGCTGTCTCGAGGGCGTGTACCATTCTTACCAAGGATTACCTGGAAGCCGAAGGAAAAACTGCTTATGTAAGGAAGGAAAGATGCGCTGCCTGTGGACTCTGTGAGGCCAATTGCCCTTTTGGTGCAATAGCCGTTGATCCTAATGAAGGTTGCGCGGTGGTTAATGCTGTTCTCTGTAAGGGTTGCGGGGTTTGTACAGCTTCCTGCCGGATGAATGCTGTTGATTTAAACGGCTTTGACAACGAGGAAATTCTGGCACAGATAAGAGCCTTTTGAATGGAGAAAATATGACTGAAAATCAACCGGTTGAAGACTGGAAGCCGAAAATAGCAGCAATTGTCTGTAACTGGTGTACATATGCCGGCGCTGATCTGGCGGGGATAAGCAGGATCCAGTACCCGCCAAATGTTAGGATCATAAGGGTCCCCTGTACGGGGAGGATAAATCCTTTCTTTATTGTGAAGGCCCTTCAAGAGGGGGCGGATGGTGTTCTTGTCTCCGGTTGTCATCCAGGGGAATGTCACTATATTACGGGTAATTTATCCGCCAGAAGGAAATTCGCCATGTTAAAGCGTTTTCTTTCATATATCGGCGTGGAGGGTGACAGGACAATGTTTACGTGGGTATCAGCATCTGAGGGAGAGCGTTTTGCCAAGGTTGTAAGAGCTGTCACTGCTGCTGTCACCGCCCTCGGTCCGGCAGATAAACTGGTTAAAAGGTGGGCTCTCTAACCTGTCCTTTCGAGAGAAGCGAGAAATCTTGAGGAATTGAAACTGTGGAAAATGTAGAGACAAAACTACGAAAAGAAGCGAAAAAATTACTGGCGGAAAAAAAGGTGGATATTATCATCGGGTACGAAAAAGGGACTCTTCCCCTTATTGCTCCACCCTGTTTTATTACTGATCCTGAAGATACTGGAAAACTTGTCTGGAATGCCTTCTGTATGCAAAACCTTGCTAAATTTGTCCATGACCTTATCTCGCAGGACAGGGAATCTCAAAAACGTCTTAAACCGGAGGATAGAACTAAAAAGATTATAGGAGTCGTGGCGAAAGGATGCACAACACGTTCACTGGTGATACAGCTTCAGGAAAAGCAGTACGATAGAGACAATATCGTGATCTTAGGCGTTCCCTGTACAGGATATGTGGACAGGCGGAAGATGAACGGTCTTGTTGCGGGCGAGGAGATTCTAGAGGCATCCGTTGCAGGAGATTCCGTCTTGGCAAAAACAGCCAGTGGCGATAAGAGTGTTTCTATGAAAGAGGTGCTTGCCGATAACTGCCTCACCTGTCGTTTCAACAATCCTCTTATTTCTGATGTAATGGTAGGTGATCAGGCACCGGCCATGGATTTCAGTGAAGAATATGCTAAAGTAGATGAAATTGAGAATTTACCTCTAAATGAAAGGTGGGACTACTTTACCAAAGAAATGGATAAGTGTGTGCGCTGTTATGCCTGTCGCAATGCCTGTCCTTCCTGTTACTGTAAGGTATGCTTTGTCGAGCAGAGCCAGCCGCAGTGGGTCGGTATCGGCGAAGATCGGTCTGACACGCAAATATTTCAATTAATGCGGTTGTATCATATGGCGGGGCGATGTGTTGATTGCGGTTCCTGCATTGCAGTATGTCCCATGGGTGTGGATTTACGGAGGTTTCTGAAGAAACTGGATAAGGATGCCTTTGAACTGTTTGAACATAGGACCGGCATCTCTCCGGATGAACCGTCCATGCTTGGCACCTACAAGGAAAACGACAATGAAGAATTTATATTTTCACCGGAATAATACTTGAGGGGTAATCATGGCAACCTTTCTCGAAGAAATAAATGAAAAGATCCGTGGTGTTCCCATTCAGAGGTGTTACCACTGCAGGAAATGTACGGCAGGGTGTCCCCTATCCTTTGCTATGGAATACAATCCGAACAGAATTATCAAGATGATTCAGATGGATAAGCGGGACGAGGTCCTCAAGAGTTCAACAATCTGGCTGTGTGTCTCCTGTGAGACCTGCATCACTCGTTGTCCCAATGAGGTGGATATTGCCCGTCTGATGGATGCATTAAGGCAAATGGCTATTGAATCAGGCCTTGCCGCCAAGGAAAAGAATGTCCTTAAATTCCATGAGGCATTTCTTTCCAATATCAAGTCATGGGGGCGGATCAATGAGCCCCTAATGATGGCTCAGTATAAGTTGAAATCGGGGGACCTGTTTTCTGATATAGCCATGGGGATAGAAATGTTCAGAAAAGGTAAGCTTCACCTCCTATCCCCTAAAACAAAAGATATCAAGACTGTAAAAAGGATATTTGAAAAGACGAAGCGCTCATAAAGATTAGGAGGCGATTGTTGAAAGTTTCATACTATCCAGGATGCTCACTTCATGGGACAGCGAAGGAATATGACCAATCGGTAAAGGCCGTAAGCAGCGCGCTGGGGATTGAGATGAAAGAGATTGATGACTGGTCATGTTGTGGCGCCACTTCTGCCCATAGCACCAATTTCAAGCTTTCCGTTGCTCTCCCTGCGGCAACCCTTTTTGCCGCGGAAAAGGATGCCGCCGATGTCTCGGCTATAATGGTTCCCTGTGCCGCCTGTTTCAATCGCTTAAAGACAGCCCAATACCATCTCAAGAAGGACAGTGTCTTAAAAGCCGAGGTAGAAAATATCATTGATAAAGGCGAATACAAGGGTAGCATTGCGGTGAGAAATCCCATCGATATTATTTATAATGATATAGGTCTTCCGGCCCTGATAGAAAAAGTGACCAAGAAATTAACCGGTCTCAAACCCGTTTCATATTATGGTTGTCTTCTGCTGAGACCGCCTGAAATTTGTGAATTTGATGACTATGAAAATCCCACCATGTTGGATGGCATTATGGCAAGCCTCGGGGCTGATCCCCATTTATGGTCTTATAAGACTGATTGTTGTGGCGGTAGTCTCACCATAAGTAAAACCAATATCGTAACACGGATGGTAAACAAATTAATGACCATGGCCAGAGAGGCCGATGCAAACTGTCTCGTTGCAGCCTGTCCCATCTGTATGGCCAATCTTGACATGAGGGCCAGTGAGAATGTGAGGCTTCCCACCTTTTATTTTACCGAATTGATAGCCCTGGCGCTGGGAATCGCGGGACCGGAGGACTGGTTTAAACTTCACCATTGTGATCCGTTACCTCTCCTGAGCGGTCTAAGACTGCTTTGATAGTGGAATGGAAAACGGGTGTTTTACCTAATCGTTGCCGACTGAAGGAAAGACATGGAAAAAAGGTTATTAAAGAAGGATAGATTAGCTGATATTATCAAGGACATCTCCCGAAATGTGCAGGTGTACGCGCCGGTCAAAGAAGATGACAATGTTTTATTTACGGCACTGAAAGAGGGAATGGAACCGTTGATAGGTTTTTCAAACTCAAGGAATGCTCCCAAGAGTCTCTTCTTTCCTCGCACAGAGACGATGATGAAGTATGCACGAACCGCTAGGGGTATAGAGTTTTCCATGGGAGGAGGGGAAGCGGAGGAGGCGGTAATCTTTGGAGTACGTCCCTGCGATGCCCGTAGTTTTGTCCTTCTCGATATGCTCTTCGACCAGGAGAAATATAAAGATCCATATTATATCTCCAAGAGGGAAAAAACAACGGTAATCTCCATGTCCTGCGTGCATCCCCCCTATACGACCTGTTTTTGTACCTCAGTTAACGGAAGCCCGACTTCTTCAGAGGGCGCCGATGTACTGATAACGGATATAAAAGATAACTACCTTATTGAGATCATTACTCCTAAGGGAGAAAAGCTTCTCAAATCTTTTGGAGAACTTCCAGAGGCAGGCCCGGACGACGAGGCGATAAAAGAGGAGATCGCTCAAAAGGCGGAAAAAGAGATCGGGTCGCACATACCGGCAAAGGAAATAAAGCCGATATTGGACAGCAATTTTGAACATTCCTTTTGGGAGACAATACATCAGAGGTGTCTCGCATGTGGTACATGTACCTATCTCTGTCCAACCTGTCATTGCTTTGATATTAATGACGAGACAAAGGGGAATGACGGTATCAGGATAAGGAACTGGGATTCATGTATGTATCCTCTTTTCACGCTGGAGACTTCCGGTCATAATCCGAGACCGACTCAGAAAGAGCGGTGGCGTCAGCGGGTAATGCACAAATTCAAGTATTATGTGGATAACTTTGGAGAAATTGCCTGTGTCGGATGCGGAAGGTGCGTCATGTATTGCCCCGTTAATATAGACATCAGAAAAATAGTTGAAGATATTTCGAAATTATAAAGGCAGGAGATGGTAATGCTAAATCCGTATATCCCTATACCCGTTGAATTGGTAAAGATCGTCACGGAAGTTGATACAAAGGACATCAAGACCTTTCGGCTTGCCTTTCTCAATAGTGAAGACGAGAATAACTTTAAATATCTGCCTGGACAGTTTGCCGAACTTTCTATATTTGGCAAGGGTGAATCACCTATTGGCATTGCCTCATCGCCGACCCAACCTGGTTATATCGAGTTTACCGTGCAGAAGGCGGGAGTTGTCACCAGCACTCTCCATGACATGGAGGTTGGAATACATATGGGTGTCAGAGGTCCCATGGGAAATTCATGGCCTATTGACTATCTTGAGGGGAAGAATGTTGTGATTGTGGGTGGTGGCTTTGCCTTTACAACTTTGAGGTCACTCATCAACTATATGATTCATGAAGACAACCGCTTTCGTTTCAAGAAAATTACCGTCATATATGGGGCCAGATCTCCAGGACTTTTGCTATATAAGGATGAGCTTGCCGCTTGGGAAGCGAGAGACGATATTAACTTGAATGTAACGGTTGATAAGAAGGATGGGAACTGGAAGGGACGAGAAGGTTTTGTCCCCACGGTTTGTGGCGAGGTAGCACCGAGTTCTGAAAACGCCGTAACGGTAATATGCGGGCCGCCGATTATGATTCGTTTTACCCTGCCGGTATTCTTTGATCTGGGATTCTCTAAGGAAAATATCATAACCTCTCTTGAAATGAGGATGAAGTGTGGCATAGGGAAGTGCGGCCGCTGTAATGTCGGTAACAAATACGTTTGCAAGGATGGTCCTGTATTTTCACTGGCAGAACTGGACAAACTGACGAAAGAGTATTGAGGTATAGCGTAAGTTTTAGTCTTATGGATTCTAAGAGTATCATTCCCAGCATTTTCCCCAGGCACCGATAATTTATTGTCGATTGATGACCTGATAACCTGAGGCTTACTATGTGGGGAGGTTATATAGGTTAATTCGGTAAATCTTTGAATCTATCCTTACTGGGATATAATAAGCAACAATGTTCAAGGTGATTTTTTAGGAGATTGAATAGTGAACAGGATTGTAGAAAGGATTGATCTATCGGAAGGCGTGGTAAAGATGGTCATTGAAGCCACTGCCATAGCAGAAAAAAGAATGGCAGGTCAGTTTATTGTTCTAAGAATTGACGAAAAAGGGGAAAGGATTCCTCTGACTATTGTGGATTCTGACACAGGAAGGGGGGCAATCACCATTGTTTTTCAGGTTGTGGGTAAGACAACGGCCGCTCTTGCTGCACTGGAGGCAGGTGATTATATAGCCGACATTCAAGGTCCCCTTGGCAACCCGACGGAGATCGAAAATTTCGGTCATGTGGTCTGTATTGGCGGCGGCGTCGGTGTGGGTGTCATCTATCCCATCGCGGTGGCTCTAAAAAGGTCGGGCAATAAAGTAACGTCCATTATTGGCGCAAGAACAAAAGAACTTCTGATCCTGGAAGAAGAGATGAAAAATGCGAGCAATAAACTCCTGGTGGCCACGGATGATGGGAGCTACGGTTTTCATGGTTTTGTCAGCGCAGTTTTACAAGATTTGATAGATGCAAAAGAGCGAATTGATCGGGTATTTGCCATCGGACCGGTACCAATGATGCGGGTGATATGCGGTGTAACCAGACCGTATGGTATAAAGACTATTGTTTCACTGAACCCAATCATGGTTGATGCTACCGGGATGTGCGGTGCCTGCAGGGTATCGGTAGGTGGTCAAACGAAATTTGCTTGTGTGGACGGTCCCGAATTTGATGGTCATGATGTTGACTTTGATCTCTTGATGAGCCGCCTCAGGATGTACTCGACTCAGGAAAAAGAGTCCATGGAAAAATACAGGTGTGAACATGGGAACTGAAGAAAAGAAAGTTAAGGAAAAGAGAGTTAAAGTTTACCGGCAGAAGATGCCGGAGCAGGACCCGAAGGTACGGGTCCACAACTTTGAGGAGGTTCCGTTCGGTTATACGGAAGAGATAGCGATGACCGAGGCAAAGCGGTGCATCCAGTGCAAGGAACCCGGCTGTATCGAAGGATGTCCTGTGGAGGTTAATATTCCTGCCTTTATCCGGCTTATCGCCGAGGGAAAGTTTGTCGAGGCTGGTCGTACGATAAAGGAAACAAACTCCCTTCCCGCTGTCTGTGGCCGTGTCTGTCCCCAGGAGGATCAATGTGAAAAAGTTTGTGTCTTGGGAAAAAAATGGGAACCGGTAGCCATAGGGCGACTGGAGCGTTTTGCTGCCGACTATGAACGGGAGAAGGGGGAGCTTTCTATTCCGGAAGTAGCCGCACCGAAGGGTAAAAGAGTTGCTGTTGTTGGAGCAGGTCCTTCAGGGCTGACGATTGCCGGTGATCTCGTGAAATTGGGATATGAAGTGACGATCTTTGAGGCCCTTCACAAGGCAGGAGGTGTCCTCGTGTATGGGATTCCTGAGTTTCGTCTGCCGAAGAAGATCGTGGAAGGCGAGGTCGATTACCTGAGAAAAATGGGGGTAAAGATCGAAACTAATGCTGTTATAGGAAGGCTCAGGACAGTGGATGAACTATTTGCAGATGGTTTTGCTGCCGTTTATCTTGCTGTGGGTTCGGGTGCTCCGGTATTTATGAATATACCGGGAGAAAATCTCAGTGGTATCTATTCGGCTAATGAGTACCTGACACGATCCAATCTGATGAAGGCATACCTTTTTCCGGAATACGATACTCCCATTGTACACGGCAAAAATTGTGCCGTTATCGGAGGCGGCAATGTGGCCATGGATTCAGTAAGGACAGCTCTTCGCTTAGGCGCAGAGAATGCCTATATAATATACCGCCGCACAGATGTAGAGATGCCTGCCAGAGCAGAGGAAGTCCATCACGCTAAGGAAGAAGGTGTACAGTTCAAGTTTCTCACAAATCCTGTGGAATACATTGGTGATGAAAATGGGTGGGTGAAGGGCATAAAGTGCCTAAAGATGGAACTGGGTGAACCGGATGAATCAGGAAGGCGACGACCGTTTCCTATCGATGGTTCAGAGTATGTGGTTGATGTCGATACTGTTGTGGTGGCAGTTGGGACAATGGCAAATCCCATCATACCGACGACAACCCTGGGCTTGGAAACGAACCGCCGGGGTTATATTATCACAATAGATGAAAGTGGAAAAACAACCAGAGATGGTATCTATGCAGGAGGCGATATCGTAACTGGATCAGCTACGGTAATTCTTGCCATGGGTGCTGGAAAAAAGGCAGCCCGCTCTATTCACGAATACCTTTCTTCCAGATAGGATAGAAAAGAAAACAAACTGTCTTATCTCACATCGTCTTAATTACGATGTTATGATGGAGGAGGAGATGTTATCTCTTTGGTGTAAGCAACTATAAGGCTCTCTTGATCGCTTTTATTGATCGAATCCTTAATTATCTCTTCAGCTTTATCCGAGGAGAGTCTGGCTACTTCTTTTCGCAGCTCTTGCTTCGCCTTTCTTATTTCCTGTTCTGCCATAGCTTTTGCCTGTTTTTCTAGTGCTTCTTTTTCTTTTTCAGCTTCGGCAATGATCTTTTCTTTTTCAGCTTGTCCTTCCCGTTGAGCCAAATTCCGAATCTCTTCAACCTCTTTATCCAAGGCGCTTAACGTTTCTTCATATTCCTTTAACTTTTTCTCAGCTAAGGTTTTAGCTTCTTCAGCTTCATTTAAAGAAAGGATGATCTTCTGGCTTCGCTCGGCGAAAAAAGTTTTCGCTTTGGGAAGGGCAAATTTATACAGCACAAAAAGAAGGAGAAGAAAGTTAATCACTTGAAAAACAAATGTCAGTGAAGATGGACCTCCTCCATGCCCTTCCTCAGACGCACTCGCATATACCTTTGTTACGGCTAGCAAAACTGTTACTATTGTGTAGAAGATAATTTTCATATCTATATGCTTCTTCCCAAGACCTTTTCGGCTATTGCCTGCCCCAAGTCCCCTATCTGCCGATAGAGATCTTTCCGGCTTGCTTCAGTTTCCTCTGAGATTTTTACTTTTATCTCTCCAAGAAAAACGTTAGCTTCCTGCCTTGCTTTGCCCATGATACTCTCTCTTGTTTCTAAGCCTTCTCCAGAGTATCTCTTTTTTATATCCAGAGTTTCCCTTCTGGCCTGGCGCAGTTTTTCCGTATAATGGGCAAAAGTTTTATTCGCTTTTTCTTCTATTTCCCCGGATTTACGCAAAAATCCTTCCGTCCTCTCGTCCCTTTCATGCAGGATATTTAGTATAGGTTTAAAAAGATTTTTCTTTAAAAACCACAGGACAATAAGGAAAAGAACTCCTTGAACGATAAGCAAATAGATGTTTATTGTTGGAAGCATTTTTTATACTTTTCCCTGAAGAAAGAAGGCGATAACGAAAGCGTACAGAACCAATGATTCAATCAAAGCCAGCCCTAAGATAAGAGGAACAAACATCTTATCTGCAGCTCCTGGATTCCTGGCTATTCCTTCCAATGCAGAACCTGCAGCTCTACCTTGACCAAGCCCTCCGCCGAATGCAGCCAAACCAATGGCCAAACCGGCACCAAGACCTACCAAACCCATACCCATTGTAGTGGCCTGCGCTTCTTCAGCAGCAAAACTACTCGTCGAAAACAATGTCAGGACTAAAACCCCGATAAACATTACTACTATTTTCCATTTACCCATGACCTCAAAAACCTCCTTTCAGTTTTTTATATTAGTGTTCATGAGAGACAGCTAAACCTATGTAAACTGTTGAAAGAGCGGCAAAAATAAAGGCCTGAATCAAAGCAACAGCTAAACCTAAAACCAGGAATATAACAGGCACAACCAGAGGGACTAAACCTGAAAATATTGCTAAAACAGTATGATCGCCGAATATATTTCCAAAAAGACGCACAGCTAAGGAAAAAGGACGGAAAAGGTGACTCAACAGTTCAATAACAAACATTAACGGTGCTATATAGATCAGCGGACCGGCAAATTGTTTTAAGTAACCGATCCCGTGTACTTTAAATCCTTGATAGTTATAGTATAAAAAAACGATTATTGCACAAGCGGCATTTGTATAGATATTGCTTGTAGGGGGTAGAAAGCCGGGAATTACCCCCAGAAGATTAGAAAAGAGTATGAAAACAAACAGACTTCCTATTAAAGGGAAATAGCTTTCTGCCGTAGGCCCAATTATTTCTTTCATTATGCCCAAGGCAGCCTGAACTACCAGTTCAAAAAAATTCTGAAAAGTTATATTTTCTTTCGGAATTAGAGGATTGGGTGAATTTTGGATAGCTTTAAAGACCTTCCTGCATATGAAAAAAAGTACAATTCCCACAAAAATAGTTGTTACGATCAGTTGCTTTTCAACAGAATGAGAAACAAAGGGAATCAACGAAAACCACATAAAACCATGTTCCATGACTACTTCTCCAAAATCAGCTTACTGGTCCTTTAGTATCTGTTCCACACCATCACTACAAAGGATAGCGGTCTCTACCATAGACGGTACTGGTTGTCAAGGATATTTTGTGTTTTACTGGAAAAGTTTTTTGGATCTTTTTACTATGAAAATTGCTGTTTTTACCCCCATCGCCAGACCGGAGAAAAAAAATATTCCCGACAACCAGGGAAAAGTATTAAAGGCTTTATCCAAGTAGTACCCTGCAACCACACCCCCTACCATTGAGGCACCCATTTCTATGGCTAAAGTAAGTAAGACCCCTAATTGTTTTAGTTTATAATAAGCGATTTCTTTAACCTGAATAAATATTAATACAACAGTTTCCAGGAATCAGAAGTCATCTCGTCGGCCGACAGTCAGCAAGCAGCTCTTTTTCTTTCCGATTTCTGTCCCTATTACATGTCATTCGGTTGTTTCTCTCGGGGGGAAAATGCCCTCTAAGAGCAGGGCAAGCATAAAAGCCGAGAATCCAACAATAAAAGCAACAATATCCACTAAATGGTAAGTTATTATGATATAAATTATTCCGAAAAACAAAATAAGCTTTATCACGTATTGCCACACTATCAATCCTTTGGACGGGCTTCCCTGGTGGAAAACGTTTTCTATTATTCTGCCCAATACTTTCAGGTTTACGAGTGATAGAATACCCCCCATAACTATCCCTGCCGATATCTCTATTGATCTATAAAATAAACTTATCAGAAGCAGAAAAAATATAATAAAAACCGTTTTTCTTTGTATCGAACTCAATTGTTTTCTTGCTATATTTAACAAAATTTTACTCCTGTTATGCCAGTAACCGCGGTCCTTTTTGTCTTTCTCAGTTTTTACAGTTCGATACGGTCGAAAAAAGTAATACCTGGGTAGTAACAACAGGAAGTGGTATCGAAACTGTTATCGAAGTCCCTTTTCTTTCCATCCTTTTATTGTTCCTCATTAAATCCGATTTAGCGTTTTTTCGCAGGAAAGAATGGTTTTTTCAATGTCCTCATCCGTATGTGCAAAGGAGACAAAAGATGTTTCAAACTGTGAAGGTGGCAGGTAGATTTGATTAGCTAACATTCCTCGGAAAAAGTTTCCAAAACGCTTCGTATCACTTCTCGTTGCTGAACTGAAGTCAAATACTGTATGAGGGGTGAAAAAAATAGTAAACATAGAACCAATCCGATTGATACAAACGGGTATATCTTTTTTAGTAAACATCTTTTTCATCTCCTCGCAGAGAAAAGATGTTTTCCGGTTGATTTCATTATAACCAAAGGCGTTTTCCCGGAGTATCTTCAGGGTGGCAATACCGGCTGAAATGGCCACGGGATTGCCGGAGAGGGTTCCCGCCTGATAAACAGGACCGGAAGGTGCCAGCTTTTCCATAATATCTTTTTTCCCCCCTAGGGCACCTACGGGAAGCCCTCCTCCAATAATCTTCCCCAGGCAGGTCAGGTCGGGTTTAATATCGGCAATATTCTGAAAGCCGCCATAAATCAGTCTAAAACCGGTGATGACTTCATCAAAGATAAGGAGGACATTATGCTGACTGGTGATTTCTCTCAGTGTTTCAAGAAATCCTGGCATGGGAGGAATAACTCCCATGTTTCCCGCTACCGGTTCTACGATAACACAGGCCAGATCATCGCCATATTGTTCGACAGCGGCTCGAAAGGTCCCTGTGTCATTGAAGGGGAGGGTAATGGTCAATTCGGCAAGTCTTCGGGGCACACCCGGACTACCTGGAATGCCGAGTGTTGCTACACCGGAACCGGCCTTGGCCAGTAGAGAATCGGCATGGCCGTGGTAGCACCCCTCGAATTTGATGATCTTTTCTCTGCCGGTATATCCACGGGCTAACCTGATGGCGCTCATTGTTGCCTCTGTCCCGGAACTCACCATTCTTACCATTTCCACAGAGGGAAAGGCATCAACGATTATTTTGGCCATTTCAACCTCGAGTTCCGTCGGTGCCCCGTAACTTGTCCCCCTTTTTGCAGCCTGATTAATAGCCTCGATAACATCAGGGTGGCAGTGGCCGAGAATCATTGGCCCCCAGGATAGGATATAATCAATATACTCCCTCCCGTCCACATCGTAAATTTTTGCACCACCGGCCTTTTGGATAAAGAGGGGAGTTGAATCTACGGCCCCAAAGGCCCTTACAGGACTGTTGACGCCTCCCGGTATGTATTTTTTTGCCTCTTCAAACAGTTCTTGGGATGAATGTTCCAGCTTCATTAAAAATATTCCATGCTGCTTTTTTTAAACTCTTCTTCACTAATGAGAACAAGGTAGTCTTCTATACCCGTTGCTGATGACAATTTACGGATCAGTAGATTATATTCATTGTTTTGGGGGTCTTCTTTGTTATCCCGCAGGTGTATCATGGTGAAAATGTTGTATTTTTCTGAAAAGGCAGGTGTTCTCTGGTAGCAGTGAGTAATTTCCGGAAAAGAGGCTAAAATATTTCCTACCGTTTCAATTTTCGATGAAGGAACTGCCCAAAGCAGCATGGCATTTTGGTTAAAGCCCGCCTTTTGGTGACGCACAATAGCGCCAAACTTTCGAATCAGCCCCTTTTTTATCATATTTCCAATGATTTTAAGGACCTCTTGCTCTTCGCTTCCTGTCTGCTCTGCGATACGCTTAAAAGGACGATTAGTGAGGGATATATCTCCCTGGATCAGGGAGGCGATTTGCTTTTCCTTTTGTGTCAGCATAAGCGTCAGAAAAATCTAAATCTCTGTATTTCCCTTTTGTCCGTAGGAATGAACGGTAAAAGTTGGTGTGATTGGTATCGGGCTACTTATGAGCAATGGGTTAAATGGAGTATATTTCCTCGTCAATGAGATGGATCCAGTTCTGCTGTAAAACTTCCCTGGCCTCTTCGATCTTGTCGACTCCCAGTATCACGATTGTCTCTCTTCCTATTCTGTTGATCGTTGTATAAAGATAGTGGATGTTAATCTCTGCCTCGGCAAGATGTTTCAAAATTGCATTCATACCACCAGGGTGAAGGGGGACCTCTGCGGCCAGTACAGGTGTCATTTCGTAATTGAAATTGAAACTTTCGAGGACTGCGGCGGCCCTTTCCGGATCGCTTACCACAAGCCTTACCATGCTGTTTTCAGCTGTACTGGCGGAAAGAACGGCCTTGGGATTAATATCCTCGCTATCCAATATGTTTGCCAGCGCCGATAAAGTTCCGGGAACATTACCCAGTAGCACTGAGATTTGTTTGACTGCCATTTTACGTAGACTCCTTGTAACCTGTCGCCGTTATTACTTAACCGTGTTTTCAACTCCCCGTCGGTGGAAGATAGACGGGGAACTATTAAATATTTGCCTTATAATAATCTATTTTGTTGATGTCTTTTTTCTGACCGCTTTACCTTTATTATGGGCAATAGGAAAGAATTCGGAACCGGCAGCGAAGGCCACCCGGTTGGCATCAAGTATCGCTTTCTTCTTACTTCCCATGATTATTTCCAGGCCTTTCAGGTAGGCTTCAGGCGATACGAAAGAGGTCTTCCTAATAAATGCACCCATCATGACGATATTTGCTGCCCTTTGATTGCCCAGTTTTTCCGCAACTTCAATACAGGGAATCTCATAGACGTGAATATCTTTTCTGCTTGGACGGGCCTCGATGATTGAAGAATTTAAAAAAAGACTGCCGCCGGAGGCAAGTCTGTTCTGAAACGTATATAACGAAGGGGTATTCATGACCACAAGATAATTTGGCTCCGAGGCGATAGGGGAAGCAATTTCTTCATCTGCTACGACTACGGTACAATTGGCTGTTCCACCCCTGACCTCTGCTCCATAGGACGGGAGGTAGGTAACATGATAACCAGCCATCATTCCGCCCTGGGTAAGACTATACCCCATCATTAACACTCCCTGTCCCCCGAATCCGCAAAATATCGTCTTAACCATCATGGCTTTTCTCTCCCTTATCCAATGATTTTATGTCCTTGATGACACCTAGGGGAAATTCTTTGCTCATCACCTCATCTATCCATTTACAGGAATCGATGGGAGACATCTTCCAGTTTGTTGGGCAGGGCGACAGAACTTCTATCATTGAAAAACCAAGACCTTCAATCTGATATTTAAATGCCTTTTTAATCGCCTTTTTGGCCTTTATGATGTTGGGAGGTGAGTTGACTGTACATCGCTCGATATATGCCGTGCCGGGGAGATGTGAGAGGATTTCACTGACCCGGATAGGATAACCATCATTCAGTTTATCTCTTCCTAGCGGAGAAGTTGTTGTCCTCTGCCCTAAAAGGGTGGTGGGCGCCAACTGTCCGCCGGTCATACCGTAGACGGCGTTATTAATAAAAATTACAGTGATTTTTTCACCTCTGTTTGCCGCATGAAAACTTTCCGCTATCCCGATGGCGGCCAGATCTCCGTCTCCCTGATAGGAAAAGACCACCTTGTCGGGTAACACCCGCTTAATACCCGTGGCCATGGCAGGTCCTCTACCGTGTTGTGCCTCTACCATGTCGATATCAAAATAGTTGTAGGCCAGAACAGCGCATCCCGCCGGTGGGACACCTATTGTAATTCCCCTGATGTCAAGTTCATCAATCACCTCGGCTATAAGGCGGTGTGCGATACTGTGACCGCATCCCGGACAGTAGTGAAAAATGTTTTCCTTTAAACTTTTAGGTTTACTGAAAACCTTTTTTGTCATGAGAAATGGACTCCCTCTTTCTGAAAAACGTTGAAATTATTTTCGATGCCTCTCTTTCCTGAAGTATTGACGGCTAACCACAGTGGCAAGTTCCACAGGTGTCGGTACTACGCCGCCGGGTCGGCCATAAAGGTGAACATGAGCCTGACCACAAAGGGCAAGTTGGACATCTTCAACCATCTGACCGGTACTCAGCTCAAAAACAAGAAAATCTTCTGTATTTGTAGAGAGATTCTGAAGTTCCTGAGCGGGAAACGGCCACAGGGTAATGGGGCGAAACAGGCCGACCTTTAGGCCGTCAGCTCTTAATCTTTTGATCGCCCCTTTGGCAATTCTTGCCGCTGTACCATAGGCCACAACAATCAGTTTTGCATCTTCGGTATTAAATGCCTCATGCCTGGTTTCTTTTTGCTTAATCACCTCATATTTCCGGGCCAGCTTCCAGTTGTGCTCTTCCTCTTTCCATGGATCGAGAATGAGGCCCCTGATAAACCTGCTTTTACCGGTACCGGCTCCCTTGAGCATATATTTCTCATTGTACTTTCTCGGCCGCGGTTCCTTAAATGTAACAGGCTCCATCATCTGTCCCATCATCCCATCGGCCAGGATTATAACGGGCGTCCGGTATTCATCTGCCAGGTCAAAGGCATCCATGGTTAGATCGGCCAACTCTTGACCGGTGTCCGGGGCAAGGACGATAGTCCGATAGTCACCGTGTCCGCCTCCCCTTGTGGCCTGAAAATAATCTCCCTGGGACGGGCTGATATTACCGAGACCTGGCCCACCTCTCATCATATTGACGATGACACCGGGGAGTTCACAGGCGGCCATGGAAGATATGCCCTCCTGTTTTAAAGAAATACCGGGGCTGGAGGATGATGTCATGGCCCTACTTCCTGCTGCACTGGCACCGGCTACCATGTGGATTGCTGCAATTTCGCTTTCAGACTGGATGAATACACCACCTTCCACCTTGCGTATATTTTCCGACATGTATTCCGGCAGTTCATTTTGTGGCGTTATTGGATAGCCGGCATAAAACCGACATCCAGCCCTGATAGCAGCCTCAGCGATCACTTTGTTACCCTGCATAAGTACTTTATTCACGATAAACCTCTATAGCAATTTCCGGACAGGTTATAGCACACAGGGCGCATCCTGTGCATTTTTGATCTCCGTCATTATTAAAATTGACGGGACTATATCCCTTGGCATTATATTCCTTCGAGGGAACAATATTACCTCTTTTGCATGCATGAACGCAAAGGAGACATGCCTTGCAACGTTCCCTGTTTATTTCGATATACCCCTCCAAGATGTAAATTCTCCTTCCCGAAATACGGTTTTAAACTCAGACCAATAATCCCTTATAATATCTCTTTGCCAAAGACCTAGATTCTCTACTCATATCGATAGGAAAGTCAAGGTTAATTTTTTTAAAAAACTATGCTATAAGTTACCTTAATTAGAAAGCTGAAAACAGAAGAAGTTGAGAGTCTTGAGTAAGTTCCCTTTATTTATACGGAAAAATTGAATAAACTCTTTATACTCCTGTCGTGAAAACACCTGGCTGCTCCGGACTATATATGCTTCAAATGCTATCTAAACTGAAACGCAGGAAATATGTTCAATACTTCTCTGATTAATGACCCTTTCGGTGACCCCGGGGTGTATGTTGAATTTAAGTACCGGAATGAGGCCATCCTTTTTGACTTGGGTGATCTTCATCTTTTGCCCCCGCGCAAACTTCTCAAGATCACCCATATATTTGTTTCACATACCCATATGGATCATTTCATCGGCTTCGACCATTTGTTAAGAATCTGTCTGGGACGGGACCGGCATATTTCCATGTTCGGTCCTCCCGGTTTCCACAAACACCTGGAAAATAAAATAGGAGCCTATACCTGGAATCTTGTGGAAAACTATATGAATGATTTTGCCCTTCTGGTGACGGAGATACATCCGGGGGGTAAAATAACCAAATGCTATCGCTGCCGGACAGCCTTTAAGCCGGAGATGGTGGCTGAGCAGGAGGGATTTGACGGCACCCTTGTGGAGGGAGACTTCTTTTCCGTCCGGGGGGTATTCCTGAATCACAAAATACCCTGCCTCGCCTTTCGCTTTGAAGAGAAGAACCGTGTCAATATCAAGAAAAATGTATTGCAGGAGATGGGATTTCCCATAGGGCCATGGTTAATGGAATTGAAAAACCACGTTCTTTCCGGTGACGATGATGAAACACCGGTCAGGGTTAGATGGAAAGAGGGGAAACAGGATGTAAGGGAAAAACTTGTTCCTCTCGGCGAATTAAAGGCAACGGTAATCAAGGTAACACCAGGCCAGAAGCTAACCTATGTTACCGATGCTATCTATGACGATGAAAATGCACAAAAGATTGTTGAACTTGCAGATGCCTCCGATCTTTTATTTATTGAGGCAACCTTCCTGCATGAAGATGGCGAGAAAGCCGCGAAGACGCATCATCTGACGGCCTTACAGGCTGGGAATCTGGCACGTATGGCAGGGGTAAAGAGGATTTCTTTGTTCCATTTCTCGCCGAAGTATAAAGGATACGGCGACCTCCTTTTGGAACAGGCCATGAAGGCCTTCCATGGCCAGGTTTGATTGATCCGTGAAGTTTCATTTACCAGGGAAACTGACTCCCGAATTTTTTAGAGATTTCTTGAAAACAGTTTGCCAAACGTAAGCTGTTGATATATAAATTGAAAGCTTCAAGTAGAGACTTTTGCAGATAGAAGGCATGTTAAACATCATCCAATCTGAAAATTGGATAAACTATCTATTAGCTCTTATCCCAGAAGACCAGCAGACTTACCAGTTCTACTCTTGGTATTGTTCCCCTAGGCACACCACTGATAGATATAATCGGCGAGGGAGGAGCCAGGGCATTCGGCAAGATAGTCAGCCTGTTCCTTGCGGCGATAGCAGTTATGATGATCAGGAAGGGGCTGTATGATATGCTCTGTACATATTAGTTTGAAAAGAATGTTACGAGATATACATGAACTAATATCTTCACAAAGGAGAAATGAAGAATCATGAAAAGCAGCGACAATGAAAACCCTTTCTTTACACGTTTCCAGAATATGAGGGAAACCGGGAAATGGTTACTGGAGCAGAGGGCCAGGAGGGCAGTGGAGGCATTGAAAAAGAATGCTTTTGATGCTCTATACGTGAGTGACCTGGAGACTGCCCGTGCTGAGATACTCAACCGTATTCCCAAAGAGGCAAAGGTTGGCGTCGGGGGTTCTATGACTGTAAGACAGATCGGTGTCCTGGATACTTTGGAGGAGAGGGGACATGTAATATATGACCACTGGAGGCCGGGATTATCTGAACAAGATGCTTTAAAGATAAGAAAGGCTCATCTGACCTGTGATGTTTTTCTCACCAGCACTAATGCAGTCACTCTGGAGGGCATGCTGGTCAATACGGACGGGATAGGAAACCGGGTAGGGGCAATGATTTTCGGCCCCGGCAAGGTGATAGTAGCGGCAGGGGCCAATAAAATTGTGAACGATCTTCAGAGTGCCTTGCGGCGAATCAAAGAAATTGCTACTCCCAAAGTAGTAAGGGATATGGACTTAGAAGTTCCCTGTGCCGCCACAGGTTTTTGTGTGGATTGCAATTCTCCAATGCGGGCATGCCGGGCAACGGTCATTTTGGAGAGGAAACCTTTCCTGTCCGACATCCATGTCCTGATAGTGGGAGAAGATTTAGGATTCTAAGTTAAGTGTCAATACGAGGGCTTTAAAAATTATATTCATCGGCGCTAATCTTTTTTGCCCATGTACGTTTCGTTGCGCTGCGAAGCCATGGTACAAGAAAATCTTATAATTCTCATATGTTGAATACAATTCACTGTTTTACAAAGGTTTGAATACGTTAATATAATGGTATAGTGAGGATATTGTTAAAAAGAATACCGCATCATAGGCAGAGATAGATATGATAAGGCTGAGAAATACATGGAGGGATATATGGGATGATAACGGCAGTGCATGCGGGTTTAATCCTTTAATCCTTTTTCTTATTTCTCTTTCCCTATTGTACCGAAAGACAATAAAACTGCGAAACCATTTCTACGATATTGGGGTGTGCAAACAGAAGAAACTTTCCGGTAAGGTAATCAGTGTCGGAAACATTACAGTAGGCGGAACGGGAAAAACCACTATGGTAATTATGCTGGCAAAGATGCTTAAAGAGCAGGGGTATCATCCTGCCGTCCTCTCCAGGGGATACGGGGGGAAGAGAAAAAAGCCTGTGAATATTGTATCAGATGGCACCCGGCTACTGATGGGGCACGTTGAAGCAGGAGATGAACCGGTACTCATGGCCAAAGCTGCGGACGGAATACCGGTTCTTACCGGGCCCAAAAGAATACTGACAGGGCGATTAGCCATGGAACTAATGGAGGCCAATGTTCTGATCCTCGATGACGGCTTCCAGCATCGGAGCCTTTTTAGAGATATAGATATCGTCCTTATGGACATAGGGAGACCTTTCGGAAATGGTTGCCTTCTGCCAAGGGGACCTCTCCGTGAACCACCGGAAGCTTTAAAGAGAGCGGATATTATCGTCTGGACCGGAACATATAACGGCCGTGAGGATGATTTTAGTTCGGGTGACACGTCTACACGGTCACTGCCCCCCCCATGGCCGGGATGTGATTTGTCGCATGTTTTCCGGGGATGCCACGGGCCGAAACAACTGATCCAGGGAGGCACAGGTAAGGCTTATTCCCTCGAACATCTGAAAGGGAAAAGGGTATGTGCCTTTGCCGGAATTGGTTCGCCGGAATCCTTCAGAGGGACGGTGGAATCTCTTGGTGGCAGGGTGGTTACGTTCATTCCCTTTCCGGATCATTATCGCTATAATAGAAAAGATATCGCCGTGATTCAGAAGGCATTTAATGCTTCAGCGGCAGATATCATTGTTACCACAGAAAAGGATGGTGTAAAACTGGAAGATTTCCCCTGCGGTTTCCTTCAGGAGATATTCTTTCTTTCTGTAGAGATGGAGATAGCTTCCGGGGATACATTTAAGAGATTGATCTTGGATAAACTCAAACAGGAAAAAAACCCTTTTTCACCAAGCAAGGAAAAATGCTGAAGGTTAAAGCAGCGAAAAAAATCCCCTTTAACAAGGTGGAAAGGATACTTATACGGGGAACAAACTGGATAGGCGATGCCGTAATGAACCTGCCTGCTATCGCCGCAGTGAGGAAGACCTTTCCCAAAGCAAAAATATCCGTTTTGGCAAGGCCATGGGTAGCTGAACTGTTTCGCATCTGTACAGATGTTGATGAGGTCCTCCTATTGGAGAGTTCCGGCATACATTCAGGCATCCCCGGTAAATTAAAGATAGCAACGGAGCTTAAGCGAAGGGGTTTTGATGTGGCCATTCTCCTGCAAAATGCCATTGAAGCTGCCATTATTACTTGTCTGGCAGGTATCCCGATCCGGGCCGGATATAATTCCGATGGCAGGGGACTGCTTTTGACACATTCGGTTAAGAGGACAAAGGCCATCAGAAGAGTTCACCAGATTGATTATTATCTGGAGATGGTCAAATCACTCGGCTGCTTATCAGCGGGAAGGGAGATACATCTTAAACCAGGAAAGGACTATGATCTCCTTTCAGAAAAATTACTCCGTAAGTATGGATGGGAAGATAATCATCCTCTTATTGGTATGGCACCGGGAGCTACCTACGGACCGGCAAAGAGGTGGTTTCCTGAAAGGTTTGCTGCCGTTGCCGATAGATTGGTCGGTGACTTTTCTGCTAAGGTGATACTATTTGGGAGTCCGGCAGACAGGAAACGTACCGATGCGGTTCAGGCAAAGGCCGAGCACACTTTTATCAATTTGGCAGGAAAAACTAATCTGATGGAGGCTATCGCCCTTATTGGTCGTTGTAACCTCTTTATTACCAATGACTCCGGATTGATGCATGTCGCGGGCGCGCTGGACATTCCGACCATTGCCATCTTCGGGTCAACAAATCCCATTACCACCTCTCCTGCAGGTAGTAATAGCGCCGTTATTTGCAAGGGTGTTCACTGTAGTCCATGTCTCAAGAAGAGGTGCCCAACCGATTTTCGCTGCATGGAACTTATAGGAGTTGACGAGGTTTATGGGGCAGCCAGGAGAGCAATGATTAAACAACAGGCAATAGTTCGTGGCTGATACAAGGACGTTGAAGATTGTATTAATATTCATCAACGGCGGTCAAAAAAATTTTTCGATCATACACATCTCGCTTACTGCTACAGTGTGGTGCCCGAAAACCCTTTAATTTGCGCCTTCTTAATCTAATTTTATTGTAAAGGTCTATATACAACAGCAACGAACAAAGGTAAGGTATGAAGAAAAATGCCGCTGTCTTCCTGGACAGGGATGGTACAATCGTCGAAGAGGTGGGCTATCTGGACAGCCTTGAAAAATTGATAATCTTCCCTAATACTGCTGAAGCAATAAGGTTGATTAAAAAAAGCGGGATGATGGCTGTAGTGATTACAAACCAGTCCGGTGTAGCGAGGGGCTACTTCAAAGAGGATTTTGTCGTGACGGTGCACCGGCATATAGGGAAGGTGCTTGAGGAAAAAGGAGCAATAATCGACGGCTTTTATTACTGCCCTCATCACCCGACGGAGGGGAGGGGGAGGTATTTAACTTGTTGCACATGCAGGAAGCCGGAGCCGGGAATGCTTATAAGGGCCTCGGAAGAGATGAATATTGATCTATCCTCTTCCTACGTGGCAGGGGACACAATTAAAGATATCGAGACGGCGGGCAAGGTCGGTGCAAAAGGGGTACTGGTAAGGACAGGTTACGGGGCGGACGCGGAAAATGACCACGTCTCTCATGAGATCAAGCCAGCCTATATTGCCGAAGATATACTCGATGCCGTCAGGTGGATTGTAAAAGATCATGGTCGTTGACAACTTTCGATTCCGCTTAAAAGTTCAAAAAAGGATTTAAAATCTTGACAGACGAATTCTACATGAAACGGGCTTTGAAACTTGCCGGAAAGGGGGAGAAGTGGGTGAGTCCCAATCCTATGGTCGGGTCCGTCATCGTAAAGGAAAACCGCATTATCGGGGAGGGATACCATGAGAAGTTTGGGGGTAACCATGCCGAAATCAATGCTATCCGCAGTGCCTCGGAGTCCATTGAAGGCGCAACGATTTATGTTACCCTGGAGCCATGCACCCATTACGGCAGGACTCCACCGTGCGTCGAAAGCGTTATTGCTTGTAAACCTGCGAGGGCGGTTATAGGGGCCTCCGATCCGAATCCCCTCGTTTCGGGCAGGGGTATTGAGGCTCTCAGACAAAATGGTATAGAAACAACCGTTGGCATCCTTGAAGAACAATGCAAACAGCTCAACGAGAGGTTTTTTAAGTTCATCACGACCCGGATGCCCTTTGTAACCCTCAAGTTTGCCCAGACCATCGATGGAAGGATTGCCACCAGCACCGGCCATTCCCAATGGATAAGTTCCGCCGGCTCTCTCAGGTTTGCCCATAGATTGAGAAGTATTCACGATGGTATCCTGGTAGGTGTCGGTACTGTTATTCAAGATGACCCCGATCTGACCGTACGTCTCGTGAGGGGAAGAAATCCGGTAAGGGTCGTCCTTGATTCCCGCCTGCGTATTCCATTAAGGGCACGGATTCTTAAAAATCAGGCATTGGCAAAAACGATCATTGCTACCACCTGTCAGGACAACCGTGAGAAACGTGCCCGCCTGGAGGACCTCGGCATTGAAATACTACCGGTCGAACAGGATAATAGCGGTCGTATAAACATGGAAAAGATGTTTGCCGAACTGGGTAAAAGGAATATATCCGCGATTCTTGTGGAAGGGGGAGCCGGGATTATTACTTCTGTTGTAAGAGAGAAACTGGCCGACAGGGTGATAATCGTTATCGCGCCAAAAATCATAGGAAAGGGGATTGAGGCGGTAGGTGATCTGGGGATTAAAATTATTGATGAAGCACTTTGCTTCTCATACAAAAAAATTTCCAGGAAAGGCGATGATATAATTATTGAGTTGTAAATTGAACTAAACAACCCTCGACTTATAGTCGAGGGTTGTTTAGTTATAGCTCATGATATAACCGATCGCAAGAAGGCCGAGGAGCTGTTGCAACGCCTATCGTCTCTGGATGGACTAACGGAAATAGCAAACAGACGTAAATTTGACGAACACATCAATAAAGAGTGGAAACGTGCTTTACGGGCAGGGCATCCCCTTTCCGTGATCATGTTTGATATAGATTTCTTTAAGGACTATAATGATACCTATGGGCACCAGATGGGGGACGAATGTCTGAAAAAGATAGCCGGGAGCCTCAGCAGTAAACTCCGCCGTCCCGGGGACCTTATAGCGCGTTACGGAGGTGAGGAATTCGTGGTTATACTGCCTGAAACAGAGGCCAACGATGCCGTATCCGTGGCGGAATCTTTGCGTACTACCGTGGAAGCCTTAGGAATTTCTCATAGCAGCTCATCGGTCAGCGAGGTAGTTACAATCAGTTTAGGGGGCGCAACTTTAATACCCCATCTTGACTCATCACCTGAACAACTGATCAGGGCTTCTGATCGAGCGCTATATCAAGCCAAAAATGACGGGCGTAATCGGATCGGAATATCAACTATAAGAGAGGATAAACAGGAAAATGGATAGTGAACTGATCTCTGTTACCTCCATGAAAGAGGGGGAAGAGGGGATTATACATGCCATTGCCGGGGGAAAGGGTCTGACGGCAAGACTGGCCGGCATGGGAATCATTACAAACACGAAAATTAATATTCTCCAGAATACCGGAGGAGGTCCGGTCATTGTCCATGTTGCCGGGACAAGGGTAGGGCTGGGAAGGGGAGAAG
Organism: Syntrophales bacterium; assembly: GCA_041648505.1. Classification (GTDB taxonomy): domain Bacteria; phylum Desulfobacterota; class Syntrophia; order Syntrophales; family CG2-30-49-12; genus JBAZOY01. Next base: position 36,464 of record JBAZOY010000004.1, on the reverse strand, counting down.
CGGAAAAGATCATGGTGTACAGGATCCACCCTTCTCAGGAGGAAATTAAGCAGGCAAATGGCAAGAAAAAAATTCTCGTTGCCTTCGCAGGTCAACCTAATGTGGGTAAGTCAACTGTTTTCAACATCCTAACCGGATTGTCTCAGCATGTCGGCAACTGGCCCGGAAAAACAGTGGAGAAAAAAGAGGGCACCTTTGTCTCTGACAATATAGAAATACAGATTGTGGACCTACCGGGTACCTACAGCCTTACCGCCTTCTCGGAAGAGGAAAGGATCGCCAGGAATTTTATTATCAGTACAAGTCCCGACGTGATTGTCCTGCTGGTGAATGCATCGGCGCTTGAAAGAAGCCTTTATCTCCTTAGCGAGTTGCTGCTTTTAGGTCCTCCCGTCATCGTTGCCATCAATATGATGGATGTTGCGGAAAATCAGGGGATCCAAATTGATATAAAAGCCATCCGGAAATCTCTCGGCATACCTGTTATCCCTATGGTGGCCACGAAAAATAAAGGAATAAAAGATGTCGTTTCTCAGATCATTGCCATCAGCCGAAAGGAGGTAGAATATAAACCCAGGATTCCTGATGTCGCCATGAACCACAGGGACGTTTTCCTCAGACTCGTGGAACTGACAGAAAAATATTGTACCCCCCCCTATACCGTTCAATGGATTGTAATCAAACTTATGGAAGGAGATCCCGATATCTTAGGAATGATGGAGGGTCTTGTACCTTCTCACATCTGGGACGAGATAAAATCGCTGCTCATGGAACACGAAGATTCCCTCCATGCTGTTGTCGATGGAAGATATGGCTGGATAGAAGAGATCACCAGGGCTGCTGTTTCAAGGTTCAAGATGGGGCAGATTACTATCACCGACCGTATAGACCATATCCTAACCCGTCCCATATTGGGTATTCCTATTCTACTCGGAGTCATTGCCCTTGTTTTTTTTCTAACCTACAGTATAGGTGCTCCCCTGCAAAGATATCTTGAACGGGTGGTTAGTTCTCTTGCCGGGTGGATGGAACCAATATTCGTTACGGCTCCTTCCTGGATGAGAGGCTTAGTTATAGACGGCGTGATCGGCGGAGTTGGAGCTGTCTTGACCTTTCTTCCCATCCTGCTGATATTCTTTGCTGCCATGGCTGTTCTCGAGGATGTCGGCTACATGGCAAGAGCGGCATTTGTAATGGACAGATTCATGCACCTTATGGGACTTCACGGAAAGAGTTTTATCCCCTTGTGCCTTGGTTTTGGGTGCAATGTGCCCGCCGTCCTCGGATCGAGGATTGTGGAATCAAAAAAAGCCAGGTTACTGACCATATTCCTCTCTCCCTTTATTCCATGCACGGCCCGGCTGGCCGTCCTTACTTTTGTTGCCGCAGCCATATTTGCAAACCGTGCGGCACTTGTTTCATGGTCATTGCTGACCATGAACATCCTTGTCCTGGGTATAATAGGTATGCTGGCACATACTTTTTTCTTGCGGGAAGAACCGATGCCTTTCATCATGGAACTTCCCCTTTATCATAAACCTAACCCGAGGACTATCGGGATTGTAATATGGATGAGGACTGTTGCTTTTTTAAAGAGGGCGGGAACCGTAATTTTTACAGTTTCCGTTTTGGTATGGTTATTGTCATGGTTGCCTTATGGAAACGTAGAAACCAGTATTCTATCAGCGATAGGACGTTTTCTGGAACCTATTGGTCAACCTATGGGGCTTGATTGGAAGATGATAACTGCTTTACTGACAAGTACGGTAGCAAAAGAAAATGCCATTGCCACTCTCGGTGTTCTCTACGGTGTAGGCGAAGAGGGGCTGATGAATGTACTGCCCGGAGTGATGAGTCCTGCCTCGGCACTTTCCTTTCTGGTCGTGCTGATGCTTATTATCCCCTGCGTAGCAACCATGGCCGTCATGAAGCAGGAGATGGGAAGCTGGAAATGGCTGATAGTTTCTTTAGGTTTGATGATTGCTGTTTCTTTACTGGGAGGGGTTGTTGCCTACCATTTTGCGCTATGGATTGGACTGTAGCATTTGTAAAATTATTTTTTAACGCCTTCCTTGGCCACTATTCTCTTCCTTTCCTTCCGCACATACGGTGTTCCTAGAAGGTTCCCTTTACCCCGGTGAGGGCGGGAAATTACCTGCTAAATTTGGTTTGCAAATTTTCAATATTCCATAAAAGTCTCGAGGAGCAATTATGGCAGCTATAAAAAATTCGCTGATGACAGGTATGTGCTTCGGATTAACTTCAGGTGTAATTACAACATTAGGCCTCATGGTAGGTCTTCATTCCGGAACACATTCAAAAATTGCTGTTATAGGTGGAATTATTACTATCGCGATTGCTGATGCATTTTCTGACGCGCTGGGAATCCATATTTCAGAAGAAGCAAAAAATACGGTTGCTACAAGGGAGGTATGGGAAGCTACTACTATGACCTTTATATCGAAGTTCCTGGTGGCGTTGATGTTCCTGATACCGGTTTTGATGTTTCCTTTGCCGACCGCAATTTTAGTTGGTATTTGTTGGGGATTATCCCTCCTTTGTTTCCTAAGTTATTTGCTTGCAAAGAGAAACGGGGGAAAGACTTTCGTGGTAGTGGTCGAACATTTATTAATTGCCCTGGGCGTGATCACAATCACGCACTACGTGGGCGATTGGGTCGCAAGGGAATTTTGTTGAGAAAATGAAAGTGTATTTTTAACAAGGACCTATCCACTGGAAGGTAAGGGTTTTGTCTATAAAAAGGTGCCATATCGTCTTTGTACAGAAATAATTAAAAAAGAGTTCCCCTATTTTTTATTATAATTAAATTTGGGCCTGAACTAACTGGGAGGTTTTTTCCTCATCATTTTTAGAAGTACTTGGTAGATATTTTGGTTCCGATAATTGAATCGGAACTCACGCTCTTTGAGATGAAGATAAAAGATTGATCCTGTCAAAAGAGCAATTTTACAAGTGTCCAAATCCAGAAAAATACCTGATAAACTCTCAAAATTTGGCCTCAGAAATTCTTGAACGCTTTACGTACTGGTTAGTTATTGTCATGACCAGCTTTTTAGCATATTCACTTATGCTCAGCTAGTCTAGACACTATTCTTATATTGCTGCGTATCATGAATGTTATGATGGAAAATTATACGGTAATGGATTAAAAAGTATAATACTTTTGCGTTGACTCTGCGCCGTAAAAACTTTTACATTAGACACAAACAAACATTCTTTCCACCGCGCATAAAGGAGGTTTCAATGAATTACAAATTGGTTCTTATTCTGATCGTTGCTGGTCTTGTTGTGCTATTCTTAATCCAAAACGTGGCCGTTGTAGAGATCCAATTTCTATTCTGGTCAATCCAGATATCCCGGGCCCTGCTTATTTTTTTCCTGTTAGCTATCGGGATCATAATTGGGTGGTTTCTGCACGGTTACCTGGAATATCGTAAAAATAAACCTGATCATAGTGTTTAACAACTGTATGTGCACGGAAGCGCTCCGCTTTGCTTCACGTGCTGGTGAGTTCACCTTTCGATCAACGAGGAAAATAAATGTCTAAAAAACTTCGGGTTGGGATTCTCTTTGGCGGAAAATCCGCAGAGCATGAAGCTTCTCTCCAATCAGCGAAAAATATAATAGCGGCAATTGATCGCGATAGATACGACATTCTATTGATAGGCATCGATAAGGAAGGTCGATGGCAAATAGGCGATTCATCCCGGCCTATCCTTAATCCTGACAACCCAGAAATAATCTCACTGGGCCGGGGCGACAATTATCTTGCCCTCATCCCCGGGCAGTGCGATGGAAATCTGGTACGCGTGGGTAGTCAGGAACCTGTTGAAGCGGTTGATGTTGTTTTTCCTGTCCTACATGGTCCTTTTGGTGAGGATGGTACGGTCCAGGGTTTTTTGAAACTTGCAGGCATTCCTTTTGTGGGCTCAAGTGTTCTGGGTTCTGCGGTTGGTATGGACAAGGATGTAATGAAGCGTCTTTTAAGAGAAGAGGGGATACCTGTCTGTAATTTCAAGACTGTTTACGCGCATGAACGCGGACAATTGATTTACGAACAAATCCAAACATATTTTGGAGTACCTTTCTTTATAAAACCGGCTAATTTAGGATCTTCGGTCGGAGTGTATAAGGTGCACAATGCTGATGAATTCACGTCTGCACTATACAACGCCTTCCAGTTCGACAATAAGGTCTTGATCGAAGAATTTGTTGAAGGCCGGGAGATCGAATGTGCCGTTCTGGGAAACGAAAACCCACTGGCATCTGTTCCCGGGGAAGTCTTGCCTTCTCATGAGTTCTATTCATACGAGGCAAAGTACCTCGACGAAAATGGAGCTGTGCTGGACATTCCGGCAAATCTTTCTGAGGAAACTGTACATAAAGTAAAGGAACTATCCATCCGCGCTTTCAAAGCGATTTGCTGTGAGGGAATGGCCAGGGTCGATTGTTTTCTAAAGAACGACGGAACTGTTCTTGTCAATGAACTTAATACAATCCCTGGTTTTACATCTATCAGTATGTATCCAAAATTATGGGAAGCAAGTGGAATTCCTTACAAAAACCTTATCGATCGTTTGATAGAGCTGGCGCTTAAACGTCATGTTGAAGAAAGAAAACTGCGCACGAGTTATGAATTGGTTTAACAAAGGATTGATCGAACCGTTTAGTGGAGTGCAACCGATAAAGGTGCGTCTTAAAGACGGGTCAGTTCAATATTTAAATCATGAACCCCATTCTAACTTATATTATTGATTAAATAAGTCATGCTGATAAAAGCCTTGTTTCGCAAAACCGACCCTGGATTCAGAATAAAAAACACCACCTATAATTTTTTATGAAGCGGACAAAGATAACGGAGGAAATTGAATATATAGAACCTTCAAATATGCGAGGGCAATATGTGAATATAAGAGGGCAATATGTTTGTTCCGGGGTAATAGTTCATTCCAACCCGAGTATCGTGATTGATACCTATGCAGGCAGTATAGATACACCAAGTCTTCTACAAAATCTGCAACCCGACATTGTCATTGCCAGCCATTTCCACGTCGATCATTCTGCTTTCATGCCAATTGCAGCAGCTTATACGAATGCAGAGATATTTGTTCCCTCCGGAGAAGAGATCTATTTAACTAATATCGAGAATTACTTAAACCAGCTGGCGCCGGATGATAAGAATATGCAGCTGTTATGGCAAAAAAAACTCATTGGATATGGGTATAAAGAACTCGACAACTATCGTTCTTACGACGACAAAACAGATTTTGGTTTTCGAGATCGGAATTTTATGAAAGTTATCAGGTCTCCCGGACATTCACCGGCACATAATTCATTCTATTTCCCAAGAGACAAGATTTTGTTTCCGGGTGATATTGGCCTTGATAAGGTGGGGCCATGGTATGGTTTTTCAAACTGCAGTTTGGTCGAACATATCAGTTCTATTCTGCGGTTGATGGAGCTTGATATTGATTTAGTAATCACCTGCCATAATGGAATCATATTAAAAGAAGACAGCAAACCATCCTTGAAAAGATGTTTAAAAGTTATATACGATCGTGAGACTTTGATTTCCAGGAAATTGGACAAGGGGTACGATCGCTCCAGGATAGTTGAAGAGGGAATATTATTTGGTGGTAAAACTGATCTTGCAGAACCAATGAGGTCACGCAATTACTGTGCTGATGACATAGTGTTCCTTTTCCATTATGAGCTGATTCAAAAAGGAGGGATGATCGAGTATTTCCCTGCTGTCCGTGAGACATTCCTGGGTGCATAAATAGAAAGGCACATATCAGCTCATTGCAAGCGACCCCAGGGGGCAAGGTACTCCTCCTTAAGCTACTCGGGAGAGCCATGGAAGTCAGAAGCTGGTTCCTGAAAAGTCTTTTTCCATTGCTGTTAGAAGTAGAACTGCATCATAGCCCTGTATCTATTATCAGACTGGCTATCAACGGCAACAGTTGAACCGGGCAAGGGTGTAAAATCTCTTTTCAGATAGCTATAGTCCATAAAAAATTTCAGGTTGTGGCTAAAGAAGAAGTAGTTTAAACCGATGGTATGTTCCTGTAGGTTATCTTCGATTGCGTTGTTCGTCCCGCCATTGACACTCACAATTCCAAGACCCGAGGCGAGGGCCATTTCCGCTGTGTTTTCGTCAAGTCTTTTTACGTATGCATATCTTGCCGTTATTTCAAATTTCTTCGGTATAAGGAAATAGCCTGCATTAAATCGGTAACCATATCTGTCCCATGTGTACCCGCCCATTCTGTCCTGTTCTAAACGGTCGTATCCGTATTCGGCATCCATCGAGAAACCTCTATACCTCAGGATAGCGGCCAGGTTATAACCGGTTCCCTCTATATCGTAATAGGCGGTTTGTCGTTCATCACCGTATCCATCGTTATTACTGTCAATGGTATCCCGATATTTGTTTAACCTGTCTTTGTACTGCATGCCTGAGACAAGAAAGCAAACCTTAGGGGTAAGGCTGTAATCAATATCACCTTGCTGTACCAGATTGTATTTCCCCAAGGGATTTATGGAGATTCTACCTACCCACAGGTGATTACTGTCAATATTTACGTTGCCTTTTGTATTTCTGCCGTTGTAAACGCCTGTCCAGTACTGTAAGAATCCCTCCTGTCCAAACAGGTTAATGTCTCCCTGCAGTTGGATGCCCTGGGATCTGAATAGATTCAAACCACCGATGGGATATTTTGTAACAGAGTCTTCGTCACTAACCGGAAAATTGGCGTTCCCGCCGGGCCACTTTCTTGTATCAGACTTACCGTCTACATCTGTTTCACCGGAGAATATGCTTCGCTCCACACCGTTGAGCTGACTCGCGGATTGCCAGAATTCCAACCCATAGGGCAGCTTGGCACGGCCAAACTGTACCTGGGCAAAGGGATATTGTTTCCATGTTACGTAAGCATCATGCAGATTAACAGTACTTGAAGGTTCTAACTGGATATGAAAGAAATACAACCAGTCTTTATTGGGTGCATTACCTGAGAAGATTACTCTGGCCCTTCTGATAAGAAAATTGCTCCAGTCTTCATCGTTGGCATTGACTGTCCTGTCAAAGGGAAGATATGTATAACGAAACTGAAGAAATAAGTTGGTTTTCAAAAGAAAACTTTTATCCCCGGTCTTTACATAAAATCCTTTGTCATAGCCTGCTTGCAGCTCCTTTTTTTCTATCTCTACAGTTTTTACCTCCGTTGCTACTTGTTTTTTTTCTAACTCTTCTATCCTATTGAGAAGTTTCTGCACCTCACCTTTGAGCTGTTCTATTTCCGTGGATGTATCCGCTCCTATGGCGGGCAAAAGAGGCAGTGAAAACGAAAAAACGAAGAGCGTTAGAAAAAAACATAATCTTTTCATACTTATAAATTCCTTCCTTTCACCAGTTATTCCTCTTTCTTGCTGGCATCGGGAAAGAAAAGGGGGGAACCGAACTTATCCTTGCCAAAGTTTTTGATGATGCTCTGGGCTTCCGTGGCAACCATAAAATCAGCCAATGCCTTCGCTCCTACAGCGTTTGTTGTCGACCATTTAGCCGGGTTGACCTCAATGACGTGATAGATATTCAGAAGAAGGGGGTCACCCTCTACTAAGATATCAAGGTGGAGATTTTTCTTCAAAGCCAGATACGTCCCTCTGTCGGTTAGGGTATAAGCTTTTTTCTCCGACGCAACGTTGAGTGTCATTCCCATTCCCAGCCCTGTCTGCTGATACCATCTTTCTTCTTCGGGATTGATTCCGCAAGCTTTCCAGATGGCTTTTTCCCGGGCATGGGTCCCTGAGTTATCTCCCCTGGATAGAAACATGGTGCCCTTGGAGGAGAGCATTTTAAAAGCTTCTGAAGTGGGTTTTATACCCTTGATCTTTGCCGAATCCTCCGGAGGTCCTGCCACGATGAAATCATTGTGCATGACAATTCTTCGATTTATTCCATATCCTTCGGCTATAAACTTCTTCTCCGCTTCAGGTGAGTGTACCAGCAAAATATCGGCTTCTCCCCTTTGCCCCATGGCCATGGCCTGGCCGGAACCCACAGCGATGGTCTTGACGAAGTAACCCGTCTTTTTTTCGAAGATCGGAAGGAGAACATCAAGAAGTCCGGAATCCTGCGTGCTGGTAGTTGTGGCGAGGATAATATTTTTCTGCTGAGCAGGAGATAATACTGGAATTACCAAGAGGAGAATAATCGCCCAAAGGAGAATAAATGCAAAACTTCTTCTTTTCATAATCTTTTCCTTTCAAGAAAGTGTAGAATAGTGGATTCCGCCTGAGCCCTTAAAAGCACAATCTTCCTGCCATTCTGCCCTGCTGCATAATTTCTTAAGGGATATGTGGGGATTTAAAAAAGAGGCTGTAACGAGCATAGATGTGAACATGAATAAAATCATTATGTTTCGTAGGATTCATCCAGCCAGTAATTGGGGGCTTCCTTGGTAATTATTACATCGTGGACGTGACTTTCCCTGAGGCCTGCCGAGGTGATGCGGACAAAATTAGCCTTTTCCCTCAATTCAGAAATGGTTCTGCACCCGAGATAACCCATGCCTGCCTTCAAACCGCCTACAAGCTGGTAAATGCTTGCCTGGAGAGAACCTCTGTAAGGTATTCTTCCTTCTATACCTTCCGGGACGAGTTTTAAATTATCTTCTATGTCACCGTATCTGTCTCTGCTCCCCATCTTCATAGCTTCCAGAGAACCCATTCCCCGGAATACCTTGTAGCTTCTACCCTGAAAAAGTACCGTTTCTCCCGGACTTTCTTCTGTTCCTGCAAACAGGGAACCGATCATAACTGTATGGGCACCGGCGGCAAGGGCTTTGACAATATCTCCGGAAAACTTGATGCCACCATCGGAGATAATGGGAATATTGTGGCGTGAAGCGCAACGGTAGACGTCTCTGATGGCACTCATCTGTGGAACACCTACGCCGGCAATTATTCTGGTCGTACATATCGAACCAGGACCAACCCCCACCTTAACAGCATCTACGCCGGCATCAATCATGGCTTTTGCTCCTTCTTCTGTTGCTACATTACCGGCAATCAGTTCACATCCGGGGAAATTCGCTTTCGTATCCCTGATAGCATCGAGCACCTTTATCGAATGTCCGTGGGAGGTATCAATGGCAATGACGTCTACACCGGCAGTCAAAAGGTTGTCAACCCTTGCCTCCCGGTCAATGATCCCCACTGCAGCGCCGACTCTCAATCTTCCGAAGGAATCTTTACACGCTTTAGGATATTTCTTTATCTTTTCAAGATCTTTAATGGTAATCAAACCCTTTAGATTATAATCATCGTCCACAACTAAGAGCTTTTCTATCCTGTGTCTGTGAAGAAGTTTCTTGGATTCTTCCAGTGAGATACTGGAGGAGACAGTAACCAGATTATCTTTAGTCATCACCTGAGACACAGGCTGTTCAAGGTCTGTTTCAAAACGGAGGTCACGGTTCGTGAGGATACCCACAAGCTTACGATTCCTAACTACAGGGACACCTGATATCTTGTACTCGTTCATGAGTTTGAGGGCTTCATGCACTTTCTGTTCGGGTTTTATGGTAATTGGATCAACAATCATGCCGCTTTCCGATTTTTTTACCTTTTCCACCTCAAGTACCTGGTGCTCAATACTCATGTTACGGTGAATGACACCGATACCCCCTTCCTGGGCAAGAGATATGGCTGTTCTGGATTCAGTTACCGTATCCATAGCCGCACTGACAAGGGGAATGTTAAGGGTTATATTGTTTGTGAGGAGGGTCGATGTCTCTACATCTCTGGGAAGAATGGCGGATTCTGCCGGTACAAGAAGGAGATCGTCAAAAGTCAGGGCTTCTTTCGGATGATCGTCTAACATGGAATACCTCCGGGGTTGTAAAATTATCGTTATTCTTGTTTATTCTAATATTACTCAGGATGAAAAATTATTATTGTCATTTCCGATGGTTATTAGCTGTTTAAAAAGCCTTTCTACTGTCAAGCAACATGGTTACAGGACCATCATTGATCATTTCAATCTCCATCATGGCCTGAAATTCCCCGGCTGCTACCCCATCGATTTTCTCCCGTCCTTTACTGATGAAATATTCATAAAGCCTCATGGCTTGCTCCGGTTCTTCTGCCTGGATAAAAGACGGCCTCCTTCCCTTACGGCAATCGGCTAGGAGGGTAAACTGGGAAACTACAAGCATCTCTCCTGAGATGTCAAGAAGGGAGAGGTTCATTTTCCCTTCAGCATCCTCAAATATCCTCAGGTTTATGATTTTTTCAAGGAGGTAGTCGGCATCGGTTGCACTATCTTCTTTTTCAACGCCGAGAAAAACAATGACACCTTTGCTGATAGAGGAAATCAAACGCTCACCAACCCAGATTCGGGCATTGTTAACTCTCTGAATAACGGACCGCAACTTTCTCCTCCCCTGTTACTGGACAACGCCTGCCACCGCTGACTGCAACTTTTAGACTTTCACAGTAAAATCATTATAGAAACGGCTCTTATTAATGTTACTAAAAGACGATTCATTTTACAACGAAACATCCACGTTACAGGGCGGTACAAATGAAAAAAGAATCCTTCTGAAGATGGTGAATAATATAACAGATGGAGCAGTCATTTACAAGGAGATTCAAGAGAGTCCAAAAAAGTTTGTCGAGACGATCTTTGTAACGGCTCTTTGAGCAATCTCAATTGACTTCATTTAATATTTATGTTAGTGAAGCCCATCAATCTGTTTCTGTCTCATCTCATTTTGTTCAAGGCATACCTTTAGTTGCGGAACAAAGGGTAGTCGATTTTTTGAATGACGAAAACAAAAACATTTAAAATAAAAAATAAACTGGGGCTTCATGCGAGACCTGCAGCCAAGCTGGTAACTGTGTCGAGCAAGTATAAATCAAAGGTATTTTTTGAAAGAGATGGTAAAGAGGTTAACGGAAAGAGTCTTCTCAGTATCTTGACCCTTGCCTGTCCTTATGGAAGCCAGATTACAATCAGGGCAGATGGAATAGATGCCGATGATGCCATTGAAGCTATCGGCAGGCTGATCGAAGATAAATTTGGAGAAAATCAATGAGCTCTGACGCGGTGAAAAAAACGATTGTTCTAAAAGGAATCGGCGTTTCTTCCGGTATAGCAATAGGAAAGGCTTTTCTGTTTAACCGCCTCGATGCCCAAATATCTTTCTACAAACTGAGTGACGCAAGCCTTGTCTCTAAAGAGATAAAGCGGTTCAAAAAAGCCCTGAAGGAATCCGAGAAACAACTTCTCGAGGTAAAAAACAACCTGAGCAATCTCGAGTTGAAGGAACCGTTATACATTATAGATATTCACATCATGATTCTGAACGATAAGCAATTTATTAATAATACGATCCACCATATCAAGGAAATGTATGTCAATGCAGAATGGGCTGTCGGGATGACTATCGACAAACATAAAGAAATCTTTTCCAAGATAGAAGATGATTATCTCAGGAAGCGCTTCAGTGATGTGCAATATGTAGGACAGAGGATCCTCAGGAATCTTGCCGGGGAAAAACGAGAGGCTATTAACGTTGGTGAAGGGTTTATCATCGTTGCTCCTGATCTGTCGCCAGCAGATACAGCACAGATGAAGATTAAAAAGGTTCTTGGGTTTGCCACGGATATTGGTGGAAAGACCTCCCACACGGCCATTGTAGCACAGGCGATTGAAATTCCTGCTGTTGTCGGCCTGAATAGTATCACCAGTGTGGTGCGGACTAATGACGATATTGTTGTTGATGGTTCTTCTGGTTTGGTCATTGTGAATCCCGACCCGGCGATGCTGAAAAGGTACGAAGATAAAAAAGAAGATTATCGGCATACCCAGGAGGACTTTCTTAAGGATGCCTGCCTTCCCGCCGTTACAAAAGATAATTATAAGATGTCAATGGGAGGTAATATAGAATTCAGCGAGGAAATTCCCTCTGCCATAGCTCATGGTGCAGACGGTGTTGGTCTTTACCGGACTGAATTCCTCTATATAAACAGGGAACAACTTCCGACGGAGGAAGAGCACTTTACCAATTACAGGCATGTTATCGGAGTAGAAGGCATTGGATGGTCAACCATAAGAACTTTTGATCTTGGTGGAGATAAGTTTTTTTCTGATCCCAAACTGGCAAAAGAGATGAACCCTCAAATGGGCTTGAGGGCGATCAGATTTTGCCTGAAAGAGGTTGACATCTTTAAGGTACAGCTGCGGGCTATTCTCCGTGTAAGCGCCTATGGCAGGACAAGGGTACTGTTTCCCATGATCTCAGGGGTCGAGGAGATTAGAGAAGTCAAGAAAATATTTTATGAGGTCAGAGATGAACTTCTTGCCGCAGGAGTGCCTGTAGGCCAGGATATAGAACTCGGTGTTATGATCGAAGTTCCATCGGCGGTTATGATGGCCGATAAACTGGCCAAGGAAGTGGATTTCTTCAGCATCGGGACCAACGATCTTATTCAGTATGCCTTGGCCATTGACAGGATCAACGAAAGGGTTACCTATTTATATGAACCGCTCCATCCTGCAGTGTTGAGGCTCATAAAACAAACGGTTGATATTGGCCATGAAGCGGGTATATGGGTGGCTATGTGCGGGGAAATGGCAGGCGAGCCGATCTGCACTATGATTCTCCTTGGTTTCGAACTGGATGAATTGAGTATGAATCCTTTGGCTATACCCATGGTTAAAAAGATCATCAGAGGTACAACCTTACAGGAATCCAAGGAACTACTGGAAAAGGTGATGACATTTTCTTCGGCGGCTGAGATTCGTGAGTATGTGGGGAATTACATGCGTAAGCGATTTCCCGAAATCTTTCCTGTAAACAATCTACGGGTTACAACTACGGCTACTGACAACCTTTAATCTTTTTGGGTATAATTCCCTGCAGCTTGCGGCGGGGTAGTTCATTTTACAACAAAAAATAGATTTACCCCTGTATACTGCGTAGTCCCTAAGATTTCCCCCGATCTTCAGAAGTTGATTATACTTTGTTGGCCGTTCGCTTCTCGATAGATATTCGCTCTTAATCTACCCGCAGTTTTTCGCTATCGCCACATCGGAAATATAACTTTTATACAGCTGTGTAGCTTTCCAAAGTTTTCGCTGTTTTTCTTTTCCCATGGTATATTAGTGTGGTAAATCAAAACGATATAGAGCCAAAGAAGGCAGCAGAAAGGGCAGGGGCCCTGAAACCTTGAATAAGGAGTTTACATGTAATGTCAGACGAAGATATTTCAAAACTACGCATTGAAAAAACAAAAACAGCCAACCATAGAAGGAAGAGAGGGGAATATTTTTACCTGATATTTGCCCTAATGGGCATAATCGTGATTGGACTTCTCTACGTCACAGGTATTTTTTCACCTGCTGTTCAGGTAGAGGTTGTAAGCATTACGCAAATATATCCGTCTCAGACATTTACTTTATTGAACGCTAGTGGTTATGTTGTGGCCCAGCGTAAAGCTGCCGTGGCTTCAAAAGTAACCGGTCGCCTCGTATCATTGTCTGTTGAGGAAGGAAACACGGTAAAGGTAGGACAGGTGATCGCCCGCCTTGAGAGTGAAGATACCACAGCATCAAGGAATAGAGCCCAGGCAAACGTTAAAGTCGCACGTTTTAACCTTGAAGAGGCAAAAGCCGAACTTCACGAAGCAGTTCTTTTTTATAACAGATACAAGGAATTGCTGTCCCGTGGTTATGTATCACAATCTGAATACGATGCTTACGAGACACGTTATAATAGGGCACAAGCTGCAGTCGGCGCAGCGGACGCTGCATTAAAGGCAAGCACAGCAGCACTGAATGAAGCGGATGTAATGCTTGAGTATACATACATACGTGCCCCTTTCAACGGCGTAGTGTTAACAAAAAACGCCGACATCGGTGACATTGTGACCCCTATAGGAGCTGCAGCGGAGGCAAAGGCCGCTGTGGTAACCATAGCAGACATGGATTCACTCCAGGTCGAGGTTGATGTATCCGAATCGAATATCAATCAGGTAAGATCAGGCCAACCGTGTGAGATTCAGCTTGATGCCTTATCCGAGTTACGTTTCCGGGGAGAAGTCCATATAATTGTACCTACAGCTGATCGCAGTAAAGCTACTGTGATGGTAAAAGTCCGCTTTGTTGATAAAGACAGTCGTATATTACCGGAGATGAGTGCCAAAATAGCCTTTCTCTCAAGGGAGATAAAAGATGAAGAAAGGAAAGTTCGCACTGCTCTTAATTCAGCAGCGGTAGTAGAACGCAATGGTAAAAAGTTGGTATTCCTGATTAAAGGAAACAGTGTGATAGAAACACCGATAACTGTTGGCGCCCGGCTTGGTGATATGATTGAAATTTTGAGCGGGGTAAAAGCGGGTGACATGGTTGTAGTAAGACCTCTGAACAAGGTGAAAGACGGTTCGAGAATAAAGGTTGCGGAAAAGTAAATGAGCGACAAGGTACCCATTGTCGAAATAAAAAACGTGTATAAGTCCTACACGCGGGACCACCAGATTATACCTGTGCTGCAGGACATAACCCTTGATATTTACGAGGGGGAATTCCTGGCATTGATGGGACCGTCAGGCTCAGGTAAGACCACCCTGTTAAACCTCATTGCGGGCATAGATAAGGTGGATTCCGGTATAATAAAGATAGGCGGCTTAGATATCACTTACCTCTCCGAGACCGAACTGGCCCGGTGGCGCGCCGTAAATGTCGGCTTTATCTTCCAGCTTTATAATCTCATTCCCGTCCTTACCGCCTTTGAAAATATTGAACTTCCCCTGCTTCTGACGGGGCTTTCAAGAAAAGAACGGCGAGAACATGCGGAGATTGTTCTGCGGGTTGTCAACCTTGCCGATCGGATGGATCATTACCCCGGCCAACTTTCAGGTGGTCAGCAGCAGCGTGTGGCGATTGCACGCGCAATTGTTACTGATCCCTTTATCCTGGTAGCAGATGAACCGACCGGGGATCTGGACCGGATCTCTGCCGACGATGTACTGGGATTGATGGAACGCCTTGTTCACGAACTTGGCAAGACTGTTATCATGGTAACCCACGACCCGCGGGCTGCTGAAAAGGCTCATATAATCAAACGTCTTGATAAAGGTGTTTTGGATGTACAGCCTTAAGCTCATTTTTAAAAATGCCCTTCGCCATAAGCTCCGCACCTGTTTAACTGTCCTCGGCATCGTCATTGCCCTGCTCGCCTTTGGCATTCTGCGAACCGTCATAACCACATGGTATGCGATGGTAGAGGCAGCTTCAGCCACCCGCCTCGTAACCAGGAACGCCATCTCCCTTACCTTCCCGCTGCCTATCTCTTATAAAGATAAGATCCGCCAGGTAGAAGGTGTTAAGGTAGTATCCTATGGCAGCTGGTTCGGTGGCATCTACATTGACGAAAAACACTTCTTTGCCAACTATGCTGCTGAACCGAAAAGCTTCCTCGAACTCTATCCTGAATATATTCTTTCCCCGGACCAAAAGGCCGTTTTTTTTCGGGACCGACAGGCTTTCATTGCAGGGCGCAAACTGGCAGAAAAATATGGCTGGAAGATCGGTGATATTATTACGCTGAAAGGGACCATTTACCCGGGCAACTGGGATTTTGTTCTGCGTGGTATATACCGCGGCAGAGATAAAGAGGTTGAAGAATCGTCTTTTATCTTTCACTGGGATTACCTTAACGAAGGCTTAAAAAAAACCGTGCCGCGCAGGGCTGATCAGGTTGGTTTCTACATGATCGGTCTTACTAATCCAAAACTGGCAGCAGATGTGTCAGTAGCAGTGGACAGCATATTTAAAAACTCCATTGCGGAGACATTGACCGAAACCGAAAAAGCCTTTCATCTTGGCTTTCTTTCGATGAGTGAAGCAATCATCGTTGCCATACACATTGTTTCCTTGGTAGTTATCATCATCATCATGGCTGTGGTTGCTAATACCATGGCTATGACTGCCCGTGAACGGATCGGCGAATATGCCGTATTAAAAACCCTTGGATTTGGCGGCTGGCGTATTGCCGGAATAATATTCGGTGAATCGCTTCTTATTACCACGATAGGCTCAATTATTGCCATTGCCCTTACCTTTCCGGCAGCAGATGCGTTCGCTAAAGCCCTGGAAGATTACTTTCCTGTATTCATTGTGGCGATTGACACTATTTACCTGAATATAGCTGCCTCATTAGTTGTTGGTTTTGTGGGTGCGATTGTCCCGACCATTCGTGCCATAAAGATTCCTGTCGCAGAGGGACTAAGGAGAATCGGGTAGATGAAGATACCGTTTTCATACACTCTCCGTAATCTGTGGATACGTCGGCTTACTACCGCACTAACTGCAGCAGGCATGGCCATGGTGGTCTTTGTCTTTGCCTCGGTCTTGATGCTGTCTGAGGGACTTCGAAAGACCCTTGTAGAGACCGGGTCACATGATAATGTTGTAGTGATACGCAAGTCATCCGAGTCGGAGGTGCAGAGTGGTGTTGAGCGTTTGCAGGCCTCGATAATAGAAACTCAGCCGGAGGTTGCACTTGGTTTAAACGGCCGCCAGCTACTGGCCAAGGAACTGGTGGTGCTTATAACACTCCCTAAGCGGTGGACAAATAAACCTTCAAATGTAGTAATAAGAGGGATTAATGAAAATTCAATCCTGCTGAGGCCCCAGGTAAAATTGATAGCGGGGCGCATGCTCAGGCCTGGTTCGTGCGAGATAATTGCAGGGCAAAGCATTGCGAAACGGTTCAAAGGAGGCGGAGTTGGCGAAACCATCCATTTCGGCACGCGGGATTGGACTGTGGTGGGGATATTTGATGCGGGAAATAGCGGCTTCAGTTCAGAGATCTGGGGAGATGTAGACCAACTCATGCAGACCTTCCGCCGCCCGGTCTATTCATCAGTTATCTTTAAGTTACGTGATTCGTCGGAATTCGAAAAATTCAAAACACGCATTGAAAGGGAACCTCGGCTGACTCTGGAAGCCTTGCGCGAAACCAGGTACTATGAAAAGCAGTCGGAGATAATGGCCAAATTTCTGCGCATCCTCGGGATGACACTGACAATAATCTTCTCCCTCGGAGCGATTATCGGCGCCATGATCACAATGTATACAGCGGTAGCTAATCGTACTACTGAGATCGGTACTATGCGTGCCCTTGGCTTCCAGAGAAAAAATATCCTGAGCGCATTTCTTGTAGAATCACTTATGCTCGGTTTGGGGGGAGGTTGTGTCGGATTGTTCTTTGCTTCCTTCCTGCAATTATTCACCATCTCGACCTTGAACTTCCAGACTTTTTCCGAACTTGCATTCACCTTTTCTTTAACTTGGGAAATCAGTTATCAGGCCCTGGGATTCTCGCTGATTATGGGACTTGTGGGAGGCCTGCTGCCTGCTGCCAGGGCCTCCCGGATGAAAATCGTTGATGCGTTAAGGACTACCTGCCTTTGATGGAATAAAAAGCAGATCTACCTCTGTAAACTGCGTGATCACCAAGGTCTTCCTCGATCCTCAGAAGTTGATTATACTTCGCCAGCCTCTCACTTCTCGACAGGGAGCCGCTCTTGATCTGCCCGCAATTCGTCGCCACTGCCACGTCAGCCATATAACTGTCTTCCGTTTCCCCTGATCTGTGGGATATCACTGTGGTATAGCCAGCTTCCTTTGCCATTTGCATTGTTTCCAGAGTTTCGGTCAGGGTTCCGATCTGGTTGAGCTTTATCAGAATAGAATTGGCCACACCCAGAGAAATCCCCTTTTCCAGTCTCTTTTTGTTTGTTACGAAAATATCGTCCCCCACGATTTGAACCTTGGACCCGATCTTACCTGTCAGGAGTTTCCATCCTTCCCAGTCGTCTTCTGCAAGCCCGTCCTCAATGGATATGATCGGGTATTTTTTGACCAGATCGGCATAGAACTCTACCATCTCCCCTGCCGTTTTTATGTCTTTTTTCCCCTCTGCGGATAAGACATATTCCCCGTCAACGAAAAAGGAACTGGCTGCCGAATCGAGGGCGATGAATATATCTTTACCGGGGATGTATTTTGCTTTCTCAATTGCCTCCATGATCAGGCGAAGGGCCTCTTCATTGGATTTGAGGTTCGGTGCAAATCCACCTTCGTCCCCCACTGCAGTGTTGTAATTTTTACTTTTCAGTACCGCCTTTAAATGGTGAAAAACTTCGGCACACATGCGAATTCCTTCCTTAAAACTTATGGCGCCGACCGGCATGATCATAAATTCCTGAATATCCACGTTATTGTCGGCATGCTGTCCACCGTTTAAAATATTTGTCATGGGGACAGGGATATCGTTTGCAAAAACGCCGCCTATATACCTGTACAATGGCAGTTCTAATGATTCTGCAGCCGCTCTGGCACAGGCAAGGGATACACCCAGGATGGCATTGGCTCCCAGAGAACCCTTGTTCTCCGTAGCATCCAGATCAATCATCGCATAATCAATCTCCATTTGTCTCAGGCAATCCATTCCGATTATCTCCGGCCCGATTATATCGATGATATTACTAACAGCCTTCCGTACACCTTTCCCAAGATACCGGCCTTTGTCTCCATCCCTCAGCTCAAGCATCTCGTGCTCTCCTGTTGATGCACCCGAGGGAACGGATGCCCTGCCGGTAATCCCTGAAACTAGTGTAACTTCAGCCTCGACGGTCGGATTTCCTCTGGAATCCAGTATTTCTCTTGCATGTAATTCAATAATTTCAGTCATATAACCTCCTAAATTTAATTAGTTCATTTTTATTCACAACTACTCTTCGGTTAACAGGTACATTATCATTTATTTTTTCCTTGTCCAGCTTTGCTGACCTGGATTAAAAGCATATACTAAAAAATAAGGCTTTTCAAGTCCCCGGCAATGCCACGAGACACCAAAGCACCTTGATATGTCTGCAAAATTTGTGTAATCTGTTTTTATAGAAATTATAAGGAAAATGGACCGGGTGTGACAGAAAAAAAAAGAACAAAACTTTTCCTCCATCTAAAAAAATGGCTGGAAAATACAGTCATGGACTACAATATGATAGAGAAGGGGGACAGGGTCCTCGTCGGGGTTTCGGGCGGAATCGACAGCCTGGTGCTTCTTGATCTTCTTAATTCCCCGATGATATACGTCCCGCAATTTTCTCTAGTGGCGGTAAATGTGGATATGGGATTCGACACCGATTATAGAGGTTACGACACTCTGAAAAAATATCTCCAGGGAAAAGGTTACCGGTATGTTATGGAAAAGACCGACATCGGTCCTCTTGCCCACAGCGATTATAACAAGAAGAATCCATGTTTTCTCTGTTCGAGACTGAGAAGAAAGCGTATCTTTGAGATCGCTGCTGAGACAGGCTGTAATAAGGTTGCCTTCGCTCATCATCGGGATGACATCATTGAAACGCTCCTCATCAACATGTTCTATGCCAGAGAAATAAGCACCATGATGCCAAAGCAGTCAATATTCGGAGGGCAGTTGCATATTATTCGTCCCCTTGCCTATATCAGGGAGGAACTGGTAAAAAAATACGGAAAAGAACAGGGATTTCCGGCAATTGAAAATCTTTGTCCTACAAGTAAAACCTCCCGCCGGATATATATCAAGAATCTTCTTCATGAGTTGGAAAAAGACAATAAAGATATCCGTGACAATCTCTTCAAGGCGATGGGGCATGTCAAGATGGATTATCTTCCTGCAAAAGCCAAGGTATTAGAAATGTATAAAAACCGGAATTAATCGGTAAGTTATCCATAATCACAGCGATTTAAAACAGAGGGTCAGGAAACGACAAAAGTATGGTAAAGGACACGAAATCGGAAAAGATCATCTGCCAGAATAAGACGGCAAGACGTAACTACTCGATAGATGATACCTACGAAGCGGGGATTGTCCTTCTGGGTACCGAAGTAAAATCCATACGCGAGGGAAAGGCAAACCTGAAGGATAGCTATGCCCTTGTAAAGAACGACGAGGTGTATCTTCACGATATGCACATAGGTCCTTATTCCCATGGCAACCGGTCCAATCACGATCCATTAAGGGTACGTAAACTGTTACTCCACAATAGAGAAATAAAGAAACTTTACGGTAAGTCAAGGGAAAGAGGACTGGCGTTGATTCCTTTAAAACTTTATTTCAAGAATGGAAAGGTAAAAGTACAAATTGGCATAGGCAGAGGGAAAAAGCTGTATGATAAAAGAGAAGACCTGAAGATAAAGCAGCACCGACGTGATTTGGAAGACAAGTTCAGAAAGGTCAATCTTTAGCGGTAACCATGATTAAGCTGCATCGTTCAGCTTGACTTGACCAGAGAAATGCTTATACTAGTAGGAGAAATGTTCTTTAATATAACCCCACTTTCCATTGCTAATGGGGGCGATACGGTTTCGACGGGGATAGTGAAGCTGTAGAAGCGTACCGAGGTTCCTACAGGCCTCGTTAAACAGGTAGGAAACATATAATCGCAGATAACTACGATTACGCTTTAGCCGCTTAGAGCGGCTAACATCCTTCTGGCCCCGCCTGTCGGGTCAGCACAAGGATGTCATTAAGACAGGATAGCGTTTCTCTCTTTCCTGGCGGGAGAAAGGCGATACTCGAAACAGGATAGCATCTGATCAATCCTGCCTTTGGGAGTTTTTCGATGCGAATTTAAATCAAAGGATACGTACGTAGAAGCTGCAGTGGAATATTTTCGGACGCGGGTTCGACTCCCGCCGCCTCCACTAAAATACTTGAAATAATTAACCTTTTAGATCACATTTCGACCTGCACCCGACCTAAAGTTTGCTATGTTTTGTCTCGCGGAAGGGTCTCAGCGACCTTGTGAGGTGTCCTTTTCGCGTACCGTCTTGTCATATCCTGCCGGGTATGCCCGAGAACTTCCTGAACAAAGGAAAGATCGTGTTTCTCATCTAATAATTGACACCCCAGAGAGTGCCTGACCGCGAAATATTTGTCTGGTAAAAAATAGTTTGACTTTATTTGGTCATGGAATCCTTTACCCGTAAGGGCTGGGCGCTTATTAAAAGCAAAAGCAATTCCATGATTTTTTTTTCGTTTATGGAGGGTATAGAAATGGAACAAACAATAAAAGCATAGGCCAGCCATAAATGTTAAAATTGATTTTTATATTATGTGATGTTGATGAATTTTGCAGGGCATTGTATAAAACTAAAGAAATAGGCGGAACATTTTAATATTCTTTGTGGCGAGAGACGATAGATCATATGGTCAGTTCAATCGGAATGGTTAAAAGGGAGGTAAATAGTGGCTTTTGTTTCTGAAGAGGAAGGCATGCATTATGAGGGATATTGCATAAGACCCCCCAGTGAAGCCGATAGTATCCTTCTACAGGTGACAGTGGGTTGTTCCCATAACAAATGTACTTTTTGCGGCGCTTATCGAAAGAAGCTTTTCCGAATAAAAGATGAATCGATGATCTTAAGTGATATCCTTTTTGCTGCTAAATATCTCAAGGGGGAGGATCGCGTTTTCTTGATGGATGGTGATGCCCTGATAGTACCTCAAAAAAGGCTGATATGGATTCTGGAGCGGATCAAAGAGCAACTTCCCTGGGTGAAAAGGGTTGGCGCCTATGCAAACGTCAAGAGCATCAAATTGAAATCACCTGATGAACTGAAAGAATTGCGAGAAAAAAATCTTGGGATTTTATATTATGGTGTCGAAACCGGTGCTGATGATATAAGGGAAGCCATTCATAAAGGTTCAAAGGCAGAAGTGTGCATAGAAATGGGGCGCCGGGTAAAGGAGGCAGGTATCCAACTTTCAGTTACGGTTCTCTTAGGCATAGGTGGCAGCGAGAAATCTTTGCAGCATGCACGGGCAACAGGTAAGCTTTTGAGCGCGATGGGCCCTGATTTTATAGGTGCATTGACGGTGATGCTTATACCGGGTACACTTCTTTATGAAGACTACGTGCAGGGTAAATTTGTATTGCCTGACGAAAGGGGAATGCTCAGTGAGCTACGCGAAATGATCACCTATACAAATTTGACCAGAGGATATTTCTTTTCTAACCACGCCTCAAATTACCTTCCGATAAAAGCAAAGCTGCCAAGTGGGAAAAAGAAGGCCTTGGATTTAATTGACGCTGCACTGAAGGGGGCTGTGGCTCTCCGATCGGAATGGATGCGGGCATTGTAAGGATTAGATAAATCGATGACAATTACGTTTTATTATTCAATCAATCTAAATCACCCATTTCCAATACAAATATGTAAGGCAGGTTTGTGGGGCAGCCTATTGAATGCCTTATGAAATATGGTAATGCTTAACAGCATATTTCTCGTTCTTGCAAGTGGCGCATGCTATTCCTGAGATTAATACATACAGGCATAACCAATCATTAACACGAAGCGTATAGTAAGGTCTGTTTGAAAATAACTCAGATAGGACGTTTGCGACGCGACACACATCAAATATCTTCATAGTATGCGACGATCGACAGAGCCGTGAATCCCTTTTCTAAATAGCGTTATTTAATACTACCAATCACAGACACAATATTGTGGAAGAATAATATTGACAAATAAAAAAACTTTCCCTAATTCAACCGCCAATAAGCAATATCTTATCAAATGCAGAAAATAAATATAGATAATCATTGACTTTTCACCAGAACGGGCATAAGTTCTATATTAGAGTTTGTACCCTTCCGATTTGCGGTTGTTGGTCAAGAGGGTACGGTAAAACGTTGGATAAAGACATTTTGAAGTGCAAAGGATGGCCACCAAGCTCTTTAGTCTGGGTGGCTTTTTTTCATTTCTGTCATCGTGTTGATCCGACTGTAGAAAAAATTTAAGAAAGGAGGATACAAACGATGTCAGAAGGTAAAGTAAAGTGGTTCAACGAAGGCAAAGGCTTCGGCTTCATCGAAAAGTCTGATGGCGGTGATGTGTTCGTACATTTCAGTGCCATTCAGGCCAGCGGCTTCAAGACGCTGCAAGAAGGCCAGAGCGTCAGCTTCGATATTGAGCAGGGTCAAAAAGGCCCATCGGCAGTAAACGTCAGGTCTATCTAATCGCTTCTGCTGAGAAATGAATGAGAGGCGTTCCCGTACATCAGAATGGTGCAGGAGCGCCTTTTCTATTTGCGATAATCCCGTGCTCATCGTACATTATGGTGGCATGATATTCTCCGAGGTGATCTTCGAGGGCATCAAGACTATTGAAGACCAGATTGTGAAATGCCTTTTTCCGTAAATCATCTCAGATGTGCCCGACATGGTTGAGTTCCGGTGAATTTATGGAAGTAAAGGAAGTAAAGGGGATAGATTTATTGATTATAAAAATGAAAAATTGGGCCCAGACTATTTTGGAAAGGTTGGAAAGGTGGAACTGGTTGCGCTTATGGCCCGTATTGCGATAGCGCCTGGGCAGCTTGTGCCCTCTCCCCCTTGATGAGGTCAGGGAGATCATTTACTTTTAGAGCAGAATACAGTAAATTGGTCTCTGTTTTTAATAATGCCTCCGAAAAATTGAAGGGCACTTTTTATTTTCGAGGATACAAACAGAAATTGAACGAAAGGACCGTTTCTGGATGACCACTATTTATCTATCAAAATGACGGAAGGAGTTATTCGCATGGCTGACTTTAACTATCAGGAGCCCTTTCCATTGGGCAAGGACGAGACGAAGTACCAGAAGATCAAGGGGTCTGAGAAGTTTGTGAGTACTGACCGGTTTAACGATCAGGATATTCTAAAAATTGACACGGAAGGACTGACCACTCTTGCAAATGTGGCTATGCAGAATGTCTCCTTCCTGTTGCGCCCCGGCCATAACGAGCAAGTGGCCAAAATTCTTGATGACCCGGAGGCCTCGGTAAATGAGAAAGGGGTTGCACTTGCTTTTTTGAAAAATGCTGAAGTTGCCTCTAAATTTGAACTGCCAATCTGTCAGGATACAGGAACGGCAATCATCATGGGTAAAAAGGGTCAGAATGTCTGGACCGGAGCCAACGACGCTGAAGCGCTTTCCAGGGGAGTTTTCAAGACCTATACTGAGGAGAACCTGCGCTACTCCCAGACCGTTGCTCTCGACATGTATAATGAAAAGAATACCGGTACAAACTTGCCGGCACAGATTGATCTTTACGCTACGGAAGGCTCAGAGTACAAGTTTCTGTTCATTGCCAAGGGGGGGGGGAGTGCCAACAAAACCTATCTCTTCCAAGAGACGAAAGCCCTCCTGAATCCTGAGACACTCCAATCCTTCCTGATCGAGAAGATGAAGACCCTCGGCACCGCTGCCTGTCCTCCCTATCATTTAGCTTTTGTCATTGGGGGGACCAGTGCTGAAACCAACCTGAAAACGGTTAAACTGGCCTCTGCCAAATATTTTGACCAACTTCCAACTACCGGTAATGACCATGGCCGTGCCTTCCGTGACATCGAGCTTGAAGAGCGGCTTCAGAAAGCAGCACAAAATCTCGGTATTGGCGCACAGTTTGGCGGCAAATATTTCACCCATGATGTCCGCGTTGTTCGGCTACCGCGCCACGGCGCTTCCTGCCCTGTGGGCATGGGAGTCTCCTGCTCGGCTGACCGAAATATGAAGGCTAAAATCAACAAAGACGGATTATGGGTCGAAGTGCTTGATTCAAATCCGGGACGATTGATCCCCGAAAAATATCGTGCCAAACATGACCATGGTGTACAGCTCGACCTGAACCGACCTATGCAAGAGGTCTTAGCAGAATTGACCAAACATCCGGTGGGGACTTCCCTGCTGCTCACAGGCACCATCGTGGTCGGTCGGGATATCGCCCATGCCAAGTTCAAGCAACTCCTCGATGGTGGGGGACCACTGCCT
The DNA here is from genome assembly GCA_041648505.1 of Syntrophales bacterium. Taxonomy (GTDB): domain Bacteria; phylum Desulfobacterota; class Syntrophia; order Syntrophales; family CG2-30-49-12; genus JBAZOY01. The sequence continues at coordinate 11,566 of JBAZOY010000004.1, read as the reverse complement.
GAATACCTGAAGAAACATCCCATTTATTATGCGGGACCTGCCAAAACACCTCCCGGAAAGCCTTCCGGTTCCTTCGGCCCGACCACTGCCGGCCGCATGGACAGCTATGTCGATTTGTTCCAGTCACATGGTGGCTCAATGGTTATGATAGCCAAGGGAAACCGTTCACCGCAGGTCACTGATGCCTGCAAAAAACATGGCGGGTTCTACCTCGGATCCATCGGCGGCCCTGCCGCGATTCTTGCCGAGGAAAACATCAAAAAAGTTGAGTGTATCGACTACCCCGAACTGGGTATGGAAGCGGTGTGGCAGATCGAGGTCGTTGACTTCCCGGCCTTTATCTTAGTGGATAACAAGGGGAATGACTTTTTTAGCGACCTGATGTAGAAGCCATAATCGGGACGTAAAGCAGGACGAGAAACGAAACATTGATTTATCAAAATTCACGCTGATGAAGGGAAAAGTCTGTGCCCCAGCATTGATGAACGGGGAGAGCTGAGCTTTGATTTAAAACCGGGAAAAGTGCTATCTCTTTCTGTCTAAAACTTATTCATGGCATTCGAGCCAAGGACTCTCTTGTCAATTGTTAAATAACTTCCACAAGAATCCTTTGAGGTACAGAACCATTTTGCTCAAACCAGCAAACCCTTTCGGAAACAAGATCAACGATCAGGTGGTATGTACCCGGATTGGGGAATATGATAGAAAGAGTCTCCGATGTTTCATCACCGGGATAAAGTTCTTTGCTGATTTTTTTCCTATAAAAGTCCAGATCGAGAAGGTTGTCGGAGCTATCGTAAAGATGCATTCCTACGAATACAACCCCTATATTTTTTATGTTATCAACCAACCACTTTGCCTCTCCGGTGTTTTTTATAGCAGCCTGAAGGGTCAACGGTTCATTAACCTTGCCACTTAATCTGTCTCCTTTAACATGAAGTGAATGCTTCAAGCCTTGGCGGTTTCTACTGTCCAACATGAATTTGCCCTTCGTCAGAAAAAATATATTATCATTTTCCATAGACATGATGAAATTATCTTGAAGGCGCTTAGGTATTTCCCGTTTTGACATGATGTTACGGTAGTCCTCATAATCCAGATCCGGATCACAGTCGAAATGGGGTTTTACGAAAAAACCGGAAAATCCCACCTCATCTGCAAGTGCCTTTATTTCTTCCAGCAGGATATCGTTTTCTAATACACCGTACGCCATCATTTCTGCTTGAGAATCATTAGCCTTGGAATGGTGAGGCCCAGGTTCGCTAAATCCCGCAATACCTCCCGGTTTCAACACCCTATGGAATTCTTTGAGAATTTCTTTCTGATTCGGAACATGATGAAAAGCATCGAAACAAACTATCCTGTCTATAGAATTATCTTCCACAGATATATGGTGTCCTTCGAACACAATAAATCGGGGTGGCAAAATGGGCTCACCGACTATCGGAAATTCCTTGAACAACCTCTGCCCGATCGTTAAAGCCGTAATAGACGGATCTACGGATATTGTGGCACACTGCATCTGATTCAACATCTTCGATAACCAGCATGTGCCTGCACCGAAGTCCAGGATCGTCATCCCCCCCCCCAGCCTGATACCCGACAGGAGAAACCCCAGCCTGAGTATCAACCTGGGCGCTGCCTGTGCATTTGCAAAGGGTTTGCCGTGCAGTTCACTGTTGTCTTTAATGCGCTGAAAGAATTCTTCAGACTTCCGGCAAAACGTAGATACAGGTCTGTCACGGATAAGGTTTTTGGGATCAATCATCGAACTCACGTTAGGCTTATGTACCATCAATTGCTTCCGTGCGATTTTCCTCCAGCTTCGTATAAGTTTTCTGATATTAATCAAATTTCGATGAATCATCTCCTGTTTCCAAAGGTTCTCCACCCATCAATCGATTCTCGATATTCGAAAAGAAAGACAAAGCTCTTTTTTTGAACACGTCGGAATTGAATCTGTGACTTTCTTCATACGCCCTTTGAGCAACTCCTTTTCTCAATTCATCATCATCTATGATTTTTAATGTCCATTCCATTAACTCTTCCAATGTATTGAACAGGAATCCACTTATCCCGTGCTCGACGATTTCTCTTTGGCCACCCCCATTGATTACGATTGGCACGCAGTAATTCTGCATCGCTTCGACGGTTGTCATCCCAAAATGTTCGACTAAATGGGGATCTTTCTCATCGAGACCACAGGCATGCCAGAATATTGAAGCCATGCCGTACAGCCGCAAAATTTCCGAGTTCGTAAGATTCGGCATCAATTCAATATTGTCCGCCTGTATCGCATTCACCTTCCTTCGTACCCTATTAAAATAAGGATTATCATCCGTGCTGCCACCGGCAAGTATGAATCGCCAGTCATGTTTCAAACGTTGGTCTTTTTTACAGAGGTCGTTGAATGCCCTGATCATCTCCAATTGTTTTTTACTTCCACCGGGTTCGAACCTCGCCACGGACAGGATGAGTTTTGATTTTTTATCAAAACCACCTGTTCCATGATACATATCAACAGGCGGATACAGAAGTAATGTCGGATTAAGTCCCCACCTTTGTTTTACCCAGAATGATGTATAATTCCCGTTTGTTACAAGGTAATCGTATTGATCGACACTGAAAAACTTTTCTTTTTCCCTGTCAGGGAAATGGCAAATAAAAATGGATAGCGTAGATAAGGGACTTACCTTTCCAAGCATATTTGCATTGATGAATATATCGTAGCACCGACTTTCCCGACTGATGATATCGAAAGGATTATTTTCTTCGTTGACCACCATGCCTTCATCAATATAATACCGGCCGGCGATCTCATAAAAAGGTATTTTAATGACTTTTATTTTGCAGTTGGATAGATCAATATCGAACCATTCCTTATACTTTTCGAGGGTGATATCTTTGTTCGTGATGTATGTGATATCATACTTATCCTGAAAAGATTCCGCCAGTTTTGCTACATAACGCTGTCCCCCTCCAGCAAAATGAAAAGCATGATCATAAATCCCAATTTTTATTTTTCGCAGCCCCAAAACCACTTCCAGTTGACGGAAAAAATTACTTGCTCTGTTAGTTCCAAGAATTCCCGGGATGATGTCTTTCATTTTATCGAGAATCTTGATGATAGTTTCTGCAGGGTGATATTCGGCCACTTTTTTAAATGCCTGAATCAGGGAATGATACAGATTATTCATATCGCTTTTCAGGTAGAAATGGGATGTTTTAATACAGCGAGGCAAGTTAAAAGGAAAATGTTTCCCCAAAAGAAGCAGCCTGTTTCTGGAACAAAAATATTCGCACAATGCAGAAGAAGTTACACCATGATATTGATGATAAACGATGCTTTGGGGTGAATAAAATATTTTCCATCCTTTATCACGACATCTAATACTATAGTCAACATCCTCCATGTACATCACGAAATCTTCGTCGAAACTGCCCACGTCGTCCAGGCAATCCCTCCTGAATAAAACCGACCCCCCTGAAAAAAAACTTAGTTCTTTTGGTTCTGCATATTGCCCGACATCTTTTTCATTAAATCCGATGTCCCGAAAGTAAAGGTCTTCAACTTCTTCAACCCCGACACTATTGATGGTCTTTTGATCGGTAAAGAGTATCTTGCTTTGGACAGCGCCGATCCTGTCATGGCCGGTGGTAACTTCGAGACCACCCATGAACCAATTATTCTCTACGACGGTATCCGGATTCAGGATACACACATAATCTCCGCTGGAAGAAAGGATGCCCAGATTTATTGCCTTCGCATAGTTATTGACGGTATTCTCTATAATTTTTATTTCCGGAAATTTCTCCCTGATCAACGGTATGGAGTCATCTTTGGACAAGTTATCCACCATGATTATTTCCAGCGAAAAATCACCCTTATCAATTTTGAGAAGTGATTCGAAACATGGAATCAGATATTTCGAGGCATTATAGTTAACAACAATTACAGAAATCAGTCCTTTCACTTCTTCACATACCTCGCTTCTTTTCAATTTTATCAATGACCTCTCTTAACTTCTTTCTGATAACTTCTTTCTCTGCCTTCATTTTAAATTCAGTGAGCGGAACATATGTCTTTGCCTCCATGCTCTTTATTGAGGCTGTTTCTGAAGGTGATGAATCCGAGATTTTCGGTTCATGATTGGATCGCCATAAATACCTTTTCAGTTTTCTTTTTGTTTTTTGATAAAAAACTGAAAATCCTGCTCTGCTAATTGTTAAAGCAGATTGCTGTAGTAACGGAAAATGCCCCAGTATTTTTATATAAAACAAAGATCGAAGAGCTTCTGCTGCTCTCCAGACCCGGGAGTGTTTAATTATACTCAGCTCGTATTCAATATTCTGGATACGCAAATCCTTTGCCTGAATTTGCTCCGCTTGCTCTTCAATGAGGCCCCTTTTTTCATCTAAGGCCGTTTCAAGGCTTATGATATGGGTACTCTTGTCTTCAATTAAAACTCCAAGGTTCCTGATATGTGTATCCTTATCAGCGATGGCTTTGTTGCTGGCGGCAATCTGTCCTTCATGCTCGGCCAGTATGCTTTCTTCCCGGTCAAGTAGGGAGTATACAGGTGCCATCGACAAATATATCTCACTGATGTGATTCCATGTATCAATACATTCGGAAGCTTCAGGAGATACAATATCCTGAGCGAGTTTCAGCAGGTGTCCGTAAGCATCGGCAGCAAGACGCGGCAGACGGGAATCCAGTGCAAAATGGCGGATGTCAAATTGAGTGTGGCGCAGTTCCTGAGAGAGAAAGTCTTCCGCAAAACCGGTAAGTTCTTTTTCTGTATTTCCGTCGGGTACGATGTTCAAGCCGCGTGCAATACGTTCCATCTGTATTATGGGATCATTCATCAGGAGATCATAGTCAACCACAACTCGTCGTTTTCCTTTTGTTTCCATCATTGTGGGAATCATATGTCCCAGCCAGAGCAAATGAGATTTTTCAACGCTGAAACCGTTACGGGCGGCGAGTGATCTGGCAACGCTCAGTGGATTACGGACCGCAATTACATATTGATCCTCAAAGTCACAATGGCTCATTACCTGCTGCCAAAACGGCATGGTTCTGCACATACGTGGATTTTTGATGCCAAATTTATCTGATTTGCCGATTTTATGATTGAGCAATTCAAGGGCACGAAGCCGGAGAGAAGAAAATGCTTGACCGGTCAGTTCGCCTGGTTCAATCAGCCGTGAACTATTCCAATTGCAGCCGATCAAGGCAAGGATTTCTTCATTTAATGAGTTAAAATCAATGTCCTCCCAGAATCCTGTTTCGTTATCGTTAGGAACAGGAGGCATCAGATTGTCACCCAGCTCCACCCCCAGCGCCTTAAGTCCGCGACTTACAGCACTTGTGCCGCTTCTGTGCATCCCCAATACGAATATAATCTGTCGTTTCATTTTTTTAACCCCTAACAGAACATCCTTAAATACCCGGTTCTCAGAAATAGTTTCGTTGCCGGTATTATGTGAGCCACTGAAAACGAGGCGGGAAGGGTTGCTTTAACCGATTCCTGTGAATTTTAAATCAGATAGAACTTTCCCGGGTTTGAAATACCGATGGCGGTATTATCAGAGAACCCTCATGTCTGGGACAGACACAACGAAGGATGGAAATGTAAACTTATAATCAGGCATGATAACTGATCTTTAGAGACATGTTTATACATATAAGTAATCTTTTCTTTTACCGGAAGCATCTTGAAGACCTTACCGCCCTAAGGAGTTGACCGGACAAAGGGTATTATTTTCTCGATACTCAGATTCCCGTAAGTTTACAAACGCATGCTCCGTTTGTGTTGATACATTAACGTATCCGCTTTGGACATCAATTCATCGATGGTGCAGGGTTTGTCTGGATCGCTGCGGGCTATGCCGATACTCAGTGAGATCTGATAATCCTCGTTTCCCCTGGTGTTGTGAACGCCAATACGTTGCTGCAGGCGGCTTGCAAGTATTTCGGAATCATTTTCCGGAGATTCTATTCCGAGGACTACAAACTCATTCCCTCCGATACGGGCGATGATATCTGATTTTCGAAAAACATCCTTAAGGATCGATGCAACTTCAATCAGGGCCATATCGCCATTCTCATGACCAAAATTATCATTGATCCCTTTCGTATTGTCTAAATCAGCGAACAGCAGGAACAATTGTTCCTTTGTCCGTTCCCTTATTTTGAGCTGCTGTTCGGCAAGGGCCTCGAATCCCCTTCGATTGTGAATGCCCGTAAGGTGGTCGGTAATTGAAAGGGAAATAATCTCCTCCTCCATCCTGCGGCGTTCCGTAATATCATGAATGATTCCACGAAGTCCGACGGATTGTCCGGATGGATCCCTGATCAGGGAAATCGACGCTTCAACGATCACACTCTTACCGTCTTTTCTGAGTAGTTCCACTTCCATATTTTTCTCAGGAATACCGGTACGGTAAATGTTGCTGCAACAGAGAAGGGCCTTCTTCGCGTTTTCTTCGTCCATGTACCGGAGATTGTTCATCCCTCTCAACTCCTCTTTTGAATAGCCGAGGATTTTGGATATGGTGTTGTTAAAGAAGGTAAAATTGCCGGCTATATCGACTTCGTAGTAACCTTCCTCGATGTTTTCAAGGACTTTGTGATACTCCTCATCGGTCTGCTGCAGTTTTTCGACAGTATGGTCCAGCGACTCCGTAGTCTTTTCCAATCGCTTCATCACAGTGTTGAAGGAGGATGATATATCATCCAATTCCATTATCTTCTGGTGAAGATTTAATGATTGGCTGTCGCCGCTTTCAGCGGTTTTTTTCAGGGAATCAGCGGTGACGGAAACCGCTTCAAAAACATAACGGACTAGCATGACGCCCATAACAGCCAGTGCAAGAATCAGCAAAAGCAGTGCGAAGTGGACTGGTGAGAGAATGAGCTGCCGATCATAAAAGATGTAACAGAGAGCCAGATAGGGCAGCACAACAATCGTGGAAATGATGATGAGCAACCAATGCTGCAAGGTTTTTTCCTGCATGGAAACTCCTTACTACTATCCGTTGCTATCTTGGCAACGAGAAAAATCATACGAACCAAGAATAAGAACGGCAGTCATGTATCCGATAAGCGAAGGTAATTTTATCCTGTACACACGATCCTGCCTAAATAAAATTAGAGAACTATCGTTATTCTCAACAGAATAAACACGGAAAAATTAATATGAAAATGGTCCGCGTTTATAAGTCTCCGGATTATTGAATTAAAGTCTTTGCGTACGGATAATCAGCAAAGGCCGATCCACCTGCTGGAGTATACCGGCAGCCGTACTGCCGTAAAACGTACGGGTGGCACTGCCCAATCCGTCACTGGACATTGCACGTCCGCTTTTGTTCCTTCGGCAAAATTTAAGATGACGCTTACCGCAGGCCCCGGTGTTATAAATAAGTACTCCTTCCCTGGCGTTACTATCTATAAGTCTATTCCGATAATTCTTTGAAACTTCCTGTAGCTTTGCAAGGCGGGAGGGGAAATACAGGTGTTGTTGCGGTTCAAAAAAAGTTCCCGGCTGCTGCATAAATCGGTTTTCCTTCTGAATCTCTAAGATTCTGCTGAATCCCTTCTTTTATACTGCTCAAGGAAGATCTTATATCCGCCAATCGATGCTGCATCGGTTCGCCCTACAGCAGCACCCTAAGCATTTTTAACGTTTGTACGTAAAGGTTTTACGGCGGCTGCGAAAGAAGTTCTAATAATTTTTTTTGATAAGAACTTGCTTTTCGTGAAGGAAGAATAGGGAATATAAGGTTGTATGTCAAGAAAAAATGACCGCAAGATATATATATGTGGTTACACCTGTTCATATAAGTAAGCCATACGTTTCTGCTCCTTCAGCAGGCCGGTATTGCCTTTCCATTCATCATGAGTAATCACTTTTAGGATCCGGGGGTTATCCATGGGCTCATCCGGACGAAACAGGATGCTGAGGTTTTAAAGTCAAATTATATCTGGAAACCTTCCACGAATTGTAATCTTTCGAAAATGAAGGTGAAGGAAATTATGGGGGAAAATACAGGTACTATTGTTTCGGATAACCCTTTCTATAGGAGATTATTCTCTTCACAACCGAAGGCCATATAGATGTTAGCAATCGTCTTCGTTGCAGCTGCGGATCAGTTCCGGTCGAACTGTCTTCCTAAACGCTGCACAAAAAGACTGATACGTAATATCTCGTAATATCGGTTTGAGCTTTTCAAATAGATATGGACAATCTTTGACAATCCTCGGATAGCGCATGAAAGTCACGGGTAATGTAGTATCAGAGACTGCTAACATAAGTTTGTATATTTGCCTCAGGAGAGTTTCTTCCTGTTTACCTGGTTTGCTTGAACGTGTGTGCCACAATCCACCGGCAAATTGTCGTGGCCTGATCATGTGCTTCAATCGCTCGACAAAAAGCAAATTTGAAAGGTTAGTCTTTACTACCTGTCGTTTGCTTTCAGCCGCCCCATTCAAGTCTCGAACAGGAATGAAAACATGTTCGATGACGATATCGTCACGGCGTATGACTTCTTCTGCGTAATCACAAAACCAGGGGTCTTTACAAATAAAGGGAGGATCTTTGCGTCTTATGTCATATTCTAATCCGGCACGAGCTTCCTTAAATTTCCTAGATACAATGTCATCGGCACTAAATCCGGTTTCAAGCCCTAGATGTGTCAGAAGCTCGACCAGGAAAGTAGTTCCACTTCTCCCTGTACCTGTTATTACCACGTGGTTCCTCGATGACATGGTTTCTCCTAATTGCTGACAATTTCATATTGATCCATATTATACCCCAAACACCATTACAGAGTCCTCATAAGACACCAATGACGAAGACGCAATTTTTCAATATCTATTGTTATATGATGTAGTTACGTTTTAGCATTGTTTGTTATTGGGTTTTATACCGATCCGCCGGCTGACAGATTTGTTACGTTGGGTTGTGATGAGGCCACGCATAATAAGGAAAAGTTATGAAAGAACTTTAGAAGAATCACGGCCCTTCAGCCGCCCCTCCACTACTTATGGGGTAAGGTATCAAGGATCAACAGTTCTTCTGGTCTGTCAATCAAGTGATCCGGCTTTGCCGCTTCGAGTCTTTCTCTGCTGTGCCATCCCCAGGTGACGGCAACGGTGTTTACCCCGGCTATCTTTGCCTCCTTGACATCACCCGCAGTATCTCCCACATAGTAGGTGCTGTCTCTTTCTGTATGGAACCTGTTCATGGCATGGGTGATCTTTTCACTTTTACTGTACATGAAGTCAGAACCGAGAATTTCTTTAAAGCACCCGTCAAACCGGAGACGGGAGAGAACTTTATTGATGACCCCAGACTCATTGGAGGAGATGACAACGAGGAGATTGTCTTCCTTCAGCTCATAGAGAACAGGGATTAAATCATAAAAGGGCTCCATCTGGTCATAGTCGATTTGGGCAACTATTTCCCTTGATGCATTTGTGTATTCTTCAAGAGCTATTCCCTTTTTGACAATCGCTTCATAAAAGTTATCGTCAAAAAGGTCCATAAAATCTGCGCGGTTCTTAACGATCGGTTTACGGATCTTTTCCAGGCATTGCATCACCGCTCGTTCATATATTTCCAGGGAATCAATCAAGACACCGTCAAAATCAAAGAGAAACAGTTTTTTCATGTAATTTTCACATTTTCATCAAAGAGACGGGCAATTGCTTTTTCATATGGCTTGGCGATAATTCCCTTCTCGGTAATGATCGCTGTTATGTATTGGTTCGGTGTCACATCGAAGGCCGGATTATAGACCATAATCATCTCCGGTGCTACCACGACTCCACGAAATGAAAGAACTTCTTCACTGTCTCTCTCCTCAATAGGAATGTCATCTCCATCCTTGATTGCCATATCAATGGTGGAGAGCGGTGCCGCCACATAAAACGGGACATTATGCTCCTTTGCCAGAACTGAAAGAGAGTAAGTACCGATCTTGTTAGCCACATCTCCATTGGCGGCGATCCGGTCCGCTCCTACAATGACGCAGTTGATCTTTCCCTGTTTCATGAGGAACCCGGCTGTACTGTCGGTAATCAAAGTGGAGAAAATTCTCTCCTTCATCAACTCCCATGCGGTAAGTCTCGCCCCCTGAAGTATCGGTCTTGTCTCGTCCATATATACGTGCAGCGTCTTTCTTTCTTCATGGGCAGCTCTGATCACCCCGAGGGCTGTTCCGTAGCCGGCTGTCGCCAGAGCACCGGCATTACAGTGGGTAAGGATGGAGTCTCCGCTATTGATCAAAGACCTTCCGTGGATACCAATCTGTTTGTTTATGGCAATATCCTCTTCGCAGATACGGATGGCTTCTGTGACGAGGGCCTCTTTTATTTTTTCTATGCCGGAGGCAAAAGCTTTATCGAAACAATTCTTCATCCTTTCGATAGCCCAGAAAAGGTTTCTGGCGGTGGGACGCGCTTTGGAAAACTCGTGGCAGATACGGTTAAATTCTGCCTTCAGCTCATCTTCGGATGCGGGTGAGATGTTTTTTTTTACACCAAGGGCAATTCCCATTGCCGTGGCTACTCCGATCGCAGGGGCGCCGCGGATCGAGAGGTTTTTGATTGCCGTGATTACATCTTCATATCGTTTACAGACAAGATTACGTTCTTCCTGCGGGAGGGCCCTCTGGTCAATCATGACCACAGCATCATCTTCCCAGAAAATCGTTTTGATCATTTTAACATTCTCCTTAGAAGGTCATTGATAAGCTTGGGATTGGCTTTTCCCTGAGTAGCCTTCATTACCTGGCCGACAAAGAATCCAAATACTTTTTCCTTCCCTCCGCGATACTGTTCAAGCTGAGCCGGGTTGGCCTCTATGATCTGCTTGACGATTTCTGTAAGTACATTCTCATCTGTGATCTGCACCATCCCCTTTTCTTGGATGATTTTTTCCGGGGAGGCACCGGTTTTGTACATCTCTTCGACAACTTCCTTGGCCATTTTACCGCTGATTGTTCCAGCCTCAATCAGTTGGATCAGTTCCGCCAGGGACGAGGGAAGGATAGGGCACATTTTGATGTCACGTTTGTCTTCATTCAGCAGCTTAAGAATATCACCCATGATCCAGTTGCCGGCAATTTTCGGCTTTTCTGAAATTCTGACTACTTCCTCATAATAATCGGCCAGAGCCCGGCTTGAAACCAGCACACCGGCATCATACGGAGGTATCTGATAATCCCTGATAAACCTTTCCCTCTTCTCCATGGGGAGTTCGGGAAGCCCTTTTCTGATGTCTTCAATCCAGTCATCACTTATGACAACAGGTACAAGGTCAGGATCGGGGAAGTAGCGGTAATCATTAGCCTCTTCCTTTCCCCGCATGGAAAGAGTCACTCCCTGGGTATCGTCCCAGAGCCTTGTTTCCTGAACTATCTTGTCACCGCTTTCGAGGATATACTGCTGTCTCTTGATCTCGTATTCAAGCGCTCGCTGGACATTCCGGAAGGAGTTCATATTTTTCAGTTCTGCCCTTGTTCCGAAAGCCGAATCTCCTTTAGGCCTTAAGGATAC
>JBAZOY010000003.1:0-94666 GCA_041648505.1 Syntrophales bacterium | reverse complement strand
ACCAACATTTTATGATGATTGAATTTACAGCATAAATGATGATTATTGTCGTGCATTGAGGTGAATGTAAATTATCAGCAAACGCCCTTCCTTCCCGAATTTAATGAAATTAGGTGGTGGATTTGGGAAAACTGCTTGACTTTATTTTTTTTTGTTACATTATAGGGCATAAGAAAGATGTTTGTAAATCGCAATTTTTAAACGGGGCGTGTAAGGGGCGCTTTACTAGTAGATAAAGGAGGAACGTCATGCATTTCAGCTTTAAAGGGATTATTGTTTTATTGTGTTTTGGATTCGTGGTCCTTTTTATTCAGGCAGGGGTTCAGGCGCAACAAAAGGAGGAAACAATCGAACAGTACGTTGCTGCAGCGGAAAAAACAGAGGCTGAGGCTGAGGCTGTAGTTGCTGCCTTGAATCAGGCACTGAAAGCAGCCCGTGCCGCTGGAGATACAGAAGCGGTTACCGTATTGACGTCGGCGGTGGGGCAGGCAGAGGTAAGACTTCAGCAGATACAAGGGACGGTCGAGAAGGTAAAAACGGCGAAGACGGTGGGTGCGGCCAGAGCGCAGGCTCGAAGTGCGGAGGGGGCTTTAGGTAAAATCCAAACTATGGTTCAGGATCTGCCTCCGAGAATTACTCAAACATATGTAGCTCCTGTCTTGACAACGACAGTACCGCCAACAACGGTTGCACCGACAACAGAAGAGACAACTGTGCCGGAAGGTCCTACCACGACGGTAACGCCTGAAACGACAATACCGATAACGACAATACCAACAACAACGACAACAACATCATCGTCAACAACGACAACAATCAAACCGGTAAGTCCTTCGCAGTAACGAAAAGGAAAGTCATCAAATTTTGCTATAGGCATAGATGATCATTAGTAAGTTGAATAACTTAAATCTATTGATGGAAAGAAAGGAGTCAGGGAGATGAGTAACATAAAGTTATTATTTGCTTTTCTTGGGGCAGCCCTTTTTATTCTCTTACCCTGTAAACTGATGGCCCAGGAGGGGAATATTAATTTTGGAAAACTAAAAATTATTCCGAACATCACAGTTCAGGGTATCTATGATGATAATATTTACAGGGGCAATGGAACAGACTCTCTCGCGGAAAGAGAGGAATCGGACTTGATCACCCATGTAATGCCGGGGATTCTTCTTAATTATACCCTTCCGGAGAGAGGGTATGTGAATCTGGGCTACCAGGGCGATTTTGCCTTATACGGAGACAATGACAGCAATAACTGGAAAAACCATCAGGTAAACCTTGACCTTAACTATCAGGCCCCGGCAGGATTGATCATCGGTCTCACCAATCTTTATACGAGGGCGGAAGATCCCTACGGATCCGCCGACCAATACTTGGTTGGTCGTGTCACGAAACGCTGGATGAACGACCTGAAGGGCAGGGTAGGGTATAACTTCAGCAGCAACTTCCGATCCTTTGTGTACTACAACTTCTACAAGCAGGACTACAAGGATGACCAAGATTATACCCAAAACTATGATGATAATGAATTCGGTATTGGAGCGGAGATCAAGATTCTCCCCAAGACATGGGGTTTTATACGCTATCACCATGGTGAAAGAGACTACAATACACACTATGGTACTTCAAGCGAGTCTAATGATTCCGACTCCGAATGGCATCGAACCAACGTGGGTTTAACGTGGGATGCTGCAGCGAAACTACAGGGTGAGCTGAATTTTGGTTACCAGTGGAAGGAATACAATAACGGATTGACTCCCACAGGTGCCGTGCGTGAAGATAAGGATACATGGATTGCCGCCACCAGCATAAACTTTCAGCCGACGACAACAACAAATCTGGCGCTTAACCTTTCCAGATCCACCCGCGATACAGCTTCCGATACTAAGGAGTACTTCGAAGATACAGGTATAGGTTTCACCGTGCAGCAGGGCTTTATGAGGAAATTCACAGCAACTCTCGGGATGATGTGGAGCAAGAATGACTACAATATGCCTCCCGCATATAATGCTACTGGTGAGGACAGAGAAGATGATAACTATGTGACCCGTCTGGGAATTGATTACGCCCTCAGAGATTGGTTAACTTTGAATGTCGGGCACGTTTACAACAAAAAAGATTCAAACTACGAAGCGGAGAGTTTCGTAGATAACCAGTACATGGCCACCGTTAAAGTTGCATATTAGTTAAACAGTAATTAAGTCCTTACTTAGACTAAATGTTTTACGGGAAAACTGTTGTGAAGAACATTTTCTTTCTATCTCCTGTACTTATAGCTGTATTTTGCGGGTTATTTTGTCCCCTGACCGAGGCTTCGGCCACGATTGCCAAAGTAGCGAGTTTCAAAGGTGATGTGGTTATCCAGTCGGGTACAGAAAGTGCTAAAGTGACGCAAGTCGGACAACCCGTCAACACGGGGGATAATATCCAGACCAGGGAAGGTGAAGCCCGGATTATCTTCAATGATGGGGCGGTAATGAAAATCAACTCCTATTCCAATGTTATAGTTCAGGAGAGGAATGAGAAGAGGGGTGTATGGATATTTAAGACTATAAAAGCGGCACGCCGGGCTACCTGTTTCGTGGGTAAGTTCTGGTTTAAATCAGGCGCCTCAGAAAGAAAAAATTATCTCCAGACGCCGACGGCTGTCTGTGGAATCCGTGGGTCCGAAGGGGAGATGGGGTTTGATAATATCAATACCTTTTTGAACATGATCACCGGTATAGCGGATGCAGTGGGAAGGGTTATCAGGGGACCTTTCACTGCCCCGGGCATTGATGCAGCAAATAAGAATAATGTTTACCGGTCCGTCTTGAGGGCATACGAAAAAAAAGAACAGGCAAAGGTAACAGGAAAGGTTGTAGATCTGGCTCGTGCTAAAGTTGCGCTCCTTCAGGCAGCTAAAGAGGCCGCTGCAGCAATGGAGAAAAACCCTGATGACCTGGTAAGAACCGAGGCAAAGTTGACAATGGCAGCTACCGGTGCGCGCATCGCTGTTGCCGAAATTATGGTTGTTATCGAACAAATTAAAGAGGCAAAGGCAGGTGCCGAGAAGGCTGCTAAGGATGCGGAAAAAAGGGGTGACCGGGAAAAGGCCGTGGGAGCCAGGCAGGCGGCCAGAGATGCCGAAGATGCGCTTAAGAAGGCTGAGCAGGCCGCTGAAGACGCGGAAGGCATGGCGGTAAGAGCCGGAAAACTGGCAGAAAAGCTTGATCTGAAAGGGACCCGTAAGGCTGCAGAGGACGCTGAAAAAGCGGCAAATAGAGCTAAATCAGTTCAACAAGAACTGGGAAATAGCATAAGAGACGTCGTTACAACCACTACAGAGGTAACCACGACGGTATCGCCGGTAAAAACGATACCGGAAACCATCACAACAACAGTATTACCAGCAACGACAACTACTACCACAACAACTACTACCACGACAACCACGGTAAAACCGGTGAGTCCATCGCGCTAGTTGCGGGACCCTTCAGAAAAACAAAGATTTTAGAGGGGGGAGAGTCGGATTTTCCTGAGAATGCTGTTTTGATGCTAAAATAGAGAGTTCAGTTTTATATGTATGTCTGGAAGAGGGTATTACGGAGGCGCTTTTTACCACTGATCACGGCAGCTCTGCTGGTTTTCTTCTTCGTCGTAGCCTGCGGAGTTGCGGGCAATGTCGTAAAGATCACAGAGGTGGAGGGAAACCCGTCTAACGACTTAAAAGAAAATCTACAGGAATTAAGAAAGAAAATCACCCAAAAAGACCATGATGAAGTCCTGAGCAGCATCATTGAAAAGACCCCCCAATTTACTGTTTCAGAATATCTCCTTCAATATCCTGAATACAGGGGACTGGCCGCGGGTGACTACAAAGTCGGCGGTTACGATGTCCTCAGTATCACGATATACGAAGAAAAAGAGCTTTCCCGGGAATCCGTAAGGGTATCGGGAGATGGCTACCTTTCTTTTCCCCTTATTGGACGGCTCAGAGTGGCAGATATGACCACCGCGGAGATCGAGAAACTAGTATCCAGACAAATGGCAGAAGGACAATACCTGTTCGACGCCCATGTCTCAGTGATGGTCGTCAAGTACGAAAGTCAGAAGTTTTCCGCTCTTGGGGCCGTTAAATCGCCGGGTAACTATCCCATCCAGGCCCGCGAGAGAGTACTCGACGGCATCGGAAAAGCCGGAGGGATTGACATAGGAAAAGAAAATGGGGAGATACAGGAGGCGATGATCATCCGCACCCTGAATATCGGCAGGGAGGCGGAAACTAAGATTGTGATCAAATTCGATCTCTCAGGTCTGCTCAAGGGGAGTGACCAGAACTCCAATATTTTTTTAGCCGACCGGGATGTTATATATATCCCCAGGGCAGATTTTTTCTATATTATGGGTGAGGTGAAAAACCCGGGCTCTTACGCCTTTACTAAAAAGGACATTACTATCGTTGAAGCTATCAGCATGGCTGGAGGTTTCACACCCATTGCCGCACGAAACAAAACGCGTATTGTCCGTCTCGAAAATGAAAAGGAAAAGATTTACAATGTAAACGTTGATGCAATTACCAAGTCCGGCAAAATAATCCAGTCTGTCCCCATTAAACCTAACGATCTTATCGTAGTGCCTGAAAGTTTCTTTTAATTATGGAAGAAATGGAAAAAGAAGAAGAACAGATTGACCTGTGGGACTACCTGCGAGTGATTATAAAACACAGGTGGACTATCGTTACGGTTTTTACCGTTATTTTTCTTTCCGTTACCATCTTTTCTTTCACAACAACGCCTATTTACCGGGGAACAGCTCGTTTGCTCATTGAAAAAGAAAACCCCAATGTTGTCACCGTGGAAGAAGTAATGAGGGTAGATTCCTCCGGTACCGACTACTACCAGACTCAGTATCAAATCATTGAGAGTCGTGCCGTTGCGCGTAAGGTTATCAGCGGCCTGCAACTGGATAAGAATGAGGAATTTGTTGCACAGAAAAATGATAAATTCAGTTTGTTGCGATCGATTAAGGATGCGATAGGTTATGTAGCTTCCCTTTTGAAGACGGAAAAAAATAAGGAAAAAATCTCTGATTCTCCCCTCGTCTCTCAATTTATCGCGAGGATTAAGGTCAGTCCGGTCCGTAACAGCCGCCTCGTTGATATAGGTTTCGAGGCTGAAGACCCTGTACTTGCTGCCCGGATAGCTAACGCTGTTGCCAGAGCTTACATTGATCTGGACATGGAAACCAAGCTTAAGGCCACCCGGGATGCCGTAGCCTGGCTAAACACAAGAATGGAAGAGGAGCGAAAAAAGGTAGATGCGGCGGAACAGTTATTGTTACGCTATAAGGAACAATACGGCATCATTACCGATTTCTCCAGCGATGTAGAGAGTATTACTGCTCAGAAACTGGCCGAGTTAAACAAGCAGGTTGTGGAAGCGGAGGCGAAGCGTGTGGAGGCGGAAACCAGGTACAGGCAAGCCGCAGCAATGGAGGCAAATCCTGATATGCTCGACTCTGTTCCCGAGGTCCTGAATAATGAACTTATTCAGCAGATCAAGGCCATGGAGGTGGAGGTGTACAAGCGGATGTCTGAGTTCTCCAAAAGATACGGCCAGAATCATCCCCAGATGATCGCCCTCCAGAACGAACTAAATACAATAAAGACTCGTAAGATCACAGAGGTAAAGAGGGTGATCAATTCCCTCTATAACGAATACAAGGTAGCCCAGGCCCGGGAAAACTCTTTGAAGTCATCTCTGGGACGTCAAAAAGGAGAAAGTCTCGTTCTCAACCAGAAAGCCGTTGACTACAGTGTCCTGAAACGTGAGGCAGAAAGCGCAAGGGATATGTATGACCTTCTGCTGAAGCGTTTTAAAGAGACATCACTCACGGAAGAGATAAAGACGGGAAACATAAGAATTATTGATCTGGCAGAGATTTCCAAGACACCGGTGAAACCGAAGAAGATGTTAAATATCATTTTGGCCGCATGCATGGGCTCTTTTCTGGGTATTGGACTGGCTTTTTTCTTAGAGTATCTGGATGATACCATCAAGGTACCGGAAGAAATAAAAAGGTATCTCAATATTCCATATTTAGGTCTTGTCCCTGCTTTTGCTGATAACTCGGGTAGCAGCACAGACAAAAAACCTGAAGGAGGAGACCTGATTTCCGTGTCAGCCCCCAGATCAGCGGCCAGTGAGTCCTACCGCAGTATCCGGACAAACATCACGTTCTCTTCCGTCGATTCTCCGCCTCAGGTAATCCTGGTCAGCAGCATGACTCCCGAGGAGGGGAAGACCACGACCGCAGCTAATCTGGCCGTGGTCATGGCCCAGGGAGGGAGTAATGTCCTCCTTCTTGACTGTGACTTGCGTAAACCAAAGATGCGAAAACTGTTTCATATTAAAGATAACGATAAGGGTCTGTCAACTGTTCTTGCCGGTAGCTGTGGAATTAATGAGGCTATAATCCATACAGAAACCTCTAACATCGATATCGTTCCCTCCGGTCCTATCCCCCCTAATCCATCGGACATCCTTGGTTCACAACGGATGGCACAGTTAATTGAACAACTACGGACTCAGTATGAGCGCATTATTATAGATACCCCTCCTGTTATGGCAGCCACTGATGCTGTTGTTCTATCAAAAATTGTTGATGGCGTTATTCTTGTCATCCGTGCAGGTGAAACACGCCGAAAAATTATCGAAAATGGTCTCAGCCAATTCCAAAGGATTAAAGCCCCTATTTTTGGCGCCGTTCTTAACGGCGTGGAAATGGAGCGTGACAGGTACTATTACTACCATCATTATTACTATTACTACTATGGAGAAGAAGGCGAAAGTAAGAAAAAAACGCATCATAAAAGAAAAGCAAGTAATCACTCTAGTGACGTCGCCAAAACATCTGATTCCTGATGACGATTACGAATGTACTCCATCCCCCTTTCTAAGTCCTATCCGTTGATCTTTTAAGGATTGTAAACATAAGCACTGACAGAAAGTAGAGTGTCAGGTCAGTAAAAAGCAATGATTTGAAACCCCATCTCATGGTGATCAATACCGTTGCCGAACCTCCTATAACAGAAAAGAAGCAGTTTACACACCAGGCCCGGGAGATAATCTTTTCCCGGTTCCCAAACCATTCCCTTCCTCCGGGACAGAAAGTGATCCTCATCCTGGTCTGCCGGCAAGATCTCTTTTCCGCTTACATGGATCGTCGAAACGGCCAAGATGAAAATCATCAATAAAAAACGGGGTAAGGTCATTGCTGGGTTTTTTTAAACACGGGTATAACTTTGAAATTACGGTTAATTTATATAATTTTTATGAAGTAACGCCAATCTAAATTTTCAAGTAAAAACCTTTTGCATTGCAATCCTTGGCCGGATATGTTAGAAAATAACTGATTAAAGTTGGTGGTTTCAGGAGAATGGACTTATCCCGACAGTAAAAATTGTACCGGAGGGTTCAATGAAAAAAGTTATTATTGTAGGTTGCGGTGCCTATATGGATAGTGGGTACGGTTGCCCTGGTGAGTGGCGATGTTTAAAAGCAGCAGCACTGGGGGATGGTAATTTCAACGAACCATCTCAGGTAATAGCTTTTGTAAGGTGCGAATGTCCAGGCCGTACTGTCGCTCCAAACATAGGTATGGCTATGAAATTATCCGGGATTAAGCCGGATATTATTCACCTTAGCTCGTGTCTGGCAACCGCCAAACCGGACTGCCCCTATATTAGCACCAAAGAGTTAGCCAAGATAGTGGAGGCCAAAACGGATATTAAAGTGGTATTGGGAACACATCATTATCATTAAAGGGATACCTTCCTTCACGTTATAATTTCAAATGTTCCAATAAATATTTCATTTTTTGGAAGGGTTATATGCCGTTCTCTTTTCCTTCTTTTACCTTTCAGAAAAAGGGGTGGAGTTTAAAGAAGAAATTCCACCTTATCTCCGGTTTTCTCATTTTAACGATTATATTGATCGTAGTTTTTTCTATTTATCGCGAGTATCGTTTAACTACGGAAGATTTAGAACAGCAAAAGAAAGAGCTTGTAGAGGTGTTCGCTATCCCTGTTACTAATGCCCTGATATCTTATATAGACTTAGATCCATTGAAGGGAGGAACTTTACTGGATAACTATATTACTCGTATAATGGCTAACAAAAATTTGAAAGTTGGATATGTTATCGTTACCGATACATCAGGTAAGATAATAAGACGGAGTTATTCGCAGGAATACGTGAAGAATTATGGGGACATGGCTTTTTTACCACCTGTTACCCCCGCTAAAACAATCATCCGGAGACACAGTGGCACCGTCGTTGATATTATCGAAGTTTCCAAACCCCTGACCAAAAAATTTGAAAACATAGGTATTCTGAGAATTGGATTTTCTCTTGAGCGTTTACAAAGCAGACTGTTTGAACGGTATATAGTAAAACGTTATAAAGAGATGATCCTTATCTCTGTCGGATTGATAGTCCTTAATCTCATTATTGTCCATGCCCTAATACTGAATATCATTAAACCAATTCTAAAGTTAACCGATGACCTCAGCGAGGTGAGCAGGGGAAACCTATCTATTCGCTCTACTGTAAGCCAAAGGAATGAAATAGGTTTTTTGAGTAAGGCCTTCAATTCCATGATGGATAGTCTCGATGCGGCAAGAAAAGAACTTGAACGTACCCATGCCCACATGATTCAAACAGAGAAAATGGCAGCTATGGGAAAGCTGGCAGCTGGTCTGGCCCATGAAATCAATAATCCCCTGGGAGGCGTCCTCACCTGTATTGAAACTATAAAACAAAACCCTCAGGATGATAAGATTAGAACCAAATACCTTGATCTCGTTTATTCAGGTCTGGAACGAATACGAAAAATCGTCAAGCAACTTTTGAATTTTGGTAAGCAGAGGAGTTTTCAGCTTATGCTTACGGATATCAACGCCTTGATGAACCGAACACTGGAAGTAACTTCCCACCAACTTTCTGCAAATAATATTTCTCTTCATAAAGATATTGATCAAAGTCTTTCCAGAATCATGGTGGATCCACATCAGTTGCTACAGGTCTTTGTGAATCTTATCTTGAATGCCATCCAGGCTATGCCTGAAGGGGGAGAGCTTTGGGTTAAAACAGGTCAGGAAAACGCAAGGGTAACGATTTCAGTAATGGATAACGGATGTGGAATCCCGGAAGAGAACCTGTGTCGGATATTCGATCCCTTTTTCAGTACAAAAGCACCAGGGCAGGGTACCGGGCTTGGACTATCCGTGAGTTACGGCATTATTCATGACCATGGTGGCAAGATCGTAGTGGAAAGCGAAAAAGACAGAGGAAGCGAGTTTACCATTATTTTGCCGCTTAAAAGTCTTTCAGAATAAATTCAGCAATTATCTTCCTAAGGAGGCTTATCTGGAATGGAGAAGGGAAGGATTCTGCTTATAGATGATGAACCGATTTTACTGGTTACCGTCTCCGACGCCTTAACTAAAGCCGGATATGAAGTAGAGGCAGTGGAAACCGGCCAGAAGGGTTTGTCAATGTTTCGTGAGGAATCCTTTGATATGGTAATAGTTGACATGGTTCTGCCTGACATATCAGGAATAAGTATACTCAAAGAGATAAAGAGCCTTTCCTCTGAAACTATGGTAGTCATGATTACCGCTCATGGCACTGTCGAAAAGGCTGTTGAATCTATGAAACTGGGGGCACACGATTTTATTACCAAGCCCTTTTCTCTCGATGAACTGGTTTTAAAGATCCAGAACATTAACATTTTTCAGTGTCTGAAAGATGAGAATATCTATCTCCGCAAACAACTGGAAAAAAAGTATCACTTTGGCAGCCTTATAGGCAAGAGTCATAAGATGCAGGAAATATACGAAAATATCCGGATAGTATCGGAAACAGATGCTACCGTTTTGATCCAAGGTGAGAGCGGTACAGGAAAAGAATTGGTCGCTAACGCTATTCATTATAACAGCCGCCGTAAAAGTGGCCCTTTCATTAAGGTAAGCTGTGCTGCCCTGTCGGAAACAATCCTCGAGTCAGAATTATTTGGCCATGAAAGAGGGGCATTTACCGGTGCTATCCAAAGGAAACAGGGCCGTTTTGAATTGGCAGATCAGGGGACGCTCTTTCTGGATGAAATTGGCGATATATCACCTGCCGTCCAGGTCAAGTTGCTCCGTGTTCTTCAAGAAAGGGAATTTGAGAGGGTCGGCGGTTCCAAAACCATCCATGTGGATGTAAGGATAATCAGCGCCACAAATTACGAGATCCAAACAGTAAAGACCGAACGCCTCAGGGAGGATCTTTACTATCGTCTGAACACAATTAGTATCCAAATTCCTCCTCTCCGAGAGCGAAAGGAGGATATCCCTCTTTTAGCCAAATATTTCCTGCATCAGTTTAAAATGAGGACCGCGAAAAAGATTCTTGGATTCACTGAGGGGACGTTAGATCTGCTTGAACAATATGAGTGGCCGGGAAACGTTCGGGAGTTGAGAAATTTAGTGGAAAGGGCGGTGGCTTTTTGTCGGACGGATAAGATTCAGATTGCTGATCTTCCCCAGGATATTCGTAAGATTTGCCTGAAAAAAAAGAAGTATGCTGGTCGTCACATTGAAACCCTGGATGAGGTTCTAAAGGCCGTGGAAAAAGAACATCTAACGAAGATACTACAGGAGGCAGATGGCCGCAAAAACAAAGCGGCAGAACTTTTAGGGATAAGTCGCAAAACCCTCTGGGAAAAAATGAAGGAACATCAACTTTTTGACAGGACCACCTCCTGACCTCCCCTGTCCCCCACTGTTTACGTTACCTTTTCGTAACGTTTCTTGGACATAAGTTAACCTCCTTAAAAGCATCGGAAATTTCCCCTTTCCAGGGTAAAGGGAATTAAATAGTGTTACTTTTTCTTCCCATTTAAGTTTGTTTCATCCAAGATTTTCTTTTCCAGAGAGGTGATCCTGCTCGGGATATACACGTAGAGTTACATCTTTGGGATGGAGAGGCTTTATTCCAAACTCTTATATTCTGGGGGTATAGTTTTTGCTTTAATTAATACGTTTTTCTCCAAACCGATTAGTTATGGAGAGTATTCGAATGGTAGAGTCCCATGTTTCTTATCCGGATAGATGAAACAAAGTGTAATTGTTGTGGGTTATGCGCGGAGGTATGCCCCAATGATGTTTTAATTAAAAAAAGGGATGCATGTTCACCGGTTCTCACTGACAGGGAGTGCCTTGGGTGTGAAAATTGTGTGGTAGTTTGTGAAACAGGGGCACTAACGATTATCAAAGATGACAATGAAGTTTCTGAGTGGTGTTGAAAAATCTATTTAACTACCCGTTTTGAGGGTAAAAATTTTATAAAGAGGAGGTACTTGGATGGCAGACTGTTATATCAATGTTTTTCTCGATGATGAGAAACTTAAAAAAATTCATGGTGCAGGATTGGGCGGCGAGATTAAAAAAATTGATGGTAAGAAGGCTGTTCAAGTAGGCCTTTCCAGCAAGGAACAGAAAAAACTTGTTAAGGGTTTCCCCGGATTAGACTTCGATTCTTCTAATGCCTGTGTGCTTCCAGAGCAGGCAGAAAACATCCTGATGGATTTCATCGTGAATATGAAAACGTTGGACGTTATTAAGGTAGCTATTATGAAGCTCTATAATCCTCTTGCGGGTAAGGATCTTCGTTCAAAATTATCTTAATAATAAATTATGAAGCACCCTGGTGTATGAAGGGTATTGTATTTAAGCGGGAGGAATTACCTCTGGAAGAGGACGATAGAAAGAAGGCCGTCTTTGAAGGCATGTCGGCAAGGAATCAGAAGAGGATCCTCAATAAAGGATATGATAACTGGGATCCTTTTCTTGTACCGAAGGACCCCCTTGACATCAGGATGGCCGGGCAAAGAGAAACGGCCCTTGCTCTGATAAGGAAGTTTCTGCAAACTCGCCGTCACGAAGAGTACAGTAATGCTTATGGTCAAGGGGTGTGGGAAATATGCATGGGAATTATTGGTGATGATGAGCGATACAGGGGGATGTATGAGTTTTCCTGCTGGTACACGAACATCTCGAAAGATGGTGAGTTATGAATGAAGTGTTTACCGAAGAGTATATCAGGGAGCTGAGAAAAAGCTTAGAGGGAAACCCTTCATGTGCGCTTACCCATTATAACCTGGGTATTGCACTTTTAAGCCAGCGCAAATGGGATGAAGCAATCTTCGAGTTTGAAGAGGCGATAGCGGAGAGTCCCCGTCTGGCAGAGGCTTACATCAACTTAAGTGGAATCTACTTCCAGAAAGGAGATCTGAAAAAGGGGATTGAACTCTGCAGTAAAGTCACGGAGTTCAGACCGGATATTGCTATTCCCTATGGTAATATGGGATTTGCCTATCTTCAGATGGGGGAAGTTGAGAAGGCGATTGATATGCTGAAGAAAGCGGTAAAAAAGGATTCCAAGTTCGTTCAGGCTTTAAGTACCCTGGGAAGTGCCTATTTTTCTCAGGGAAAAATTGAAGAGTGTATCGAAAACAGTAAAAAAGCCCTTGAAATTGCGCCAAATTTTGCAGTTGCTCACAATAACCTCTCTCTTGCCTACTTACAGAAGGGAGAGTTCGAGAAGGCTCTCTACCATTGTGACAAGGCAGTAGAATACGGCTACGAGATGCACCCCGATGTTTTAGCGGAATTGAAAGCTTTTCGAAAATAGGTGACTAAATCGGGAGGCACTTGTTTTGCGTTGAGTGAATTTTTCAATAAACGCTTGACAGATATGAGATATTGGTATAGTTAGCCCCCTAGTTTGGCTAAATTTTTTTGAGGGAGGTGACAGAGTTTTAAGTAGCAAAATATAAAAGACTAGGAAGAGATTGGGGATTTTAAATTATTAAAAAACGGAGGTATGTTAATGGGAAAGCGTAAAACTCCTATGATGGATGAGTTAGAAAAAGGAAGATGGCCGAGTTTTGTCTCGGATATAAAACAGCAGGACGAAGCAAGACAAAAAACGGACATCGATCTGCAGACGCCGAAGGATGTTTGTGATGATCTTCTTGGCCTTATGGAACTATCTTACGAAGATAAGGTGGGACACTGGAAACACGGCGGTATTGTGGGTGTGTTTGGTTACGGTGGTGGTGTTATCGGTAGATATTGCGACCAGCCGGAACAATTTCCGGCGGTAAGAGATTTTCACACCATACGTGTAAATCAGCCTTCCAGTTATTTTTATAAAACTGATTTCCTGAAGCAATTAATCGGTGTGTGGGAGAAAAGGGGTAGCGGCCTCACAAACATGCATGGCTCAACTGGTGATATCGTTTTCCTGGGAACAACCACACCACAGTTGGAAGAAGTATTCTGGGATTTGACCCACGATCTCAATCAGGATCTTGGTGGTTCGGGTTCCAATCTTAGAACACCAAATTGCTGTATAGGAAAGGCCCGCTGTGAGTTCGCCTGTTATGATACCCAGAATCTGTGCCATACTCTTACCAACGAATATCAAGATGAGTTACACAGACCTGCGTTTCCGTATAAATTCAAGTTTAAGTTTGATGGTTGTCCCAACGGTTGTGTGGCCTCTATTGCCAGATCGGACATGTCAGTCATCGGCACCTGGCGTGACGATATACGTATTGATCAGGAAGCGGTCAAGGCTTATGTAGGGGGTGAATTCAAGCCGAATGCAGGGGCTCATGCCGGCCGTGACTGGGGAAAGTTTGATATCCAGAAAGAGGTGATTGGTCTCTGCCCCACAAATTGTATGGAGTGGGATGGCAAGAAACTTAAGATCAACAATAAAGAGTGTAATCGCTGCATGCATTGTATCAATACGATGCCCAGAGCCTTAAGGATTGGAAAGGATACAGGAGCCTCTATTCTGTTTGGCGCCAAGGCACCGATCTTAGAGGGTGCCCAGATGTCCACCCTAACCGTCCCCTTTATGAAAATGGAAAAGCCATACGATGAACTCAAGGATTTGATCGAAAAGGTTTGGGATTGGTGGTCTGAAGAGGGTAAAAACCGTGAACGTCTCGGTGAAATGATACAGAGGGAAGGCTTTGCAAAATTCCTTAAGGCTTTAGATCTGAAAGCTGATCCCAGAATGATTAAAGAGCCGAGATCGAACCCCTACATCTTCTGGAAGGAAGAGGATGTTCCAGGCGGATGGGACCGGGATGTTAAAGAATTCAGGAAAAAACACCAGAAATAGGAGGCTTAAAAAATGGGCTATGATCCAAAGCAACCGTTAAAAGGTAGAATTACCGATATTGGTCCGCGAAATTATGAAGAGTTTTTACCCCCCGTAATAAAGAGGAATTTTGGAAACTGGTTGTACCATGACATACTTCAACCAGGTGTGCTCGTGCATGTGTCAGAAACTGGTGAGAAGGTCTATACGGTCAGGGTAGGCGGCACACGGCTTATGAGCGCTCAGCATATACGCGAGATATGCGAGATTGCCGACAAGCACTGTGACGGTTATGTGAGATGGACCACACGTAATAATATCGAGTTTATGGTTGATAATGAGGCAAAATTAAAACCGCTGCTGGAAGACCTTGAAAAGAGGAAATTTGCTGGTGGCTCAAATAAATTTCCGCGTGGTGGTACCGGAGCTTGTGTTACCAACATCGTTCATACTCAGGGTTGGATTCACTGCCATACTCCGGCCATTGACGCCTCGGGTGTCGTAAAGGCTGTCATGGATGAACTGTACGATGATTTCCAGAACATGAAATTGCCCGCTCAGGTTCGCGTATCGCTGGCCTGCTGTCTTAATATGTGCGGTGCTGTTCACTGTTCTGATATCGCCATTTTGGGTATTCACCGTAAACCTCCCATGCTTGACCATGAGAACCTGGGAAATATGTGCGAGATCCCTTTAGCCATTGCCGCATGTCCTACAGGAGCCATCAAGCCGGCTACGGTGGATGGCAAAAAGAGTGTTTCCGTTAAAAATGAAAGATGTATGTTCTGCGGTAATTGTTACACCATGTGTCCCTGTATGCCCTTGGCGGATGAGGAAGGAAGCGGTGTAGCACTGCTGGTAGGAGGTAAACTTTCAAACAGGATAAGTGCCCCGAAGTTTTCCAAGGTTGTGGTTCCATTCATCCCCAATGAGCCTCCCCGTTGGCCATCGACGGTTGAGGCAATCAAGAAAATTCTCAACGGCTATGCACAAGACGCCAGAAAATATGAACGTCTCGGTGACTGGGCCGAGAGGATAGGTTGGGAGAGGTTCTTCGAGAAAACGGGGTTGCCCTTTTCAGACCACCTTATTGACGATTACCGTTTTGCTTATACAACCTGGCGTACCAGCACACAATTTAAATTTTAAAGAGAAGAGGTGTGAGAATGGGTATAGAAGAAGATAAGCAACTTATCGTCGAGACATTGAAGGAGAAGAAGACAAAAACGAAGTTCTATCTGAGTGACTTCAACCACATCTTTCCTGACAGAAAACCAAGGGAAGTAAAAAAGCTCGTCAATTCGATGGTATCTGAAGGAATTCTCGAGTACTGGTCAAGCGGCTCCACTACAATGATAGGACTCAAGGGTGCGGGAGTGCAACACGGAGAAGAAGAGTCGAGTCGTAAGGAAGAAGAATAGAAAAGAGATGGTTATCGTAAGTCCCAGAGTAATCTTCTCCGCATTGCGAGGCAGCTCAGGTAAAACCTTTTTAACCGTAGGTGTAGGGGCTTGCCTTCGTCGTGAGGGGAAGAATCTGGCTCCTTTTAAAAAGGGTCCCGATTATATAGATGCCGCGTGGCTTGGAATGGCAATGGGACGTACATGTTACAACCTGGACATCTTCATGATGGAAAAAGAAGGTGTCCTGTCTTCCTTTTCAACCCGCGTGAGGCAGACCGATGGTGCCTTGATAGAGGGTAACAGAGGCCTTTTTGATAGTATGGACCCGAAGGGAAGTTACAGTACGGCTGAGCTTGCCAAGCTGCTCCAAGCACCGGTGGTATTGATAGTAGATTGTTCTATGACTACAAGTACCGTAGCCGCTATGATTCTTGGCTGTCAACATTTCGATCCTGAAGTTGACATAAAGGGTGTTATTTTAAATCGGATCGGAGGTGCTCGCCACGAATCTGTAGTGCGTTCCGCTATAGAAGCAAATTGTGGAGTGCCCGTATTAGGTGCTGTTCCTAAGATCAAAGCTACTTTTCCGGGGAGGCATATGGGTCTGGTACCACCCCAGGAACACTCAGGACTTACCCGGGCCATAGATGAGGCTGCCGGTATAGCAGCTGGATATATTGATATAGGTAAAGTATGGAAGATCGCGAGCGACTCTTCTCCCCTATATATCTCTGACTCGAGCAGGAACGAAGTCCAGCCTGACGAGGAAAGGGAGAAGCGGCGGCCCCTTTGCACACCGTGCAAACCTCGAATTGGTGTCATCAGAGATTCTTCCTTCTGGTTCTATTATCCGGATAATCTGGAAGCTCTCGAAGAACTAGGGGCATCTATTGTGGAGTGCAATGCCCTTGACGATGAGGAGCTACTCCCTGTTGATGCTCTTTACATTGGAGGAGGATTTCCTGAGACCCATGCTGATTCTTTATCTGCTAACGTTGGTTTTCTAAGATCGATCCGCAATGCAGTTGAAAGAGGACTTCCCGTTTATGCAGAGTGTGGTGGTTTGATATATCTTGGGGAAAAGCTGATCTTGGGTGAGAAGGCGTTTCCCATGGTAGGGGTCTTTCCTCTGAGCTTCACTCTGGAGAGAAGGCCTCAGGGTCATGGGTATACAATTCTCGAAGTTGATAGCGATAATCCTTATTTCCCCAAAGGGGAGATATTACATGGTCATGAGTTCCATTATTGCCGCATCCTTGATGGAAATGAAGTAAATCTTAATTTAGCCCTTAATGTCAGACGTGGATACGGTATTAATGGGAAAAGGGATGGTGTTTGCTATAAGAATGTCCTTGCTCTATTTTCTCATCTACATACCGCGGGAGTAAAAGGGTGGGCCAGGGCCATATTTGAGCAGGCCCTTTCGTATAGCAATGAAATAGTTAACGATAGGGAAGACGCGTCATTTTGTGAGGGTATTTTTGCCCATTATAATTAAAAAGAAGGAGGTAATACGATATGCCGAATTTAGAAATTGGTGGAAAGTCTTATGAAGTTGATGAGGATGGTTTCCTTCAGGCGCTTGATGAGTGGAGTAAAGATTTTGCACAGGGTTACGCCTCTATAGAAGGTATCGATGGAGAACTTACCGATGAGCATTGGAAACTGATAGATTACATCAGAGATTACTATGCCCAGTATGGTATCGCCCCCATGATCAGAAAGCTGTGTAAGGAGACAGGATTAACTCTTAAGAAGATTTATGAGCTCTTTCCTTCAGGACCGGCTAAAGGTGCCTGTAAGCTGGCAGGGCTTTCCAAGCCGACTGGTTGCGTATAATAATTAGTTTTTAACCGTTTATTGTTGTTTATGTTTATCGACAAAGGCGGGGAATTAATCACGGTCAACTGATAATTGAAATGGTAATTCAGTTATGGATCTCATTTCTATAAAACATGAAAGTGGTCTTTGTTTTTCTGTCAGTGTCCGTGGCCATCGTTTTCTTGTGGACATGGGAAAAGGTGATGGTGGAGCTGATGAGGGGCCTTCACCGGCTGAACTTCTTGTAGCATCCATCGGATCATGTGTTAGTGCTCATATAGTTAAGTACTGCCAGACATCTAAAATCCCTTACGAGGGGATGGAGTTGAATGTAACTTTTCAGATAACTGATGAGGATAACAAGAAACGAATCTCCCATATTGTGGGAGATATTTCTCTCCCTCAGGATCCTGGACCGAGGACTGCTGCTGTGTTGAGGGCAGGACAAAATTGTATAATAAGAAATACCCTGGCGCATGGGCCAGAGATTGATCTCGAAATTTAATCCGCGAGGTGCGAGTATAAGGGTATGGGGCTGAAGAATCTCCTGATACAAAAGAAGGCTATTATATTGGAAAAGTGGATCGATAAGATCCTTGAGACTTATCCTAATGATGCTGCGGAGTTTTTTAAGAAGAAAGATAACCGGTTTGCTAATCCGGTAGGATATACGATCCTGCATGAGATAGAACCTCTCTATGGTGAACTCCTCGAGGGTTTTAGTGCGGAGAAAATATCTCCTTTCCTGGACAGGATTATCAGAATCAGGGCGGTTCAGGACTTCTCTCCTTCAGAAGCTATTTCTTTTGTCTTCTCGTTAAAGAATGTTATAAGAACCGAGCTTAAAAGAGATATTATTGAAGATCGTCTTCTTTACGAGGACCTGTTAAAATTTGAATCCAGGATAGACGAGTTGGCCCTTATCGCCTTCGATGTATATATGAAGTGTCGGGAGAAGATCTACGAAATCAGGGTAGATGAGGTAAAAAACAAGACTTTCAGTTTGCTTAAGAGGGCAAATCTGATAACGGAAACCCAGGAAGAAGAAACGGAGGCTAATGGCCTCTGAATCCAGTCTTCTTGGGTTTAACTTAGGTTAAAATGTAAGGAGTCGGCAAATGGGTGTATGGTTTTCTCTTTTTGCGGTGTTGATTCTAACTTTTATTGCTTTCATGGGTGTAGAAATGGGAAAGCTAAATATCCTCTTTGGCGTTGTTATACCCTATGCAGCTTTGATAGTATTTATTGTAGGGGTTATAAGTCGCGTCGTGAGATGGGCAAGATCACCCGTCCCCTTCCGCATAACTACGGTATGTGGACAGCAAAAATCTCTGCCGTGGATCAAGTCAAACAACATCGAGAGTCCATCAAACACAAGGGGTGTTCTAGTAAGAATGGCTTTGGAAGTATTTCTTTTCCGCTCCCTCTTCAGAAACACAAAGGTTGAGTTGAGAAATGATCCGAGACTTCTATACGGGGGAGCCAAGTGGCTTTGGCTGGCAGGGCTTGCCTTTCATTGGTCGTTTCTAGTCATTCTTATCAGGCATATGAGGTTTTTTACGGAACCGGTGCCGCGTTTCGTGGAACTTTCCTCGCGTATTGACGGAATGTTTGAGATAGGAGTGCCTGTGTTTTACTTAAGCGGTTTAATCATGCTCGCTGCTGTAACCTATCTTTTCCTCAGACGAGTTTTTATTCCCCAGCTTCGTTACATTTCCCTTGCTGCTGACTACTTTCCCCTTTTTCTGATTATCGGTGTGGCTCTATCCGGCTTCCTCATGCGGCATTATTTTAAGGTAGATATTTTAAAGGTGAAGGAGTTGGCCATAGGGTTGGTCAGTTTTCATCCTGTTGTACCCGGGGGGATAGGACTCCCCTTTTACATTCACCTGTTTTTAGTCAGTGTCCTGCTCATGTATATCCCCTTCAGTAAACTGATGCACATGGGGGGGGTATTCCTCAGTCCGACGAGGAATCTGGCGAATAACAACCGGATGAAAAGGCACATCAATCCGTGGAATAGCCCGGTCAAGGTTCATACATACGAAGAATATGAGGACGAATTTAGAGACAAGATGAAAGCGGTTGGGATACCAGTGGAAAAGGAGTAGATATGTCATCAGAAGAGTTGACGTCAGCAGCAGAGTTGGCACACATGCCTAAACCGGATGAATTAATGCGGATAGACCATAAGCCACCTCGAAAAGGGTGGATGGACACCCCTGTTGAATTCAAGCCGGGCACCTATTGCTATCCGGGAAAGGCAAAAAATCTTAAGGTCCTTGATATGCCTAATCCGAGAGAGTGGTCGCCCATGGATGAAGACTGGAAATTGCCGGAAAACTGGAAGGAGATTATCCTGGAAGGTATGAAGGAACGGCTTGAGAAATATCGTTCTTTTAAGCTATTCATGGATATATGCGTAAGATGTGGTGCCTGTGCTGATAAGTGTCACTTCTTTATCGGTTCCGGGGATCCCAAAAATATGCCTGTGCTAAGGGCAGAACTTCTCCGGTCGATATATCGGAATGATTTTACCGCGGTAGGCAAGCTCTTAGGAAGGCTGGCCGGGGCAAGAGAACTTACTCAAGACGTTATAAAAGAGTGGTTTTATTACTTTTATCAGTGTACTGAATGTCGCCGTTGTTCAGTTTTTTGTCCTTACGGAATTGATACCGCAGAGATAACAATGATGGGCAGGGAATTACTCCATCTTCTCGGATTAGGTATCAACTGGGCCATGGAACCGGTATCAAATTGCTTTAGAACGGGAAATCATCTGGGGATTCAGCCCCACGGATTCAAGGATACGCTCGAATTTTTTGCCGAGGATATAGAAACTCTAACGGGTATCAAAATAGATGTCCCTCTTAACAAAAAGGGAGCCGAGATTCTGTTTGTAACACCCTCGGGTGATTATTTCGGTGATCCAGGCACTTTCACGTGTATGGGATATATGATGCTCTTCCATGAATTGGGGCTTGACTATACGTGGAGCACATACGCTTCTGAAGGTGGTAATTTTGGGTTATTTACCTCGCATGAAATGATCAAGAGGCTCAACGCCAAGATATACGCCGAGGCAAAAAGATTAGGAGTAAAATATATCATAGGGGGAGAGTGTGGTCATATGTGGAGGGTCATGCATCAGTATATGGATACGATGAACGGTCCTGCCGATTTTCTTGAGGAGCCGGTCTCTCCTATTACAGGCACAAAGTTTGAAAATGCAAAATCCACAAAAATGGTTCATATCATGGAATTTACTGCCGATCTTATACGGCACAATAAATTGAAATTAGATCCCAGCAGAAACGAGGACCTGATCGTGACCTTCCATGACTCGTGTAATCCTGCAAGGGCTATGGGGATATTTGAAGAACCGCGGTATGTTATACGAAATGTCTGCGACAATTTCTATGACATGCCGGAAAATACTATCCGGGAACAGACCTTCTGCTGTGGAGGCGGGGCTGGTTTGGGTACTGACGAAAACATGGATATGAGGCTACGCGGGGGGTTTCCTAGGGGAAATGCCGTCAGGTATGTCCAGGAGAAACACGGCGTGAACCGCCTTGCCTGTATGTGCGCGATCGACAGGGCTACACTCATTCCTCTTTGTGATTACTGGGCTCCGGGAGTCGAAGTTACCGGTATCCACGAAATGGTGGCGAATGCGCTGGTAATGAAAGGTGAGAATGAAAGAACCATGAATCTCCGGGGTGAACCACTGCCAGGTAAGGAGGATGAACCGCGACCGGGAAAGGAGGATAACGAGAATGCATGGTGAACCGCAACCAGGGAAGGGGGATATGGATAATGTATGATGCTGGTAAGATCATTGCAGGAATAATTATCTTCCTCTGTTTGATAACCTTTCCTGTCTGGTACAATGTAGTTGCAGGAAAGGCCGCATATATACCTGAACTTAAAATTGTAACCGAAGAAAAGCAGTGTGTGGAGTCGACGGAGTACATGAGGGCCAATCACATGCAATTACTTGATGATTGGAGAAAGACTGTTGTCCGACAGGATATCAGGGAATATACAGCTTCCGATGGAAAGAAGTACGATATGAGTCTATCCAGGACATGTCTGAAATGTCATGTGAACAAGGCTGATTTTTGCGATAAGTGTCACAACTACGTGGAGGTGACGCCTACCTGCTTCGATTGCCACGTGGTCCCGGAGGAGATAAAGTCATGAAGACCGACAGAAGAGGTTTTTTAAAAATAGGAGGTATTGGGATACTTGGTTTTGCTGCCAAGCCTCTTTGTGATGTGCTTCTGAGAGGTGATCTGGTAGAAGCTTCAACCAAAGCTGATGTTCTCGCAGGAAAAAAACTGGCCATGATTGTCGATATGAACAAGTGTAAGGAGGGATGCAGGGACTGTATCGATGCCTGTCACAGTGTCCATAACGTCCCCGATATCGGCAATCCTAAGGATGAGGTCAAATGGATATGGACTGAGCTCTACGAGAAAACATTTCCCGAACAGGAACAGGAGTTTATTACCAGAGGTAAGAAGCCTGTTGTTGTATTGTGTAATCACTGTGACAACCCTCCTTGCGTAAGGGTTTGTCCTACAAAGGCTACCTTTAAAAGAAAAGACGGGATTGTCATGATGGACTATCATCGTTGTATTGGTTGCAGATTCTGCATGGCTGCGTGTCCTTATGGGTCAAGGAGTTTAAACTGGAAGGATCCCCGGCCCTTTATCAAAAAAATTAACCCGGAATTTCCAACAAGGACGAGGGGAGTGGTGGAGAAATGTAATTTCTGTGAGGAACGCCTCGCCAAAGGGCTTATCCCGGCGTGTGTAGAAGCGTGTAAAGAAAAAGCATTGCTTTTTGGTAACCTGAAAGATTCTGATACGGAAGTTGGTAACGTTCTCCATTCAGGCCACACCATTCGACGAAAACCAGAACTGGGTACAGGACCACAAATCTACTATATTGTGTGAGGAATTATGTTAGAGAAGGCGCTCATCGGAAGTAAAAAATACTATGGATTGGTTATTCTTTTGCTCATTGTTATCGGAGGAGGCTTTTATTTTTACCTCAGGCAGTTGAGTTTGGGGTTGGGGATAACTGGAATGAGCAGGGATGTTTCCTGGGGACTCTATATTACCCAGTTTACCTTTCTTGTGGGTGTTGCTGCTTCGGCAGTCATGGTAGTTTTGCCATATTATCTGCATAACTACAAAGCCTTCGGAAAGATCACCATTTTAGGGGAGTTTCTGGCCGTAGCCTGTGTTGCAATGTGCCTGACTTTCATTATTGCAGACCTTGGTCAGCCGGGGCGGGCTTTTAACGTATTGCTCTACCCGTCTCCCAGTTCAATACTATTTTGGGATATGATAGTCTTGAATGGTTACCTCGTTCTGAATATTGTGATTGGCTGGACCGTTTTATCATCTGAGCGAAAATCAGTGCCACCGCCTGCATGGGTGAAGCCACTGATATATCTCTCTATACCATGGGCGGTTAGTATTCATACCGTTACTGCCTTTATTTATGCCGGCCTTCCGGGGAGGGGTTTCTGGCTCACCGCCATTATGGCTCCTCGTTTTTTGGCTTCGGCATTTGCTACAGGACCGGCCCTTCTCATTATGCTGTGTTTTATCATAAGAAGGTTTACCAAATTTGATCCGGGGAAGGAAGCCATACAAAATCTTGCCAAGGTAATTGCTTATGCGATGGCGGTCAGCGTGTTTTTTGTGCTGCTTGAGATCTTTACAGTTTTCTACAGCGGCCTACCAGAGCATATGCACCACTTCAAGTATCTTTTTGTAGGATTAGAGGGACATGGAAAACTTGTGCCATGGATGTGGACTTCTGTGATACTTGCCTTTCTTTCCCTTATACTCCTGATTAACCCTCACACCCGGAAGAGAGAAGGAATTCTTGCCGTGGCCTGTGTGGCAGTGTTTGTCTCCCTATGGATAGAGAAGGGACTGGGTCTGGTTATAACCGGCTTTATCCCCTCGCCTTTGGGCAGGGTATTTGAGTATACGCCTACTGGACCTGAGGTGATGATCACCCTTGGAATTTGGGCGATGGGTTTTTTAATACTTACCGTTCTTTACAAGATAGCTGTTGCCATCAAGGAAGAGATATCGGCATAGGTAAAAATATTAAATGGCAAATTTACGCAGATAGTTTGGTGTATTAAAGATATAAAGGGGGTGATAGAGGCAATGGCTTATGTAGTAACGGTTGACAAAGAAAAATGCGATGGAGATGGGGCATGTGTTGAGAATTGCCCGGTAGAGGTCTTTGTGATTGGTGATGACGGCAAATCGGATCCGGTCAACCAGGATGAATGTATCGGTTGCGAAACATGCATGGAAGTGTGCGAACAGAAAGCCGTAACCGTTGAGGAGGGGTAAAACTTCATTTGAGTAAAGGACGAGGAGAAGTATAGAAAATTAAGCCATCGGTTGGGCATATATATGTGAGCTGGCTGGTTTAAAGCTGATAATATACTACGCTGGTGATGCAGTACTGAAGCGTTTTCCTACGATAAAACTCGATATTACCACAGCAAAGATTATCGAGGTTCTTCCTCGGAAGGGCCAGGATTTTTGATTTGATAGTGGAGAAAAAATCACACGTCTAGGAATTCATTAAGAAACAGGACTAGTAAGCAAGGTGGTGGAGGATGAAGTACAATTTGAAGGGAGGTGGTAAAGGAACAGCGGTAATCGATAGGAGTAAAGGAGATAAATCATAATAGTGATCGTAAAAAGAAACTATTTTAGGAGGTAAAAAGTTATGCCAAGTTATGTCATAATGGAAAAGTGTGATGGCTGCAAAGGGCAGGATAAGACGGCTTGTATGCACATATGTCCGAACGATCTGATGGTGCTGAATAAAGAAACGATGAAAGGATACAACCGCGCGCCTGAAATGTGCTGGGAATGTTACAACTGTGTTAAAATCTGCCCGCAGCAGGCTGTCGACGTAAGAGGCTATGCTGATTTTGTACCGATGGGGGCATCGTGCGTACCTCTGAGGGGATCGGAAGATATCATGTGGACAGTTAAGTTCAGGAACGGGACGTTGAAACGTTTCAAGTTCCCCATCAGGACTACTCCCGAAGGTTCAGCCGTGCCCGATGGTGGATGGGAGACCGGCTCTGATGATCTTAAGAGTCAGGTATTGTTTACGGAGCCTTCATCGTTAGGTCTTCCGGCAGTTCCCACAATAAAATAACCTGAGGAGGTGTAAGATATGCATCATTTTGAAACAGTTGAAGTAACTACCGATCTGTTGATTATCGGTGGTGGTATGGCAGCCTGTGGTGCAGCTACAGAGGCGGCATACTGGGCAAAGAAACACGGCCTCAAAGTAACTGTAGTAGACAAGGCCGTCATGGACAGGAGCGGTGCCGTAGCCATGGGCCTTTCCGCCCTGAACCAGTATGTAGGCATCAGAGATGGTGAAAATACCGCAGAGGATTATGTTCACTATGTCAGGAATGACCTGATGGGAGTCTCCAGGGAAGATCTGGTTTACGACATCGCCCGTCACGTGGATTCCTCCGTTCACCTCTTTGAAAAATGGGGTTTGCCCATCTGGAAGGATGAGAATGGAAAGTATGTCCACGAAGGACGCTGGCAGCTCATGATTAACGGTGAATCGTATAAAGTCATTGTTGCAGAGGCCGCCAAGAATGCAATGGCGACACTCGGTGAAAACGGTCAGATCTTCGAGAGGGTATTCATTGTTGAACCCCTGATGGATGGAGACAGGGTTGCAGGGGCAATTGGATTTGATGTAAGGGAAGAGAAGATATATGTATTCAAGGCCAAGGCTGTACTGTGTGCTATGGGTGGTGCGGTGCATGTCTTTAAGCCCAGGTCAACCGGAGAGGGGCTGGGGAGGTCGTGGTATCCTCCGTTTAACACCGGTTCAAGTGCATACTTCACCCTGAAGTCCGGCTGTGAGATGACCTGCCAGGAAGTTCGGTTTATCCCGGTCAGGTTCAAGGATGCTTATGGTCCTGTTGGAGCCTGGTTCCTCCTCTTCAAATCCAGGGCAACAAACGCCCTTGGTGGTGAGTATATGGTAGAAAGGGCGGAAGAACTGAAGAATTGGGCACCCTATGGCCTGGCAAAACCCATACCGGCTAATCTTCGAAACTACCTGGGTATGCTCGATGTCAACGAAGGAAAAGGTCCTCTCTTAATGAGAACGGAAGAGGCCCTGAAGAAGATCATTGATGCGGCTCCTGATGAAAAAGCAAGGAAGAAAAAGATGAGAGAGGTTGAGTCCGAGGCTTGGGAAGACTTCTTGGATATGACCATTTCCCAGGCAATTCTGTGGGCCGGCAGCAACATTGCTCCTGAAGAACAGGCGTCGGAAATCGCCGCCTGTGAGCCTTACTTTATCGGTTCCCATTCCGGTGCATCCGGGACATGGGTCAGCGGTCCTGAGGATCTTGCTTCCAAGGGATACTTCTGGGGTTACAACAGGATGGCTACCATTAAGGGCATCTTCTGTGCCGGTGATGCCTCAGGGGCATCATCTCATAAGTTCTCCGACGGTTCCCATGCAGAAGGACGGATCGCCGCTAAGGGTGCTCTTGCCTTTATCGTGGATAACAACACCCAGCCCAATCTAGATGCGACAAAGGTAGAGGAACTGAAAAAGGCTATAATGAAACCACTGGAGCTTTACGAGCAGACTAAAGGTATCTCGGATTCGGACGTGAACCCCAATTTTATTAAACCCATGCAGTTCATGTTCAGGTTGCAGAAAATCATGGACGAATACGTTGGCGGTGTGTCAAGTGCCTTTACCACCAATACGAAAGCACTTGAGAGGGGCCTTACACTATTGGCCTTCCTGAAAGAGGATGCGGATAAGCTGGGTGCCGCTGATCTCCATGAACTGATGAGATGCTGGGAAAACGTCCACAGGATGTGGCAGGCTGAGGCGCACACCAGGACGGTACTTTTCCGTGAGGAAACAAGATGGCCGGGTTACTACTTCAGGGCAGATATGCCAAAGATGGACGATAAAAACTGGAAGGTTTTTGCCAACTGCAGGTGGAATCCCAAGACAAATGAATGGGAAATGTCAAAGAAAGAAATCAAACCCTTGATTGACTGATAGAAGAAGTCAATAATCCACCGAGGGGAAAACGTTCTCCCCCGGTGGATTATTCTTTATTGTGACAGATGACCGGGATCGGGAAACGGTGTGGTACACGCGCTTCCCCGCTCCCCGTGATCTGTTACGGAGATGTGATAATTATGACCGATGCGAATGCCTTCGCAAAGTGGAAGCAGACTATCTTGAAAGATTCTCCCAAACTTTCGCTGAAGGATACCTTTAATTTTTCCTGTCATAAGGGCCTTAGCTGTTTCACCAAATGTTGCGCTGATGTAAACATCTTTCTTACACCGTACGATATTCTCCGGATGAAGAGAAGGTTGAAAATAAGCTCGGAAGAATTTTTAAAAAAGTTTACCACGGCTATAACTCTGGATGGTAGAGGGTTCCCCACGGTTATATTAAAAATGAGAGAAGACGAACTAAAGAGATGTCCCTTTGTGAGTGAGGAGGGTTGTGGTATATACGAGGACAGGCCATGGTCTTGCCGGATGTATCCAATAGGGATGGCCTCTCCTGATAAAAACCATTCGTCGGAATGGGAGGAATTTTATTTCATCGTGGATCAGGAATTTTCCTGTTTAGGATTCGACGATGGGGAAAAGCGGACCATAGAGGGATGGAAAAAGAATCAAGGTGTAAATGATTACGAATTAAAGGGAAACTCCTATAAGGATATTACGTTGCACAGTTTTTTTCTTGGAGGGGGCCGCCTGACTCCTGAGAAGACTAATATGTTTTACATGGCTTGTTACGATATTGACAGATTCAGGAGGTTCATTTTGGGAAGCAGGTTCTTTAATCTTTTTGATATAGATGAGAGGACGATGGGAAATATTAAATCAAACGAGGAAGATCTCCTCGAATTCGGGTACAGGTGGATTAGGTTCAGTTTATTTCAAGAGAACACTCTGAAGGTAAAGGAGACTGTCCTTGAAGAGAAAAGAAAAAATCTGGGTTTGTAATAATGCGTTAATTTTTTAAGTTGCAAGTAATTAAGTAATAAAGAGATTCGAAGCTTGAAACTTACAAGGAGGAAACATGGCGGAGACAAACGTTTCTGGTAGTATTCTTGTTATTGGGGGGGGGATCAGCGGGCTTACCACGGCTGTGGAAGCTGCGGAAGCAGGATACAAGGTCATCCTCGTGGAAAAAGAGCCTTTTCTGGGCGGAAGAGTGGCGAGGATCAACAAATACTATACCAAGCTCTGCCCTCCAACATGCGGACTGGAGATTAACTTCAAAAGGATAAAGAAAAATCCGAATATCCAGTGTTTTACCATGGCGGAGGTGGAAGCGATTTCCGGTGTAGAGGGGGATTTCGAGGCAACAATCAAGATAAATCCCCGTTACGTTAATGAAAACTGTACTGCATGCGGAAAGTGTGCCGAGGTATGCGTTACAGAAATACCAAATAAGCTTAATTATGGGATTGATAAAATCAAGGCTGCATATATTCCTCATCCGCTGGCTTTTCCGATGAGATACATGATAGCCCCCGAAATTATCGGAACAGACGAAGCCAAGAAGTGTCTGGAGGCTTGTAAATACGACGCTATTGATCTTGATATGAAACAGGAGACCATGACGGTTAAAGTCGGGGCGGTAATTGTTGCCACAGGCTGGGATCCTTATGATGCAACAAAAATTGATAATCTTGGCTTTGGCAAATGCCAAAACGTGATAACCAATGTAATAATGGAAAGGTTGGCATCTCCTTCCGGACCGACTGAGGGAAAGATAGTTAGACCCTCTGATGGAAAAGAAGTTAAAAATATCATTTTTGTCCAGTGTGCCGGTTCCCGGGATGAAAACCATCTTCCCTACTGCTCGAGTGTATGCTGCTTAGCTTCTCTCAAACAGGCCACTTACGTGAGGGAACAGTATCCGGACTCAAAGGTTACGATCTTTTACATAGATGTCAGGGCGATCGGCAAGTTTGAGGGATTCTACACAAAAGTGGCGGAAGATGAAAATGTATCCCTGATTAAAGGGAAAGTGGCAAAGGTCGAAGAGGACCCCGCAACCGGTGATGTGGTGGTTGAGGTGGAAGATACGATGAAAGGCGATAAAATTAAAGCCACGGCCGATATGGTTGTTCTGGCTACAGGAATTGTTCCCCAGCTACCAGGGATTAACATTGCTTTAACGTGTGACGAATTTGGTTTTATCGTTTCTGATTCATCTAAAAAAGGTATATATGGCGCAGGCTGCGTCAAGAAACCTACAGGGGTTGCACAATCGGTTCAGGATGCAACAGGGGCAGCACTGAAGGCTATCCAGAGTATTGTGAGGAGGTAACTATATGGATAAGAAGATCGTGGTTTATATCTGCACTGGTTGCGAAATCGGGGAATCGCTTGATGTTGATGCTCTTGCAAAAGTAGCAACTTCTGAATACAAAGTTCCCCTGTGTAAGAATCACCCTATGTTATGCGGCAAAGAGGGGTCTTCCCTTATAAATAGCGATATAGAAAATGAAGGGGTAAATACGGTTGTTATCGCTGCCTGCTCACCAAGAGAAAAGGCCGATGTCTTTACGTACGATCCTACCGTCATTTCCATGGAAAGGGTAAATCTGAGGGAGCATGTTATCTGGTGCCATCCCGCCAATGATGAAGATACGCAGATGCTGGCGGAAGACTATATGAGGATGGGGATCATTAAGGCACAGAAGATGGCCCCCTTGGAACCTTATCGTAGTAAAGATGAATTCAATAAGACAATTCTTGTCGTCGGTGGTGGAATAACGGGAATGACATCGGCAATCGAAGCGGCAACCGCCGGATATGATGTTGTTCTGGTGGAAAAGGCTCCTGAACTGGGAGGATGGATGAAGAAGCTCTGGAAGCAATACCCGAAGAGCCCTCCTTATCTTGAACTCCAGCCCACAGGAATTGAAGAAAAGATCAAAGAAGTGATGTCTCTCGAGAATATCAAGGTTTACACAGGAGCGAAGATAGAAAAGACAGCCGGGTCTCCAGGTTTATTCGATGTTACTATCAGTCAGAACGGTAACTCGGAGACGGTAAAAGTGGGAGCTATTGTGGAGGCCACCGGTTGGCAACCGTATGATGCCACTAAACTTGATTCTTTAGGCTTTGGTAAGTATACCAATGTCGTAACGGGCATCATGGTTGAAGAAATGGCTTGCAAGGGCAAGTTTGCACGTCCCTCTGATGGAAAGGAAGCCAAGAGCTATGTCTTTATCCAGTGTGCAGGTTCTAGAGATAAAGATCACCTTCCCTACTGCTCCTCATATTGTTGCCTTACCTCGCTGAAACAGGCCAAGTATATAAGAGAGAAGGACGCTGATGCAAAGGTTT
This sequence comes from Syntrophales bacterium, assembly GCA_041648505.1. Taxonomy (GTDB): domain Bacteria; phylum Desulfobacterota; class Syntrophia; order Syntrophales; family CG2-30-49-12; genus JBAZOY01. The sequence continues at coordinate 64,789 of JBAZOY010000003.1, read as the reverse complement.
ATATTATATACAAGGATATTAGAACCATAGCTCAGCATGAAATCTTTTATAAGAAAGTCCAGGAGGACCCCGGTATTTTTCTGACAAAGGGTGAAATTACCGGCATTTCTGAGGATAATGAAAAGAATCTTGTTATTGATGTAGACAACACCCTCTTAGGTGAAAATATACAGTTAAAGGCGGAGATGGTTGTCCTGGCAACAGGGATGGTGCCCGCAGCTGGGATTAAGATGAAAGAAATACTATCACAAGGGACGACAGAGGAGTCATGTAAGGAGAAGAAGGAAGAAGTAGAGCTTCCTCCGGATACCATTATCCCATCGGACACTCTAAATCTTGCATACAGACAAGGACCGGAACCGCCGGCTCTTAGATACGGATTCCCTGATTCACACTATATATGCTTTCCTTATGAAACACGAAGAACCGGTATTTACACCGCCGGATGTGTAAGGCAACCTATGGATAGCGCATCCTGTATGGACGATGCAACAGGGGCTGCATTAAAGGCTATACAGTGCGTTGAACTAACCGATCAGGGAAAAGCTCTTCATCCGAGAGCCGGGGATATGAGTTTCCCGGAATTATACATGTCCAGATGTACCCAGTGTAAGAGATGTACGGAGGAGTGTCCCTTTGGTGCGTATAACGAGGATGAAAAGGGTAACCCATTACCTAACCCAACCAGATGTAGAAGGTGCGGTATCTGCATGGGCTCTTGTCCGGAAAGGATCATCTCTTTCAAGGACTATTCAGTGGATATTATCGGTTCCATGGTTAAGGCTGTAGAGGTCCCTGATGAGGATGAAGAAAAACCGAGAGTTGTGGCATTTCTCTGCGAGAACGATGCCTATCCTGCCCTGGATATTGTGGGCCAGAAACATCTCACCTATAATCCTTATATCAGGGTTATTCCCTTAAGATGTCTGGGCAACATTAATCTTGTATGGCTCGCCGATGCCCTTTCCAAGGGTATAGATGGGATTATTCTGATAGGATGCAAATACGGCGATGATTATCAATGTCACTTCATAAAGGGAAGCGAGCTGGCAAATACCAGAATGTCAAAGATCAAAGAAACGCTGGACAGGCTTTCTCTTGAGTCTGAAAGGATACGTATTCTGGAACTTTCCCTTGACGAATACGATAAACTGCCGGGGATCTTCGATGATTTCCTCGAAAAGATAAAAGAGGTTGGTCCAAACCCCTATAAGGGTTTCTAAAAATTTCAATTAGTAACAGGGAGGGAGGACCGGCAATAAAGGTCCGAATAAAAGAGGTGGAAAAATGGCAGATAGACAGCTCATAGAACCTGATATAGATTTTGTTAAGCAAATGGAGGGGTTTGGGGGAGATACACTGAAAAAGTGTTTTCAATGCGCCACGTGTTCTGTTGTATGCAATCTAACCCCGGATAAAAAACCTTTCCCAAGGAAAGAAATGATCTGGGCTTCTTGGGGGCTAAAGGAGAGGCTTGTCAATGATCCTGATGTTTGGCTCTGCCATCAATGTAACGATTGTTCCACTTACTGTCCACGGGGGGCAAAGCCTGGGGATGTTCTTGCCGCGATAAGAAATTACAGTTTTATGCACTATGCCTGGCCGCAGTTTTTGGGTAAGGCTCTCGGTAAGGCAACGTATCTTCCTCTTCTCCTTGCCTTTCCGGTTATCCTTTTGCTGTTTCTTATGGGGGTTACAGGTCACCTTAATATACCCGAGGGTGAGATCGTGTTTGCAAAATTTCTTCCCCATAGCATTGTGGATCCTGTCTTTAGTGTCGTTGCGATTTTAGTCGTTGTGTCAATTATAATGGGGGTATCACGATTCTGGGAAGGTCTTAAGATCGGTGCTCATCCCATTAAATCTCAAGGCACATCAACAGGTGAGCTTGTAAAAATGCATGTAATTCCTACTCTAGTAGAAATCTTCAAACACTCCCGGTTTCAGAAGTGTGAGAGAAGCAGTTTCAGATACCTTGCCCACATGTTGATCTTTTACGGGTTTATCGCCTTGGCGGCAGTGACGGGAATGGTAGCCTTAGGGGTGTACTTACTTCATGCGGAACTCCCCCTCTCCCTGTATAACCCGGTAAAGATCCTGGCCAACCTGGGGGCGATCTCCCTTTTTATCGGTTGTACACTGGTGATTTCCAATAGATTAAAAGAAGTGGATGGTAAAAGCAAAAGTACATATTTTGACTGGGTATTTATCATCATGATCTATATGGTAGCGATTTCGGGTATACTTACCGAAGTCACGAGACTTGCAGATATTGCCGTTTTGGCCTACTGGCTCTACTTCATTCACTTGGTCCTGGTATTTTATCTCCTTGCCTATCTGCCTTTCTCTAAATTCGCACATATAATTTATAGATCTGTTGCTATGGTTTACTCAAGCTATTCACAAAGGGAGGCTTAATACCAAAGAAAACCAGCACCTTCTAACTGCCACCATGGACTCGTGTTATTCCTTTCTGAACTGATGCCTCCTAAATATCTGTTTAGCGAAGCAATGGGTGTTATTCCTTTTATTCCTGACCATAAGGAAAGGTCTCTTCTGCCGGAGGGGTGTCAGGTTTTTTTACAACCTGTAAATGGAAGGTTCTTGTTGTTTAATGGAGGAACTGGAAAAATTAAATGTTCTCTGTCTTAACGAAGGTTTCTACCTTGATTGATTATTTTTCAATCCTCACAATATTTCCCGCCCACCAGAGTCCCCATAATGTAGAGCATGTGGGTTTTAATTACTTTCCCCATCTCTGGCATATTAGTTGCGTGCTGTAAAAATTGTAGAAATGTACCTACGGTTATATTGAAGTGGCGACTTTTCTCCTCAGGGTTAACATTTTTTAAAAAAAATCCATCCATGAAACTTAAGTCGGAAACTGTGGTAAATACAAATCAGGCCAAGGAAGTAAAAGAGAGAAAAGATCATTATTCTACATTACATCGCAGATTTGTATTCCTTACCACCGTATGTCTTCTGGTTCCCCTTTTCCTAGTTGGTTTGGGTATTCACATCTACTACTCGGGATTTTCCAGGACGCGTATGGAGAGCTATTTTAAAAGCCAGGTTGAATACCATCGAAGGATAATAGAACTGTTTTTAAAGGAACGAACTTCCGATCTACAAGTAGTGGCTTTTACCAATTCTCTCGATTTTCTACGAAGACCGCTAAATCTTAGACGTATTTTCAACGTCATAAATCGAGAAGATTGGTTTTTTACGGACTTAGGGGTTATTGACGACAAGGGTAGACATCTGGCCTATATTGGCCCTTATGATTTGATGGGGAAAAACTATTCCCAGACTTTCTGGTTTAAAGAAGTCATGAAAAAAGGAATTTACATCAGTGATATGTTTCTGGGGTTTCGCAAGGCTCCACACTTCATCATTGCTGTCCTCCGATCCGATGGAAACAGAAAATGGATTTTAAGGGCAAGTATAGATACGGAATATTTTCGTTCCCTTGTTGAAAACGTCAAGATGGGCAGAACCGGTGACGTATATCTTTCCAACCGAGAAGGAATTTTGCAAACTACCCCTCGTTTCAGCGGTAAGATTATGGAGAAGGCCCCCCTGCCGGCAAAGTTTTTTCATGAGGAAATGGGAATCGGGATCTTAGATGCCGACAAAGATGATCCGAGTCAACAATTCCCTCGCCAGTTCGTAGCCTATGCCTGGCTTAAAAATCCCCGTTGGAGGCTGGTGATAAAACAGGATTATTCCGAAGCCTTCAAGGATGTTAACCATGCCAATCGCGCCGCCTTAATCTTCCTCCAGTTGAGCCTTATACTCATCTTTATCATTTCTGTTATCTCTACCCGGTACATGATTAAGGTTATAAAAAAGCGGGACGAAAAGACAGATCAGCTGAACAGGCAGCTAGTCCAGGCGAGCAAATTAGCTTCCCTGGGCGAACTCTCTGCAGGAGTGGCCCATGAGATCAATAATCCTCTGGCCATCATCCTGACTGAAAACCAGGTGATCAGAGATTCGGTTGAGGAAGCACTGATCATGGATGAGAAATTCAAAATAGAATTATTTGCATCCCTATCTCAGATAGATGCCCAAGTGCAGCGCTGTAGCCTCATTACCCAGAACCTTCTCAGGTTTTCCCGCCGCACCAAATCCCGCACGGAGACGGTAAACATAAATCTTTTTCTTGAGGAAGTTATCCAGCTTATGGAGGGAAGGGCAAAAGGAATGGGGATTCAGTTTTCCACTGACATGGAAAAAGGTCTACCCCTCCTACTTTCCGATCCCTCCCAGCTTCAACAGGTATTTTTAAACCTCATCACCAATGCTATTGACGCCCATGAGGGGAAACCTTACGGAACCATCAGTATCACTACCCGTTCCAACAATCAATCTCAGGGAGTGGAAATTATCGTCGGCGATACAGGTTCTGGTATTTCCCCCGAGAATATGGGAAAAATATTCGATCCTTTTTTCACCACAAAGTCCGTCGGAAGAGGGACCGGATTGGGGCTTTCCATCTCCTACAGCACCGTCAAGCGTTTGGGGGGTGACATTTCTGTGCAGAGTAAGATGGGAGAGGGAACCCGATTCAGTATCTTCCTCCCTTTCCGGCCATCTATTGATGTTCATGAAAATTTGAATAATGTCTCCATAAAAAATAGCTCTTCTATAGAAAAAGGAGCCTAAAATGAGAGGCCCCAGAATTCTCTTGGTGGATGATGAGATAGCTTTTGCCAACAACATTGTAAAACTTTTAACTAAAAGAGGATACGATGTCATGGCTGTAAATGACGGGGCAAGTGCTATCCGTGCAATCGGGGAAAAAGAGTTCGACGTGGTGATCCTCGATATGAAGATGCCGGTGATGAACGGCATTGATACACTGAAAGAAATTAAAAAAAAAGAGCCTCTTATAGAGGTGGTCATACTTACAGGTCATGGGTCCATTGAATCAGGGGTTGAAGGGATGCAGTTAGGGGCTTTTGATTTTATTATGAAACCGATCAGTATTGATGACCTCAACGAAAAGGTCCACCAGGCATATCAGAGAAAGTTGAGCGAGGAAGAGAGAATCAAACAAAAAAATTACGTCGGGTAAGAAGGGATGGTATGTCAACTTTAATACGTGTTCTCCTGATTGATGACGAGAGACTCTTTGTAGGATCCTTAACTAAGGTCCTGCAAAAGAGAGAGATGGTGGTCCAAGCTGCACACAGCGGGTCTGCGGCCCTTGCCATACTTTCCGATGAGGAATTCGACGTTATCGTTTTAGATTTTAAAATGCCTGAGATGGACGGTCTGATGACCCTGAAAGAAATTCGGGATCGAGATCCCCTTACGCCGGTAATCCTCTTGACCGGCCATATAGACATTGAACGGCTGACCGAGGCCCTCAAAATTGGCACTACGGATGTTCTTCTCAAACCGTGTCCTGTGGAGATGCTTGTTTCCGCGATAGAGAATGCTAACGAACGAAGGGCTATAGCAAAAGAGGTGGCGGAAAGAAAAATTAACGGTCCATAATTTTCTCAAGGTCATAATCACCACGCAGGAAGGCTTCCTTCAGCAGGTGGACGGAATCCTCATCGGTCATGGCAACATCCATCTGCCTGAAGAACTGAAAGAGACTTCCAATCATCTCCAGCTGACTGATGGTCTCCTCTCTGGTTGCCTTGCCCAGACGGGCATTGACCAGATCGTTGCTTACTTCGACAGAGAAACCATACTCCTTGAGTATGCCGGCGATGGCTCTTGCCCTTCGACCCCGGCGGGTAGCATCCGCTGCTCCACCCCTGAATGTCAGGCTGATGTAATTCTTATTTGGCGTATTGCCGCAATAGGTATCTACCACGCTGAAGTGATACCCCACCCTCGCCGTGTAGTTAAGATAATTATCAGAAATAAGGGCATAGCAGGGATCACGAAAAGTTGATTCCATCTCCGGGCTGTTCGCGGCGTGGCGCATCATGATGGAAAATAACCCCCGAAAGTCCATGGGCCTCGGCCCGAAACGGGGTATCTTTTCGTGCAACATACCTTTAAGGAGAGCGGCAAGGGGTACCGAGGTGATCTGTGAAGGCTTTACCTTGCGCCCCCTTGATGTTCCTTTAACACCGCCTCCGAGGTCTATGAGGTAGAGATCAATGGGAAGGAAAACATCCAAGTGGTAGCTGGATGCCCGGAGGTTCCCCACCTTCTTGCCCATCATGAACATTTCTTCATAAGACTTTTCATGGATATAACGGGCCAGATCATGGAGGGTCTTGCACCTATCTACAGCAAATTTAGGGGAACGGGGATTGGTAAGGTAAAGAGGGGCAATAAACTTGATAACTTTTTCCAAGAGCAGAAAAGTTGATGAGGATGGCTTTTGTATTCTTGAATCAGCCTCTTGGTCTATAATTTCTTTCCCCTCCGCAAAGGGAACCCTGCCCCCGTATACAAAACCGTTGTTTGCATCTACTGTGATTATCGCGCCCGGAGGAATTTCTCGTGTTGCTACCTTGGTATTCAGCAGTGTCGGCACCCGAAACTCTCGAGCCAGAGAAGCCATATGGCCGGTGGTACTCCCAAAGTCAGTAATAATAGCCCCTGCTCTTCCCATAACTCGTATGAACATGGGCGAAGATCGTCTGGCAACCAATATTCCTCCCTCGGGGAAGCTGTCCATATTCCCATCTTCGGCTATGTGTATGGCTGGTCCGCTGCCCACGCCGTGACATGCTACCTCTCCCCCTCTGACCAGCACGGGGAAACCTTCTAAAGGACGATCAGTGGGTGTAATACGCTTAGAAAGACGTAAAGGCCGAGACTGGAGAATAATGATCTGCCGTTCTTTATCAATTGCCCACTCTATATCTTGTGGACCCCCGAAATGGTCTTCCAGTTCAAGTGCCCATTGTGCCAATTTCCGCGCTTCGTCATCGGTAAGACAATCTTGTCCTGTTTCCTCCGATACAATCGTTTCCTCTTTAAGCTCAGCGTCCGGTGAAATGACGAGACGGCTTTTCTGTTGGGAAGGTATCCGGATTATTCTGTATTCCTCTAGTTTTCTGGGGACAAAGATGCTCTCAGGTGAGGTTCTTCCCTCCACCAGGGGTACTCCCAAGCCGTGAATAGCCTGAATCAAAACCTGCCCTGAATCAGGCTGGTTGGGATCCTTCGAAAAGACGACCCCGCTTGCCCGGGCATCCACCATGGTGATAAATCCTACTGCCATCTCCGCCGACTCACCCCAGATTCCGTGGAGGAACTGGTAGTGAATCGCTTCGGGAGAGTAAAGGCTTGACACTACGCGCAGATAGGCAAGGAACAGTTCATTTCGACCTACGTTGAGTAGGGATAAGAACTGGCCGGCGAATGAAAAATCGCTGTCCTCACCCAGGGCACTGGAACGTACTGCCAGGGAAGGATTCGACCCAATTCTTAGGGCAAGCTGGTCATAAAGACCGAAGATGGTTTCCTTAAGAGGAAGTGGTATTCCTACGTTTTCTATTTTATCACGCAGTGCCCGACTCACCCTTGCTAGATCCTCTGTCGAAAGGAGTTCCATTTCCATGTGCCTGTCCTGCACCCAGGAGCGTATACCGCCTTCTTCTATGAGCAGTCGAAAGCCTTCGGTAGTAACCACAAAACCGTCCGGCGTGGGTAAGCGGAGGACATTCCTTATTTCGCCAAGGTTTGCCATCTTCCCACCTACCAAATCGGCATGACTTCTGGTGATCGCAGAGATCTCCAGCACGATTTCAGCAGGCACCGATGGGCTTGAATCCTCGACCAGTCTTCCCAGATTAGCCGTGATACGCTCCAGAACCTTTCTCAAATCCGGATAATGACTCTCAGATATGACATTCAGGCTTTCCACCATGGTGTGGAGATCGGCAATGGTACGCATGACTCTCCGTTTCAGAAAAGAGCGATCAATATGCTCCCTGTTTAAGAGTTTGTGTTCCAGATCAGCTATGGTTTCGAGAAAACTGTTGTTTGTGGAGAGTAACTTCCGGAATTCGGCGTGATAGAGTTTCAACCTGGCCACCTGGGCAGCCTGGTCAATATCTTCCCGCCTGCAAAGGCCTACTGTTTCGAGAAAAAAAAGAAGACCACGCCAGAACCGAATTAATATCCGGTTCAACCATGAAACCGTTGAACCTGACTTGTTGGGTGGTACTCTATATTCCATTCCTTTATCTACTTTTTTTTCGGCATTCATTATTCCTCGAACCAGGTTAACCGGTTAACCAATTTCCTGGTTCCTGGCTGCTGCGGCCTCTATCAGTTCCACCAGTTTCAGAACAGGGTATGGTTTTAAAAGATAGGCAAAGAGGCCGCTCTTCAGGGTATTCTCTTCATCAGTTGAAGAGAAGTGGCCGGTCAGAAGGATAACTCTGGTAGCCAGTGAAAGGCGCCTGATTTCCGACAGGACATGGAGTCCATTCATACCGGGCATCTTGACATCAAGGACTACCACAGCGAAGTGTCCCTGTGCAATCCGTGCCAGGGCAGACAGCCCATCTGATGCCACCTCTACATCGAAGCCCCGACGGCTGAGGATCTTACGTAGACTGGCCGTGAAATCAACTTCATCGTCAACAAGGAGGACATTAATCCCTTTCATCGTCGCCTCGTTTTCTCTCGGAGAAACCTGACCAACTCCCGGCCACTTTTCTTGCGGAGGGCATAGATGAGAATCGGATCCAAAGCAGTGACTGGCTCAATAGTCTTAACCTCCACCCACCGGGTGGGAAGGATAAGACCGTGCAGCATCCCCAGAACCCCCAATCCCATCATAAAAGGACCGGTTACAGAAAGATAGGGATAAAAAAGAATGGCAAAGCCCCCTATTGCCCCTCCCACGCCTATCTCTCCTAATCTCACCTGACGTCGGACCTTTACTGAATCGATACGGTCAAAGGAAACTTCCTCGATTAAACTCTTATCTTCCTCGTCGGCGCTGGGCGGTCGGCCGGGCATTAGCAAGGATTTAATGTAGAAAAAGCGGCGATCCGTGGCAAAGATACTGATGGCCTCCTGCTCAGGTTCCCTTAGTACCGAGTGGGTAAGACGAAAATGGGCCCGCACGACGTGATGCTCCCTCCTGATGGCCTCCCCCTCCGCCATTCTCATTCTGATGAGCGCACGGTAGAGGTCTAACGTGCGCCCGGTCAACTCTTGCTGAAAGGCCTTCTCGGTAAGATCACCTATGACACGTTTAGGATAAAGTTTTCTGATCCTGGCCCTGATGGCCTCTATCTCCTCAGTCATCGTAAGGGTATTGACCCGGTGATGTTTTCGGGGCATGGAGACCCGGCATCAGGGTTGTAACAATGGCTACAAAGAGAACAAAGACCACGACAAAGGCATTCCACGGATCCCATTCCTTGATCGTAGATTCGTAGAGGAAATACAGTAACAACCCGTAAAGAACCAAGTTTTCAATAATTTTTGTCATTGCTTAACCTCCCTACTAAAATAATGCGTCGCGAAGCCATATTTCATAGATCGCTGCGGCAATACCCAGACTGATTGCCAAGAGCAGGACCCAATACCCAATCATAGTATTTATAAACCATTTCATTATAATACTGCCCTCCTTTTCTAAGTTCCAGCACTATTTTACCACTACCAGCGGTGGTATCCAGGCAGGAACGGGTTTCCCCTTCTGGTAACGGAGCGAAAAGATCACCAGAGAAAGGATGAAAAAACATAGAAAAAACATCTCCCCCAAGGTAAAGACCACGGCCAAAAAGGAGAGTATCTCGTGCTTTGAACCGGTCAACATGTAGAAGAGCCTCAAAAAGGCCCCGACTGTAGCCAGAATGAGGGAGTAACTGAGGATGTAACGGATAGCAGGCCCGCGCACGAAGGACGTGGCAATGCTGCCGAATTGCGCCCCGAACATGGCCCCCACGATCATGAAGAGAACGGCAACCATATCCACATTTCCCATCATCGAGTGTCTCAAAGCCCCATAACCACCCGAAACCGCAATTTCGAGGAGATCCGTTCCCACGGCAATATGTGTCGAGGCGCCCACAATATAGACCAGCGCCGGCACCCTGACAAAACCGCCTCCCACACCGAGAAATCCGGACAGGACCCCCGTTATAATGCCCACAAGAACGATGACCCACATGGAGACCACGATACGGGCCGTTCGGCAGCGCACAATGGGAAATAGAGAGATACTCTGGAAGATTCTAGGCCCTTTGCTGACGCTTAGCTCACGGCCAACCTTTTTACCGTCTTTTTCGAGCTCGCTGATCTTTTTGGTTGATTTTTGGGTCTCTAACTGCGTATAAACAAAGAGACCAATCATGATGACCACCGAAGCAGTGAGGAGGATGATACCGGAAAGGCCGAGCTTTTTGGTGTAGGTGAGAATCCTGACCCCCTGTTCCACCCCAAACATAGTTCCACCCACCATCGCCAGACCCAGTACCCAATCTATATTGCCGAGCTGCCTGTGCCGTACCGTAGCCACAACAGATTTACCGGCGATATGAGTCATATCAATTCCCGAGGCCATGTAGCCCGGGAAGCCGAATACGATAAGGGCCGGCGTGACCATGTAGCCGCCCCCTACTCCGATAAAACCGCCGACCATGCCTACCGTCATGCCTGTCAGGACCAGGAGAAATATCGGCGCCTGAATACCTGCAATTAAAAAATCAAACATGTTCCTGCCTCCTTTAATGAATGCCTTCAAAATGTTCAATCTTTTCCACCTTGAATCCTAACATATCGGTGAAACCCTCGGCCAACAACCCGAGACTAAGTCCTAAAAACAGGACCATACCGACATTCCACACCCCGGACCATGGATTCGTCTTGATTTCCTTATGCTTGAAGCTGTCCTTGTATTTAAAACCTTTGGCCTCTTTTATCTCATTGGGTACCATCACCTTGAGATACCCGTCCTCCAACTTGACCCGCTTTCCCTTTTTTAGGACCTCATTACTGATGATCCCATCGGTGTTTACCGGCAAACGGTCCCCCTTCTTGACCGGCACTGCCTGAAGACCGGAAATGGTCTGAAATGAACCGATCTCCAATATCGCCGGGTTCTCCTTCGAAGCGTCTTTAAAGGCTGCCGTATGAACAGCGTACCCCTCCGCGGATGCCTTGTAGTAATACCACGAAACCATCTGCCCTGAAAAATAGGAGTTGAATGCGTAATAAAATAATCCTATCGTCACTATCAGCCAGAACAGAAACTTAACTGCACCTCTTGCTTTCGATACCTCCGCCATTGAGATTACCTCCTTTACCTGATTTTACGACCTTGCTTCAAAGCCTACTTACTTGCCTTGTTCTCTTAACCCCGAGGATCGTGTTGTTACTGTAAAAGCAAAGTCTGTACCATGGCCATATACCCGTCAGGATATAGCACATAGCGTTTCGCAAATAATGTAACTATTCAGATAGGCGAAGAAGAGCATAGACACAGAGGCACTAAGAAAAAAAGGGAATTTGAAAGCGATTTAGTATTCAACAACAAACAGGCAAGACAACTTTGTGCCTCTGCTCCTATTAAGATTTATGTCAGGATTTTTTACAACCTGTAAAACGAAGCGCTCTCTTGGCGGGAGGGATTTAAGGAGAAGCAAAGGTCCTATGTCTTCACTAAAGTTTCTATCTTGATGTTATATTTTTCCGTCCTGGCGAGGAGGGTCGGCCGGGAAATACCGAGAAGTTTGGCGGCACGGCTTCTGTTGCCACACGTGATATCAAGTGCCTCGACAATGACTACACTGCCGAAATTGTCCATCAGAGAATCGAATAGATCCTTATTATTATTTTCTGAGAGAAGGGACTTGCGGACCCATTGCTGGATTAACTCATTGGGACGATGCTCTTCCGCACTCCCAATCGTTGTATCCTTACCTTTAATAGCCTTGGAGATATCCTGCGGGCGAATAGGACAGCCCCGGCTGAAAATCAGGGCTTTTTGTATGGCATTGGACAATTCGCGAACATTACCAGGCCAGGGGTAATGGTTGAGCATTTCCTTGGCTTCCAAGGTCATTCCTGGATTATCCAGATTCATCTCCTTGGCAAACCTAATGAGGAAATAATCGGCAAGCCGTGTAGCATCCTGTAAACGCTCCCTTAAAGGGGGAAGCCAGATGGTAACCACCTTAAGGCGATAATAGAGATCTTCCCGGAAACGACCCTCTGCGATGGCTGTTTCAAGATCCATGTTGGTAGCCGCGATAATACGGACATCTACAGGGATAGGTTCACGCCCACCGAGGCGCTCGATACTCCTCTCCTGAAGCAGACGAAGGATCTTGGCCTGGACAGTAAAGGGCATATCTCCTATTTCATCAAAGAATATTGTTCCCATATGGGCCTGTTCGATTCTCCCTATACGGCGACTCACTGCACCGGTGAAGGATCCCTTTTCATACCCGAATAGCTCACTTTCCAGTAGGGTTTCCGGGATGGCCACACAGTTGATCACCAGAAAATTTTTGTCTGCCCGCAGGCTGTGCTGATAAAGGGCACGCGCTACCAGTTCCTTTCCTGTTCCGGATTCACCTCGGATAAGCACTATGGCGTCAGTGGGAGCTACACGACCAATAGCCTTGTAAAGTTCCTGCATGACTTTACACTGTCCAATGATGATCTCGGAAGAGGCTGTCTTGGAAACGACGTCCATCTCTACCCGTGAGCGCATAAAGCGACCCGCTTCCAACGCCTGACCAATAAGGGTCAGGATATCTGGAATATCGAAAGGCTTAAGGACATAATCAAATGCCCCTAATTTAGTCGCCTTAATAGCCGTTTCGGTAGTACCGAAGGCTGTCATCACGATTACGGGAAGCTTGGGGTCGAACTCCCTGATGGCCTGAAACGTCTCCAGACCGTTCATGTTCGGTAGACGCACATCCAGGACAACCAGATCGCATATGACCGAGTTTACCACTGTGAGGGCTGCCTCGCCACTGGAGGCGGTCAATACTGTATAACCCTCCTCGGTCAAAAGTTTCTCAAAGCTCTGTCTCAACTGATGATCATCATCAACAATCAGGATGGTGCCCATTTTCCTTCTCCTTACCGGGAAGGGTAATGATAAAATTTGCTCCCTTTTCTTCAGAATATCCGATATCCAGCCGACCACCGTGATCTTCTATAATCCGCCGGGCAATACTTAAACCCAAACCTGTTCCTTCTTTTTTTGTACTAAAAAAGGGTTGAAAGACCTTGTATTGAATATTTTTCGGAATGCCAGGACCGTTATCTTTTACCTGTATAGTGACCTCACTTTCCCCACCTCTTCCATCTTCTTCCTCCTTAATCCAAATGATGCCACCGTCCACCATGATTTCGCAGGCATTAACCAGTAAGTTGACCAGAACCTCTTTTAACTGATCCGGATCCGCTTGGATTAATGGGAGCCTCTTTCCACGGCTGAGTTCTAATGTAACGCTGGAGGACTCAAAGCGGTGCGAAAGAAGCTGACAGGCGAGGTCCACCACGTCCGAGGGGCTGACCTTCTGCATCTTCGGCTTGGGCGGACGGGAAAAGGCGAGGAAATTTTGCAGGATGGCATCAATATGGCGGATCTCCTCGGAAATCACCTCGATATCTTCCTTCTGGCTGGGGGAGGGGGCGCGACCAAGGGAGAATAAGCGAATCTTTACCGAAGTCAAAGGATTCCTGATGCTGTGAGCTACACCTGCCGCTAACTTCCCGACCATAGCCAGTTTTTCCGCCTGCACAAGGTGCTCCTGGCTCCTGGCCAGCTTGTTCTGCGTCTGACCCACATCCCTGATTAAACCGTACACCTGATGGCTCAGGGTCTTTACCTCGTTTGAAGAAGGAGTTCTATTGTTATCATCAGGAGATGTTTCTCTTGCCAGTTGGCGAATAGGCTGTAAGACCTGCTTAAAAAGAATGTAAGCGAGCAGTATCCCCATCATAGTGGCAACCTGTATAAATATCATGGCCATAGCATTGATAAATCGAGTCCGTGAGAGGGTCTCATTTCGAGCACTGGTAATACTTTTTTCATGAACACCCTTATATTGCTCGCAAAGATTGTAAATGGCAATAAAATGCCGGCGAATCTTCATGTGAAGCCTCATGCCTGCTTTTTTTTCCCTATCATGGTAAAACTTAAGAACCTGCCTACGAGAGTTATTATAGTGGGTATATTCAATTTCAATCATGCTCAGAACCTTCCTGCCCGCCTCTGTTTGTACTGATTCCTGTGCCTTCATGAGGGTGTTAATGAAGACGTTGTGATACTGCTCCAGTTGTCTCAACCAGTCGTGGTTACCATCCATGAAATAATAACTTATAAAACCCTTCTGTCTGGCCAGTGCAGTCTCCAGCTTTACCGCTACCTGGAAAGAGGCTACATCCTTGTCAATGACTTTGATAAAAAGTGATTCTATAGCCTCTGCGTACCAGATCGTTATTACACCGCATCCTATCACAGTTAAAATAAGAAGAGACAGGACCAGTAATATCCGTGTCCGCAAGGTGAGGAGCCTTTGCATATATTGGTTTCTCTCTATTCTCTCTGCTGGAGAGCTGCGGGGGTTTGGATAATGGAGTGGAGGTCTTTCATGATTTTTGCCTTCTGGTTGTTTATGGAGGTTTCGTCAAGCATAATCATATCTAACTGACGGGTGTGGATAATCAGATAACCGACAATTCTGAGCCTTGCCTTCATGAATCCTTTTTCCTGACCCTCAATGCGGGAAAAAAGGGCGTCTTCTCTAACCTTTGTCCGAAAGCCAAATTCCTCCAGGATACAACCAACAAAAAAGGCTCTTCTAGCCCTTCGCTGATAGTCAGCAGCCCCGCCCTTGAACTGGAAACTGATGTAATTTTCAACAGGTCTCTCACCTACCAGGCTCTCTACAATGGAAAAATGAAACCCAAATCGGGAATGGAGAGAGCAAAAATTCTTTGAAACCATAAAATAATTTCGTACAGCATACGAAGAACGAGTGGAGGGGTCAAGAGCAGGATTAGTAGTTGCCTGATGCAGAATGGACATAAATCCTCTGGCATTAACCGGCGGCGGTCCCTGCCATGGAATAACGGTAATCCCCTCCCAAAGGGCAAGCATTGGTATGGAAGATATGTTTTCCAGTTTAACCTGCTTCTCCTTTACCTCATCTTTGAAACCATCGTCTAAATCAATGACCCAGAACTGCATAGGTACGTCAGCAGTTACCAGTTGTTTACTGGCACGCTCCGGGAAAAAATAATCTTTACCGAAGCTGAACATTTCCCAGAGAGCCTTTTCGTGGCAAAAGCGGGTAATATCGTGGAGGGTCCGGCAGCTCTGCGGCTTAAAATCCGATGCATCCGGATCAAGAAGATTTAAGGGAACAATGCACCGACTCACCTCCTCAAGGATCTCATAAACAGGACTGCCTTTGACAAAATTTATTTTATGCTCCCCCTGCATCGCGGGCAATTCAATTCTACCCTTATAAATTTTCAGCCCATCGGCATCTACTGTTATCAGGTCGTTGTTCCTTAACTTAGTAGTCGCCCCGGCAATACCGAACAATGCCGGTACATTAAACTCTCTCGCCACAGTAGCCAGGTGTCCGGCGAAGCTTCCTTCCTCCGTAACCACAGCCTTAGCCCGGCTCAGGAGAGCAGCCCATCTGGGCAGAGGCTGAGTGGCAACCAGGACGGCTCCCTCCGGAAATTGAAGGGCATCCATGTCTTTTTTTACTATAAAGGCGGCTCCGTAAGCCACGCCGGGAGAGGCTGTTATCCCTCCCTCGATTATCACCGATTCCTTTTCTAATGGCTCCTCTCCTCTTTTAGAAATTATTTTCTCTGTATCGCTTTGTTTCAGAGGCCGACACTGCAAAATATATATTGAACCATTATGAGAAACGGCCCACTCAATATCTTGGGGGAAACCGTAGTGGCTCTCAATTCTCACTGCTATTCGAGCCAGTTCAATCACCTGTTCATCTGTCAGGGAAGAAGAAGATGCTCTGTCTCCCGTTAAATCCAGGCGGCATACCCCCTCTTCAGGATAACAGGTAAACTTGTATTCCTTAATCCCGATATTTTTCTTTACAACAGCCATCTTATCCCGGACAACAACAAACAGGTCGGAAGAGCCGCTGCCGTCGACCACTGATTTGGGCAGCCCCCAGACTGAGTTTACAAAAATAGAATCGTCTCTTATATCCACCGGATTACGAGAATAGATAACCCCGCCGGCTAACGCATCAACCATAACCATGCAACCAACACACATATCAATGTCTTCATCCCGGATCCCCCTGTTCAGTCTGTAAGCCATGGCTTGCAGACTGTATTTACTGGCAATGATTTCCCGGTAGGCATGAATGATATTCTCGGCGCTCACATTCAGTTCGGAACGATACTGTCCGGCAAAGGATATTCCCGCCGTATCTTCAACCAGGGCGCTGCTTCGCACAGATACGGTTATCCCATTTCTGACCTGCCTTTCCAGATCATGGTAAGCCTCCATGATCGCCTCTTCAAGGTCATCAGGAATGCTTGACCGTATGATCAATTGCTGGATGTCGGCGCTGAGGGCATAGAGATGATCTATCTGCTCTGCAGGAGAAGACTGGAGACGACGCTCAATTTCTGTCTGAAGGTCGTTATGGGCAAAAAATCTCTGATAGGCAAGGGATGTTATGACAAAACCTTCCGGCGTGGGGATCTGTAGCTGATTTTTTATCTCTCCCAGATTGGCCATTTTGCTTCCCACCTCATCAGCCATCTCCCCATTAATTTCCCGAAGTGAAATGACAGGCCTTTCCCCCTTGGGCATCCTTCTCTGAGAAAGTACCTGATTGATGGACCTCTCGATCTCCCTGAACCTGTTATATAATTCCCGATACTTGCCAGGTGCAAGTTCGGCAAGGTTCTGGATGATAAGGAAAACGTTGACGGACAGAGCGGTGCAATTTGCCCTGATAAAAGACATGCCGAAGAGACGCCCCCCTGCAAGGGCCTGCTCCATATCAGCCATAATCTCCAATGCCTTATTGTTGGCATTAAGCAGGAGTTTGAAATTATGGTAACGGGCCTTGAAGGTAGAGCGTAGTTCTTCCACGTCAAGGGTAAGATGTTGCACCCAGGAAGGACCCTTAGAAAATATTCTTTTCAGGAAAGAAAGCATCTATGAAAAACTTACATCTCTTTTTTGTGGCCGGCTGTCATTTCCAGGCCAAGGCCCTCGAACAGGAAGAGAACCGCATAACCCCACCACAGGGTGTAAATTACGTAAAAAACAAGCGAAAAGCTTAAGATACCGATACTCGAAGATGCCGATCTCGGCTCAATTTTATAGAAATTATACGCTACCTCAATGGTCTTCATCATCACCTCTTCCATCCAGGAGGCATCGGCAAACTTCTCTTCTTTCATCAGTGCTTTATTCAGTGCTTTGAATCCCTTGTGCCAGAAAAACAACACCTCTTTTTGCGGAAAGCCGTATTTCTGTGCAATCTCCTCACCCCGATTATGGAATACAACATCGCTATCCCTGATCGCCACCTCTAAAATCTGACCGAGGTCACCATTCACCACGAGCAGTGGAGATCCGCTATCTGCTATACTTACCGAAGCCCCTGCGGCCGAAAAAAGTTGTTCCACCTTTTTAAATGTTTCTTTATCATCAAGTTTAATGGTAGCATTAACACGGTGACCTCTGTAGTCTCCGTTTTCTTTCAGAATCTTGGGGATGTAATACGTTGACCCCTTAGAGATAGAATTGAAAAGCCGATCCGAAAACTGGAATGCATTGTTCCCTCCGCCAAATATGGGGGTAAACATTATTCCCAGAACAATAAAGAAACTAACAGTCAGAAGAAGACCTTTACCGAAAGCCTTTTTATTCATAACCAGCATCGTCCTATACCTCCCCTCTCAAGACTTTAATGTTGCTGAAAAACTTTCCGATTACCCAGAAAGCGAAAAGCCCCACGGCAATAAAAAAGAGCCAGTTGCCGATGCTGGTCAATATGGTCGCCAAACCTTGAGAGATGTTAATAATCTCCATTTCTCTGAGTTTACCGGGGAGGGCAAACAGCCTGTTGAGGAAACCAGCGATAACGGCTACGGCATAAAACCCTCTGATGTAGATTCCTTTGACAACCTTGGTGGTCAGCGCGCCGAGCTGAATTCCCACCAGGGAACCGAGGAGCATTCCCATGGCCAGAGTGTAAAAAACGAAGCCGTAAATGGCGTATTGTGCAATGGCGGCATAACCGGCAGTAAATATGATCTGCAGAATATCCGTCCCTACCGTGGTAAAAGAAGAAATTCCAAGTATATAAACAAACATGGGAAAAGTCAAAAAACCTCCGCCTACCCCCATGATTGCCGCTGCGAAGCCGACAATAGCCCCGCAGACAGCTACAAAGACCGCCGAAATTCTCTTTCCACCGGGGGTGAGGTTCTGATCAAAGGTAATAAGGGGAGGAATGCTGGCCGATTGCAACCTGGCGGGAAGGCCCTTTTTACCGGAGACTGCCTCGGCGCCATGGGGGCTTTCCCCCATATGAGCACCCACATCTTTCTCTGCTTTGCTGAGCCTTAAAAAATCAAGCAAGGCATAGATGCCTAAAAACCCCAATAATAAAACATAAACGACACTAATAAAGGTATCACTCAAAAGAGGATTGGTCTCATAAAGGGTCCTGTTGATCACCCCGCCGCCGGTAACTCCGAGGACTGATCCGACTAAAAAGGCGACGGCCAGGCCGACTGAGACATTACCCAATTTTTTATGAACCACCGTTCCCATAATAGCCTTGGCAAAGATATGGAAAAGATCGGTACCCACGGCCAGGATCCCTTTTATTCCTGCGCTCATGAGTGCGGGCGTAATGATAAATCCGCCGCCCGCCCCGATAGCGCCGGTAATTAGCCCTGCACAGAAGCCGATAAGTATGGAAACCATAAAAATAAAGGTAGTATAAAAGGCGGGACAGTAAGCCTCTTTTCCTCCCAATATCGGCGGCAGATTAGAAGCAGCCATAGCGATGGTTCCAAGAATGATCGGCAATACCATCAAGCCTAATATCCAGCGTCTCTTCTTGCTACTTAGTATGTTCCTTGACATTTCACACTCCCATTCTGCATGGGCCTTTGCCGCCAGCATAAACATCTGATATAACTTTTCGCCTCTTCCCATTAAATTTACATCCTCCTTATAAAATTTTTTCCCCTCTCTACTCTTTTCTTCTTCATACACGGCCTAAGAAAGAAAAGATTCTGCATACTTGTACGCATAATCTTCTGTTCCTGAGCATTTTTCTTTTCATATTTGGAGCTTTTATTCGGGCTTATATCGTTTACCCCGACTTCGGCTTCTAAATAGTTACCGTTATCATGTTACTTCTTAAAAATATCCGTCTTGCTTACATTCATAAACCTCCCTGCCTTACCCTCTTCTTTATAGTAGATTCGCACTTCATCACCGGCACCCCATGTATTATCCGGAAGGGCAAAGTATTCATCCGGTAGTGAAAAGGTGACTAAAATCTTCTGTTTCTTAGAATAGACGGTAATAGTTTTTCCTGCTCTATCCACCACAGGGAAGTCTTTGGGCTTATCTGCTCTCTTATCATAGACCAGCGGATCTTCTTTACCAACATTTTCTTTCTTTTCAATCAGTCTATAATTAACCGTCTTGAGATTCTGTGTTGCAGCATCAAAGATGAGCATCTTGTTATTAATGGTATCGAGCTTTAACCGCATCCCCACCTTAGGCTCAGGCCCCATCTCCTTCGGATCAGTCGGCAGTTCATAGGTGACAGGTGGCAGCTGATAGTCACCGTTAATATTCTTAACAATGGTAACCGTCCTTTTCGTCTTATCAAATTTTATAACCCTCCCCTGATCTACCTTACCCAATTCCCCGCAGCCGGAAAGAAGGATAAAAGGCAGGGTAAACAATATCACAAGCCAGCCCAGTTTCTTTATCATTGCATACCTCCTTATGCTAAGCCTTTTCTTTCTTCATGGCGATCTCTTTCTTCGCACCCTGTATCATTTTGACAAAGATATAGATGGACAGAGAGCTAACAAGCCCAAGGATGAGAATGGTTGATGTAATATCCAAAATATCCTTGGATTCAGGCACATAGGTTGGAATAAGTTTCATAATTACGGAAATACAGCAACCTATAACGGCGATTCCAAAGGCAATACGGATTCCATACCCTTTGATATATTTAGTTGCCACCGTCCCAATCTGTGCCCCCACAGCAGCACCCAGCAGCATTATAAGGGCGGCAACCAGTTCTGTTCTGCCCTTGAAAGTATAGGTGCCGGCTCCGTAAAGACCGGATATCATAACTTCAAAGAGGTCTGTCCCCACGGCAATGTGGGTTGGACAACCGACAAAGTAGATAAGGGCCGGCATACGTATGAGGCCTCCACCGATACCCAGAAGACCAGCCAGCCAGCCGGTAAGAAAACTGACAAAAATGGGTAACCAGACAGAACAGGAAAATCCGGCCGTCTTAAAATGTACTACCGGAGGGATCTTGATCTTATGAAATGTTTTGTGCCATTCTAGGCCGGTAGCCAGGTTATCTATCTCCATACCTGCGGCCTTTGCTTCTCTCTCCTTTTTCTTTTTCTTTGCCACGTCGGAAAAGACCATCCAGGCGATTAGAATAAGAAGTACAACATACATCCAGCGGACATAGAAATCCACCTTGCCGAGGCGTTCCAGCCACATAATCATCTGAGCGCCTGCCTCAAACCCTGCTACAGTACCGAAAACCATGATAAAACCCAGACGGTAATCGACATTACCGAATCTACCATGACGCATGGTGGAAATGAGGGACTTTCCTGCCATGTGAGCAATATCAGTCCCGATCGCGAAAGCCATGGGGAAGCCAAGGATGTTAAGACCGGGTGTCACCATCCAGGCGCCACCCATACCAAAGAAACCACCGATTATCCCGACGCCGATTCCAAGGATAACCAGACCCGGCCAGAATATTGTAACCCCCGAAATGGGCATTAAAACATATAACCATTCCATATATTAACCTCCTAATTTTCTTAGTGTTCAGACAATTCCCTGGAACTCAGGTCAATGCCCACATGGGACATAACCATGTCTGCGAGAAGACCGAGAACCACGCCTACAATGGGGATAGTCACCACGGTGAGAAGAGCAAAATATAGGTGACTCTCATTATATAGATTGGCAAACCACCCTTCCCAGCCCGTTAACTTACGGGTATCGGCTACAATAACTATGGCGGCCGCTTTTTCACCGGAAGCGATTACAATATTCGGCATTAACAGCAATACCATGACCATGACGCCTGTTAGTTTTGCCCACAACTTACTCATCCTTTTCACCTCCTATCGAATTATACTCACACTGCATGGGGCATTTGTTACTACCTTAGCCGCTGTGCTGCCCATCAAGATCCTATCGAGACCGGTGAGACCCGTACTGCCCATAAGGATGAGGTCAAACTTGCCTTCTTTAGCCCTTTTTATAATATTATTGGCCGGGACAAAGCCTGTCTCTAATATAAGTTCAACCTTGCCCCCCCTTTCCTCAAAAAGACCCTTTGCCTTATCGAGGGCAATCACAGCCTGTCTCTCTAATTTCTCCTGGATTCTGGGTGGCATGTCATCAAAATCGTCCTTTGAAAAATAGGCGACTGAAATGAGAGCAATCTCTGCCTTTTCTTTTTCAGCCAGTTCCAGTGCTCTTCTGACCGCCTTAATGGAAGGTTCTGAACCGTCCGTAGCTACCAGTACTTTCATAAGACCTCCTTCTTAATTTTTCTCTTTTTCTGCCTCTTTCGGATCAAACATGTGACCGGGAAAATGGATCAACTCCTGTATCTTTGCACCACGAATCCTTTGTTCCTGAGCATTCTTCTTTTGAAAGGCAGCGCCCAATTTGTCCAGAAGCTCATTAAATTTTACAGGTTTTATCAGGTAATCAAAGGCGCCCAGCTTCAACCCTTCTATGCTCATCTCCACTGAAGCATGTCCGGTAAGAAGAATCACCTCGGTCAAAGGATGCATCTTCTTTATCTCCCTTAAAACCTCGATGCCATCCATACCGCCCGGCATCTTGATATCCAGCAAAACAACATCAAAGAGTTTCTCATCCATCAACTCTATGGCAGCCTCTCCGCTGAGAACGCCCGTTGCCTCAACTTTCCTTTTCTGGAGCCGATTGACAATAGTCTCCAGAAAATCCACCTCGTCATCAACAATCAAAACCCGGAAGGTGTACATTGCAGCCCTCCATTTTTGTGTATTTATGTAGCTATGAATGGTATCTACTTCTTCTGCGGGACAACAACAGGCAACTTCACGGTAAATGTTGTCCCTTTTCCTTCCTCGCTCTCAAAGGTGATAGTCCCATGCAAATTTTGCACAATATTATGACTGACTGATAAACCAAGCCCTGTCCCTTTTCCTATCTGTTTGGTAGTGAAAAAGGGCTCAAAAACTCTTGACTGAAATTCCTTAGGAATACCGGGACCGTTATCTTTTATACTAATAGCTATCTCGGAATTGGTCCTCCGGCTTCTTACATGGATAATTCCATCTTTACCTATCACGTCAATAGCATTGGTCATTAGATTCAAAAACACTTGCTGGAGCTGGGCGTGGTCGCTGGCAATGATGGGCAGGTCAGAACTCAAGTCTCTTTCTATAGTTATGTTATTCAGTCGGGCGGAACTTTCCAAAAAGGTTATCGTCTGATGCAGCACTTCGTTTACATCAACATCTTCCAGGTGAGGTTCCATTCTTCGGGCAAATCCAAGCATGCCATGGGTAACTTTTCTCGCCCTCTCCACATGTTCTTCTATCTTCTTGAGAGATTTTTTATATTCTTCAAAATATTTGCTGTTCTGAAACTCCTCCTCTGTCAGCAGGTCCTCCATCCAACCCGTTTTTTCGGCAATTACAGCAAGAGGATTGTTGATCTCATGGGCAACACCCGCCGCCATCTTACCGAGAGCAGCCAGTTTGTCGGTATGGACGAGTTGTGCATTCAGTTCGTTCATTTTACGATCGGCCACTTCCAGACGTCTGATGATCTGATTGGTAGTAAAGATAATTGTCATGATAATCAGCAAACAACCGGAAGTAACGGTAATAATCCCCATCCTTCTCGTTCTGAACAGTTTTGTCATTTCTTCCGATGCTTCCTGGCTGATCACTAAAAGCCAGTTGTTTTCTTTCAACCAGCTTCCCGCATAGAGTACCTTTTCTCCCTCCCTGTTCACCTTTTCTAAGACTGTCGTTCCCTCTCCGAAGACTGTTGGTTCCAGATTTGATTTAGAAAGAATTTGACCATTAAAACGTGGATTGGTTTGATAGAAACCAGCTTTGTTAATGATAAAGGCATCCCCTGTTTTCCCCACCTGTCCCGCCCGGACGAGGCTCTCAAAAACATTAGGGTCTATTGTTGCCCTCAGTATCCAGCTTCTATTGTTTTCCTGGCGCCTGACAGCAATGATAAAGTGAGGTACATGCCTGTAACCCAGAAAGACATCACTGATATAAATACCCTTACTTTCTACCTCTCCAAACCATGGTTGCGAATAATAGTTAAGTTCGAGAAGATTGTAAGGACCTGTGTAGGCAACATGCCGGCCGGCACTGTCAATCAAACCGAGATCAATGAAGCCGCCGGCTCGACGATTCATTACCTGAAAAAGCCTCCCTATATTGTCCTTTTCTGCTAAATTATCGAAGGTATGCGTGTCGGCCATGACCGTAAGAATGGCAATACGTTCCTTTAAGAAAAGTTCTATGGCGTTACTCTGAACCCTGGCACGGTACTTAATCTGTTCCTCAATTTTGTCCTTGAACATCTGGGCAAATTGGTTATAGATCACAACACTGAGAGAGATGAGAGGTATAAATGAAACTACCAGAGTAATAAATACAATCTTCCTCTGAAGGCTTTTAAAAACCCTTCTTCTCATGTTAAAGACCTCTCCCTCTCCTCTTCCAGATGTTTTATCTTTCTTTCCTGGATTGTTTTTCTTTTATAGGCGTCCTCAAGTTTATATACCAACTCGTCAATATCCATCGGTTTCATTAGATAATCAAAGGCCCCTAATTCCATACCCTCCACGGCGACTTCCAGGCTGGCATGTCCTGTAAGCATAATCACTTCCACCATAGGACAAACTTTTTTGATCTCTCTCAGTGTCTGTATGCCGTCCATACCCTGCATTCTTACATCCAGAACAACCACATCCGGTGGAGTTTCTTTGATAATCCTGAGGGCTTCTTCACCACAACCCGCACCTGTCACCTGTAACTTTCGCTTTTGCAGCCTTTTAATTAATGTCTCTAAAAATTCTCTTTCGTCATCCACCAGAAGGACGCTGAATTGATCCACCTCACCCACCTCCTGCTCTTCTACAGGCTTTTCCAATCTTACTGATAATATCCTCCAGGTCACATGGTTTGGTGAGATAGGCAAACGCCCCCAAAGACAAGCCATCCTTGGCGGCTTGCTCGGAACCGTGGCCCGTAAGCATTATCACCTCCATAGAAGGACACATCTTTTTAAATATCTTTAAGACCTCGATACCATCCATACCTTGCATTTTTAGATCCAGAATGGCTACATGAAAATCCTGCCCGCGAAGAGCCTCTATTGCTTCCGTCCCACTTAGCGCAGGCGTTACTTCAAAGTTTCTTTTTGCCATTCTTCTTGAAAGGACACTCACATACCCCTCCTCGTCATCCACAAGGAGAATTTTTATACGATCTGTCGTTTTTTTCCCATCTTGATTCATTTACATTACCCCGGGGAACAGCAGTTATCAGTCACCATTTAATCTTTTGGCTTAAGACTTACGGTGAGGGATACGGATATGGAAAGTGGTACCCATACCCACGGCGCTGTTTACGCTTATCTCCCCCCCCATTTTTTCAACAATGCCGTAGACTATGGACAGCCCCAAGCCGGTTCCTTTTCCTACCGGCTTTGTAGTGAAAAAAGGATCGAATATCCGGGAGAGAATGAGTTTGGGAATACCCTGACCCGTATCGGCAACATCAATAACAACAAAATTACCATCAACTCTGCTTGTGATATCAATTCTACCTCCATCCTTATCCATGGCGTCGATGGAATTATTAATCAGATTTAGGAAAACCTGTTGTATCTCTGATGGTGAGACAGTTACGGTCGGCAAATCTCCTGCCAGATGCATTTGTATCTTGACATTACTGTATCTTGCCATCTGCTCAGAAATCCCTACAACCTCCGTAATCAGGTCATTCAACTGCACGTCATGGACCTCAGCATCTGTTTTTCTGGCAAAACTTAACAGTTTGTGGGTAATACCCTTGCATCTTATCCCCTGGTTCTTTATCTGCTGTAACGCCCTTTTAAATTCTTCAATATTTTCAGTGACTTCGCTTTGCTGTATCTCTCCGTCTCCTAACAAATCCTCCAGCCATCCCGCTTCCTCAACCATGATAGCTACCGGGTTGTTGATTTCATGGGCTATACCGGCGGCCAGTTCTCCAAGGGAGGCCATTTTACCGGCTTCAATGACCTGTTCGCTCATCATCTCCTTTTCCCGGTCGGCACGGATGATGCGATTGACCATTCTCTTCGATAATACAAAGGCCATAATAACGATACCAAGACCACCTACCAAAAGGATAATTAGTGCGAGTTTTTGCGTCTTATACACGACAGAAAAGGCGTCTCGTGCATCCTGCTGATAAACCAGTATCCAGTCTCCCTTTTTGAGGGGCGCCAGAAGATAGATAAATTTCGCTCCTGAACCGTCGGCCTTCTCAACAACGCTTACTTTAGTTATGTTTCTTGTAAGGAGATCCTTATAGATATCCATATGTAAGGTCACATCCGCCCGGGGGTTTGTCTGAAATTCGCCTTTCCTGTTCAAAATAAAAGCCATTCCCGTTTCACCTATGTGGATGTTTTCAACCAGGGAATTAAAGGCAACAAAATTAATAGTAGCCCTTAATATCCAACTCCTTCCCTGCCAATCCTCTTTGGTGGCAACGATAAAATGTGGCAACCCACGGAGACCTAAAAAGACATCGCTGATAAAATACTGGCTGGCCATGGCCTTTTTAAACCAATCAGCCTCCGAATATACGGCATGACCTAACTTAAATGTTCCTGCATACGCGACCTGGACCCCCTGGTCATTCACCAAACCCATATCCACAAACACGCCGCCATGTTCCCTCTGACGTATGGATAACCTTTGCCACAGGAAAGATTCATTGCTCAACTGCTCAAAGGTGAAAGATTCTCCCATGACCCTGATATCAGCGAGTTTTTCATTTAAAAAACTATCAATATTCTGTCGGTGTTTCTCTACCATCTCTTCCAAATGGGCAATTGCCTTTTGACGGTACGAAACATGAAAATGATACAGGATTGTTCCGCTGACAATGAGCAAGGGAGCTAATGAAACAAGGATTACCGTCAAAAGCAGGTTTCTGGTTATTGACCGGTAGTGATGTACATCTTCCAGTTTCTCTTTCTTCATGAATCACCGTTTATCTTATCATTTGGTGGAAAAAGTATCTCTCTAACCAGCCTGTTCATTTCTTCCACATCAAAAGGTTTTTGAAAGTATCCCCTTACCCCCCAGACCTCCACATCCGAAAAGGGAAAGGAGTTTGAATAGGCTGTCATGACTATCACCGGGGTCGTTAAGCCCTTGGCAGCCATCTCCTTAACCACTTCAACCCCTGATTTTAAGGGCATTCTGGCATCAAGGATAAGCAGGTCAGGTCCCTTCTCCTCTAAAATTGAGAGGGCCTCCTGGCCATTATGGGCTGAAATGATCCGATAACCCTCTCTGAAGAAAAATTTGCTCAAGGTATGAAGGATTACAGGATCATCATCAGCAATCAGAATTTCTGGAATATTCATTTAACACAACCCAAAAGGGAAGAAGGAAATTATAAGTCGTCGGAGTTCAATTAGACTTCGGACTATTACACGCGATATTGTTAAGCAAATAATATACCGAATAAGTAAGAAATCAAGAATCGTAGACAGTAAATCGTGAATCGTGAATTATGGGGTGTTTTATAATCTGAGTTTTAAATTCTATTGGCGTATCCTGTGCGGAAAATAATCAGGAGTGGTAACATATTGAACAATCTAAAGAGCTAATTGCTTTATCTTTTGGCGCAGTGTGTTCCGGCTGATACCTAAAACTTTGGCCACCTGAACCTGGTTTCCATTCATTTCCTTAAGCAGGCTGCCGATAAGTATCTTATCTACTTCCTCTATTACCCGTGCGTAGAGGTTTTGCTCCGGGGCGAGAAGGGCTTCCTGGATAGCTCCGAGTATCTCCTCTTTAATGGATCTCTCCCCCCCAGTTCCATTCGATGCCACAGGGATAGCCCTCCCACTGTCACTTAGGGAGAGATGATCAACAGTAAGCACATCACCCGTAGCGAGGACAAGCGCTCTCGTGATTGTATTGATAAGTTCCCTGACGTTTCCCGGCCAGTGATAAGCATGAAGTCTGGTTATCACTGCAGGGCTAAATATCCTCACATGAGAATCCATGTTTTTCCTGAAATACTGAAAAAAATACTCCGCAAGCTCATGGATATCCTCGGGCCTTTCCCGCAGAGGGGGAATGGTAATGGTAACAGTCTCTAGGCGATAGTAAAGATCGTCCCGGAAGAAACCCTGCCTCATATATTCCTCAAGGGGTTTATTGGTCGCTGCTATAATCCTCACGTCTGTGACAACTTTCTCCTCTCCCCCTATCCGTTCAAATTCTCCGTCTTGCAGAACACGGAGGACCTTGGCCTGGGTGGCCAGGGACATATCTCCGATCTCGTCGAGAAAGATTGTACCCTCATGACATTGCTCAAATTTACCGATCCTTTTCTTCATTGCCCCGGTAAAAGCGCCTTTTTCATATCCAAAAAGCTCACTTTCCAGAAGGGTCTCTGGGATTGCCGCGCAGTTGACGGCAAGAAACGGCTTATCCTTTCTGCGACTGTGGTGATAAATGGCCCGCGCTACCAGTTCCTTACCCGTACCCGATTCTCCTCTTATAAGAACGGTAATATTAGTCTCTGCCACCTGGCCGATCATCTTGTAGACATCCTGCATTTTTCTACTGCTTCCAATGATTCTCCCCGCAGCCAGGTCAATATCCCCCGGAAAGGGATAAAAAGCCGTTTCATCCATAAGACGGCTGTCCTCTATCCCTCTGGCAATGATTCTTTCGAGATCATCTATATCAAAAGGCTTGACAATATAATCATAAGCCCCATATTTCATAGCCTGGATAGCAGTTTCCTCTGTGCCGAAACCGGTCATCATAATTACGGGAAGATTGATCTGATTCTCTCTGATCTGTTTAAGGATTTCCAGACCTGTAATGTCCGGCAGTTTGTTATCGAGGAGAACCAGTTTCACATCATCTTCCTCAACCCTTTTCAGGGACTCCCGCCCCCTCTCGCAGGTCTGTACATCATAACCGGATCTACCGAGGGCCTTCCTCAAAGATTTGGCAAGGACTGGATCGTCCTCAACTATCAAGACTTTCTTCATCTTCTCTTGCCCCCTTAACCAGGTATGATCACCTTAAAGGTAGTGCTAATATCCGGCTGGCTGTTCACCTCTATCCAGCCATGATGTCCTTCTACAATGGAAAATGCTATGGAAAGTCCCAGACCTGTACCCGATTCCTTGGTGGTAAAGAAAGGATCAAAAATGTAAGATATATCTTTTGATGTGATTCCTCCCCCGTTATCGGTAATTGAGACTTCAACAAAGCGCCGATCTTTCTCCGGCAGAGAAAATTTCCCCTCTGTCCCAAATTCCCCTTCCAACTTTTCTAGACTCCCGCTGGAGATGGTAACCATCCCCCCTTCGGGTATTGCCTCCAGTGCATTAAGGATAAGATTCAGAAAAACCTGTCGCAGGAGTCTTTCGTCTCCTTTAATTTCCAGGGCTTCACTGTCATAGTGGAAGTGAATATCGGCCTTCTTTGTCTTTATCTTAGGCTGGATTAGATTTAAGGTTTCCCTCAACAGTCTGTTAAGATCAAAGGACTTAAAAGCAGGCGTGGTCGGCCGGGCAAAATCAAGAAATCTGGTGATATTTTCGTTGATACGGTCAACCTCCCTTTTCACAAGGACAAAATCTTCCCTTTGATCCTCATCAAGCTCTAGTTGTTTCTCCAGAGACTGGATAGTAACCCTTATCGAGGTAAGAGGGGTGCGGATCTCGTGGGCGAGACCCGCAGAGAGTTTTCCGAGAGCGGATAGCTTTTCGGATCTGGTAAATCGCTCCCTTAGAGAACGGGTCATTACTTTAAATGATTCCGTAAGACGTCCTATTTCATCTGTCTGTCTCACCTTCGGCGGTTCCACATCAAGGATTCCCTCTGTTACCTTGCGGGTCATTCCTTCGAGAATCCTTATTGATCTGGTAATAGAACGCGAGATCAGGAAGGCAAAGGCGGAGATGATCAGTAAAAAGGCCATGAAGATAAAATAGTTTCTCTGAACCAGGCGATTGATCTCGGAAATAGCCTCACGACTGTCCTGTTTGGTAATCAATACCCATTGGGTGCGCGAAACAGGGGAATAGGCAGCTAACACAGGGATTCCCCGGTAGTCAACCACTTCTGCCACGCCTCTTTCTCCTTTAATCCCCTTCAGCGCAATTTCTACCTGCTTTGTGAATGGTTGGACGGGAAGGGCAAGTTTCAAGGCGGTATCCGGGAAATGCCTGGTGTTGTTCAAGAAAAGTATCCTTTCCCCGTCTCTTCGTGCCAGAATAGTCTCACCAGAGCTTCCCATTCCCTGCCAGCCATGGATCAGCGGGTATAGAGCCCTGTCCACTACAACCCTTAGAACAAGCACACCGATTGTCCGGTCCGATTTACCGTCAGGAATATGGATTCTGGTGGAAAAGGCCATGCTCAGGGTTTTCGTCCGCACCGAATAGTAGATGTCTTTAATATATACCTCTCCTGCCGGAAGGGACATAGCCCCTCGGAAGTGTGTGTTTTTGGCTATGTCAATACCTTCGTACATGGGAGAGGTTGAAAAGAGTACCTTTCCTGCCGGACTGATCACAAGGGCCTCTCCATATCCCCAGCCTTCAACAAGACCTCTAAGATAACGGCGGATATTACCATACTCACCTTTTGGATTGCCGTTGAGTGATTCGATAAGGATTTGATCCCGGGCAAGAAACCGGCAATCAAGGATCGCCTGATCCAGCCACTTGCTCACAAGAGCAGTCTGTAGTTCAACAATAGATCCAAGATGCTTTTCTACCTTATCTATAATGATGTGCCTTTCGTCAAAGTATGTAAGTGCCCCTATCCCCAAAAGGGGGACTACGCTGATAAAGAGGAAAGAGAGTGTCAACTTGAACTGGATGCTCTTTCGTCCCTTAAAAATACTGAGAATAATAAAAAGGAGAAGGACAACTACGGGAAGGGGCGCTAAGAGGTGAAACAGGTCAACTCGGGCCTTTTTCCCCATACTTTCAAAGAGGAGGCCGCCGATTTGAAAGTACTGACCAGATCGTTTGAGTCCTTCCAGGGCATCGTTTATCTCCTTGAGGAGTTTTGTATCCCTTTCTCGTACCGCAAAACAAGCCTGACGCAAAAAAAACAGACCATCGTGTGATTTTAAACCGGAGATATTCGATTTTCGAATCCAGTACAGACCCATTAACCTGGGACAAAGAACCGCATCTACCTCCCCTCTTTTAAGGGCGGGGAAAATACCCGCCACATTTTTCATGGCTACCGGGTTAATATTTTTCCTGTCCTTCAGGATTTCTATGGCTATCCCTCTATCATATACGGCAATTCTCTTGCCCTTTAAACTATCCGGTGTAGATAAAGAGGGGCCATCGTTACGTGTAAAAATGGACAATTCAACTGTGGAATGGGGATCAGAAAAATCGAATTCCTTATCGCGTTCCTCACTATACAGCATCCCCAACAGGGCATCAATCTCTCCTTTCCGAAGAGCATTTATCGCAGACGGCCAATCCATAAGTCTTATCTCAATATTCCACCCCTTGCTTCTGGCCATTGCCTGCACCAATTCTACATTAAACCCTTTGGGTTTACCGGAGGAATCAAGGTATTCGTAAGGGGCAAAACCACTACTGCCCCCAAAGATCAGTGTCTTTTCTCCCAGGGCAAAGGCTCCCGTGGGTAACAGAATAAATACGAGGCACAAAATAAGATTTTTCATTTGAAAGAAGTATTACGGGCGGGTAAAGATGTCAAGGCAAAAAGGACAAAGGTTACGTAATAGTTGACTGCTACCTTATCTTAACCTTGTCTTTAGGAAGGATAATGGTAACTGTTGTTCCCTCGTTGGTTTTACTATCCACATAAATCCTACCATTATAACGATCAACAATCTGTTTTACTATAGTAAGACCAAGGCCGGTTCCATCTATTACCAGCGACTTGGCATTTTTTGCCCGGTAGAATTCTTCAAATACGTGGGGAAGATCGTCGGAGGAGATGCCGATTCCCGTATCAGACAACACGATCTTCACTGATTTATCCTCTATTTCGATTCTCACCCAGACCTTACCGCCGGGAAGGGTATATTTAATCGCATTTCCTATCAAATTAGTGAAAAGCTTTTCCATATCACCCTCCACTTCTCTGATTACGAGAGATGTCTCTGGTAATTCAAGCTCAACGCTTATATTTTTCTCCCTAGACGTTACCTCTGAAAGTCCGATAACCTTTCTCAGTGCCTCGCCTATGGAAGTCATGGTTAACAACTCACCCCCCGCCTCCTCTATCTCACCAGCCCCTAAGTCAAGGAGGTCGTTTATCAGGGCAAGGAAGGAATGGGTTCGTACTTCGGCCCGGCCGAGAAGTTCTCTCTGTTTCGGGGGCAATTCTCCCAGATAGCCATCAAGGACGGTTCTCAATATGCCCTGGATAGCCGTAACCGGAGCTCTCATTTCATGGGCCACAATCATCATAAACCTCGACCTTGTCTCATCAAACTCCAATAGTTTTTTATAGGCCATGGCATTCGCAATGGCAATACTCACGGCGCTGGCAATGGCAGAGACAAATTCCTTTTATTCTTCGCTGAAATCATGGGTTTTGGCCATGTGGATCCTCAATGTCCCGATAATTTCATCCTTGAAAATAAGAGGAACGCCAAGCATTGAGGCTATTCCCTCTCTCTTTGCCTCCTCATGGTACTGAACTCGGGCATCCCTGGTCACATCTGGAATAGAAACCGGCTTGCCTTTAAGGGCCTCAGTAAGACTCTTGTCGGCATCTACCGGGCCCTTCTGTAAATACTCCTTACTTAGGCCGTAAGCAGCACCCAACTGCAATATGCTATGGGTTTTATCCCAGAGTCTCACCGAACATCCTTTGGCATTCATTACCTCCGTGGCATTTTTGACAAGTATCTTCAAAACCTTTTTTAGATCCAAGGATGAGGAGATATTTTTACTCAGGTTATAGAGGATTTGCATCCGTCGGTAGGCATTTTTTAAGTTATTTTGCAGGGCGATCAATTCCCCGTCCCTGCCCCGTAACCTTTTCATGATCGATGTGGAAAGATACGTAGACACGTAGAGTGCGGTAGCAAAAAAGAAGAGAAGACCTGAAACATAAAACGGGTTCCGGTAATTAGAATGGGTGATGAACCCCCTTAAGGTGATATGCCCGATGATTCCATTATATTCAAGGATAGCCACACCTCCCAACAAAAACACCGCTATAGTGGTCTGGATATAAAAGATTCCTGGTGGTAACAGAACGAAGGAGATAAGCACATGGAAGAAAAAATAGAGAATTACGGGGCTTTCTATCCCTCCCGTATAATGAATCAAAAGGGTAAGGGCGCCCCAGTCTGTTAATATCTGAATGGTGGCAAAGCGAGAAAAGGCAATATACGACGAGTTAACCTTTTCTATTTTTCTGAGGTAAAAAAAGAAAAGGGCATTGTAGAGAAAGATACCAAGGCATATCAGATATATCTCCTTTTTCGGAAGGGGCACGAAGTAACTGGTAAGCCAAACGGAAACCAATATACCGGCAAGGGCGACCCATCTTAATCTGACAAGCCATGATATCCGTTCTTTTAGTTCCTCCTCTACCGGGAGTAAGGGGAAATTGTTCTGGCCCATATTTAAAGAAATCCTGCTACCTGTCCTGGAGGAGCTTTCTCACCTTCTCCAGCAGAATTGGAGTTTGTATCGGCTTTTCCATAAAATCGTCTACCGGAAGATATTCGACATCTGTTTGTGGAGAAAACTTCATCCTCATCTTTTCTCCAACTCCGGTGAGCATCAGTATCGGTATCTTTGCATACTCCGTATACTCAGATTTAGGATCCGGACTGCGAAGCTGATAGGAGGTCTGAAACCCCTCTGTTATGGTATCCATCATCACATCGAGAATGATCAGGTCAGGCCTTGTCTCTTTAACCTTTGCCAGCCCCTCCTTGCCATTGTTTGCCGTAATAACCCTGTAGGAATTAGCCTCCAGGGTTATCTTCAGAACCTCTACAATATCAGGATCATCATCTATAACCAGAATCTTGGCGCCTTCCATTCTAACACCTCCCTTGCTAACGTTATTTTGGATCAACATATCCTCGGTAGTTGGTACCCTGTAAGCATATCCAGAATTCTTGTACCACCAACCCTCGTCTTGAGGCATACTCTGCCGTTTAATTCCCCTACCACCTCGCCTATAATCTCACTTTCCCTCCCAAGGGGATTTTTTCTCATCCTTCTTACCACCTCATCAGCACAATCACTTTTTACCACTACCACCATCTTTCCCTCATTAGCGAGACAAAAAGGGTCAAGTCCCAAGAGTTCACAAACCGCCTTCACCTCCTCTGAAATCTTTATCTTCTCCTCTTCTACGATGATCCCTATATTCCTTCCTTCGGCAATCTCGTTTAAGGTGGTAGCCAGTCCACCCCTGGTAGGATCCCTGATAAATTTTATACCATCTACATTGAGTATCTCAGAGACAAGCAGGTTTAAGGGGGCCAGATCACTTACAATATCGGAGTGGAAAGGTAATTCATCCCGGGCTAAAAGTACCGAGACTTCATGTTCCCCAATACTCCCCGAAAGGATGATTTTATCTGTCGGCTCAATTCCATTGAGCGGAAGGTTTTTCTTCAACATTCCCACGCCGGAAGTATTGATGTAAATCCTGTCCGCCCCACCCCTCTCAACTACCTTCGTATCACCGGTAACCACGAGCACGTTGGCTATCCTGGCCGCCTCAGCCATGGAAGAAATTATCCTTTCGAGAATCTCAAGTTCTAATCCCTCCTCTATTATTAAACCGCAGGAGATATAAAAAGGCTCTGCCCCCATGACGGCAAGATCATTTACTGTCCCCCAGACAGAGAGCTTTCCAATATCCCCCCCCGGGAAAAAGATTGGTTTTACCACATAAGAATCGGTAGTAAAGGCAAGCTTTTCCCCTCCGATCTCCACAATCGCCCCGTCATCCTTTTCCAGAAGGATTGGATTGTCAAAGACCCTGAGGAACACCTCATCAATGAGTTTGTGGGACATTCTTCCCCCGGTACCATGAGCGAGGAGGATATTTTTATCCATACTTGTAATAGGCGGCACAGGTTCCCTCACTGCTTACCATGCAAGCTCCGACAGGAGAAGAAGGGATACAACTTTTGCCGAAATGGGGACATTGGTTCGGTATCTTAAGCCCCTTAAGGATCTGCCCGCAGATACAACCATCCGTTTCAACGGAGGCTGTATCCATAAGCGAGAACACCTGATTAGCGTCAAGATCCCCATACTCCTTCCTTAAGTTATAGCCCGATCCTGCTATCGGTCCTAGCCCCCTCCATTCGCTATCTGTCTCAATAAAGATGTCGTGCAGGAGAGCCATTGCCTCGGCGTTTCCCTCATTCTTTACCACCCTGCTGTACTGGACTTCAACTTCTGCTCTCTCTTCCTTGATCTGGCGGAGGATCATGCAGATTCCCTGAAGGATGTCGAGGGGTTCAAACCCGCATATGACCGAGGGAAGACCGTATTCGGCAAGGAAGAGATATGGTTTCACCCCAATTATCGTGCTCACATGGCCCGGCAGGATAAAGCCATCAACCTTTAGATCACCGTCTCTTACCAGCGATTCGAGAGCCGGCGGAACCCTCTTATGTCCCGAAAGGAGGTAGAAATTTAAAATCCCCCTTTTCCTCGCCTCTATTGCTGTCACGGCAATGGTTGGGGATGTGGTCTCAAAACCGACAGCTAAAAATACCACCTTCTTATCCGGGTTATTTTCGGCAATATTCAGGGCTTCGAGGGGGGAATAAACCACCCGTATTTCTTTTCCTGCAGCCTTTTGCTTTTCCAGAGAAGAATTTGAACCTGGGACCCGCATCATATCACCAAATGTGGCAATGATCACTTTCTCTTTTTCCGACAGGGCGACGGCTTTATCCAGGTAGGATGTCGGGGTAACACATACCGGACAGCCGGGACCGGAAAGCAACCTTATCGGCGGAGGAAGAAGACTCCTCAGTCCTCCCCGGAAGATAGCCATGGTATGGGTTCCACAGACCTCCATGATGCTTACCTCAGAACCACCTAAAAGGGAATCTATCTTTTTTACCAGAGACAGACAGAGATTCCGATCGTTGAACTCATCGACATACTTCATCGGCTATCATCCCCTTTATGAGGGAAATGGTTTCCCTGGCCTCCCTTTCATCAACCTTCGCGATGGCAAAACCGGCATGTACCAAGACATAGTCGCCCGCGGCAAGATCATCGGCAAGCAGAGTCAGGTTTACCTCCATCCTTACATTACCGAGAGTTACTAAACCCTTCTCTCTCTGAATCTCCTCAATTCTAACTGGAATGCCTAGGCACATGTGTATTTCAACCCTTTGCTTTGCTCAAGGCATGCCTTTCAAGACCGACACATGCCTGTCCCAGAGAGAGCCCGCCATCATTGGGAGGCACAAGGTGATGGGTGAGTATCCGAAACCCATTTTCCTTTAATCTCTCCGCAGACAAACTCAGCAGCCTGATATTCTGAAAGACCCCGCCGCTTAAAGCCACCGTATTTACGCCTGTTTTTTCTCTTATTCTACGGCACACCTCAACGATAATATGAGAGACGGTATTATGAAAACGTGCCGAGATAATACCTTTCGATTTTCCCGCTCTCAGGTTATTTATTATTCCCCTGATAATGCCCCCCACCCCTATTCTTAAAGGCACGGTATCGAAAAGCTCAAAGGGATATTCTCCATTATCTTCATGAGAGGCGACCATCTCCAGTTCTGCTGCCGCCTGACCCTCATAGTTTACCCTTTTCCTTATGCCAAGAAGGGAGGATACGGCATCAAAGAGTCTTCCCATACTTGAGGTGAGGGGAGAATTTATCTCCCTTTCCATAATCCGCCTGAAGACATGGAGTTTGCCGAAATTCCATTCCAAGTTAAGCCCTTCTGCCACTTTAAATGCATCATCACCAAAACTTTCCAGGAGGTAGGAAAAAGCCATCCGGTAAGGTTCTTTAATCGCCTGTTCACCTCCCGGCATCGCCACGTACTGCAGGTGTGCCATCCTTTCAAAAGATCCGAAGTCACCCACGAGAAACTCACCACCCCATATACATCCATCCTCTCCGTAGCCTGAACCGTCAAATATCACCCCTATCGCCCTCTCCCTTATACCATTTTCTCCCAGGCAGGAAGCCAGATGGGCATGGTGGTGTTGAACCCCTATCTTTTCCCCCTCCAGCTTCAGGGCATATCCGGTCGAGAGATAATCCGGATGGAGGTCATGGCAGATTATCTCCGGTCTTAAACGAAAGAGCCTTTTGTAATGTTCTATCCCCTCCTCAAGAGAATGGAGTGTCGCCATGTTATCCAGATCTCCTGTATGGGGACCAAGAAAAGCCTGATCTTCCTTCGTCAGGCAGAAGGTATTTTTAAACTGTCCTCCACAAGCCAGTACTTCTCTTCCGGAGATGGGGAGGTTTATCGGCAGAGGGACATACCCCCTTGATCTCCTTATCATCATGGGGGCACCGGCAAATATCCGGGCTACAGAATCATCGACCCGCTGGTGAATCTTTCTATTATGGAGCACGAAATAGTCGGCAATTTTGGCCAGCCTCAGAAGGGCATCGGCATCCCGGTAAGCGATAGGTTCATCCGATATATTGCCGCTTGTCATTACCAGAGGCCTCTTTACTTGTCTCAGAATAAGGTATTGCAGGGGAGAATATGGGAGCACGACCCCCAGGTATCTATTGCCCGGTGCTACTTCATCCGCAACAATATTTATCTCTCCCCTCCTTTTTAAAAGGACTATCGGCTTTGCAGGAGACAGCAGTAAAGCCTCTTCTTCCTTTTTCAGGCGGCAGAAGGACTTTACGGACTCAATCCCCTCTGCCATAAGGGCAAAGGGTTTGTCCTCCCGATATTTTCTGTCTCTCAGCCTTGCCACGGCAAAAGCGTTTGTGGCATCACAGGCAAGATGATACCCACCGATTCCCTTTATGGC
Source organism: Syntrophales bacterium (assembly GCA_041648505.1). GTDB lineage: Bacteria > Desulfobacterota > Syntrophia > Syntrophales > CG2-30-49-12 > JBAZOY01. The sequence goes on along the minus strand of JBAZOY010000003.1, from coordinate 27,258 downwards.
AACAATAAAACCACCGAGGATCAGATCACTTACATTTGCGACGATATCCGGACAGTCCACCTTTTCCCCTCTACAGTCAAGAAGGGATATATAAGGCCCGCATACCGTACAGGCATTGGGCTGGGCATGGAATCTCCGGTTTGACGGATCTTCGTATTCCCTCTTGCATGGCCGGCACATGGTAAATTCTACCATTGTGGTATTGTCTCTGTCGTACGGGATATCCCTGATGATAGTAAATCTTGGACCGCAGTTTGTGCAGTTAATAAAGGGATAGCGGTACCTTCTGTCATCAGGACCGCACAACTCCTGCAGACACTCATCGCAGATAGAGATATCAGGTGAAACAGGAACGAACTGGCCATCCTCCTTAAGGCTCTCTCTTATTTCAAATATTTTATATCCTTGAAGGACAAGATTGTCCCGTACCTCGATCTTCTCTATACGAGCGAGGACCGGCGGGCTTTGCGCAAATTCTCTTACGAATATTTCGAGATTCCTGTTATAACCTTCCACTTCTATCATCACCCCGCCGGAAGAGTTACATACCCATCCATTGAGCCCATATCTCCTGGCCAGATTATAAACAAAAGGACGAAATCCTACCCCTTGTACTATTCCCCTGACTTTGATGGATGACCGATTGACACCGACTTGCGAGTTACTCATTTTTCTTATCTTAAGAGAAAATTTCCCCCCTGCCTGAAGCCCCTTCTTCCCACCTAAAGTAGAGAGAACGGCTAATCTATAGAGAGGTTAACTCTCCCTAAGTAGGGAGGGGCGAATCAGGGTTAAGGGTGGAGGATGACTTTATATAACCGACATTATCAATCTCTCTCAAAACGGCCATGGTTATCTCCGGTAAAGCCCTTTTCAGGGGAGGGGAAAGCTTCACTCCCCAGCCTAAGTCTCCAGGTTGAACGCCAAAGATGATAACCTTGCAAGATATATCCAAATGTGCCGCAAGTTGTAAAACCTGTGGCAGTCCTAATTGATGGAAGGAAAAATTAAATTTATCATTTACCAGTCTTACCTCTTCGGGGGTAAACCTTATAAATATCCCCGGTTCTTTTCCCATCTGGGCGGCATCAATGAAAATCACTTTGGATGCTTGCTCCATTAAATGGATAAGACTAATTCCTCCGGTACCGGCATCCAGTAAAGTAACGCCAGCGGGAAGTTTAAATTTTTCAAGTTCATGGATCAGATGTACACCGATTCCCTCGTCTTTCCTTAAGAGATTGCCTATTCCTGCTACCAATATCCGGGATTTATGTACTTTCCGGTCCAATTTTAGACCTTTGCAAAATAGTGAAAATCTTTTTGAGCGCCGATGAATATAATTTCCAAAGTTCTCAATTTATATAAATTCCACTGTTAAAAAATGAGTCGAACAGGAGACGCAGGGGTCATAGGCCCTGACTAGCATCTCCAGCATAAGCCTGATTTCCTCCGGAGGTTTATCTATGATAGAAGGCAGTAATGTCTCCATGTCCCTCTGTATACTTGCATGGTTCTGATTGGTAGGAATCACACAGTTTGCTTCTACACAGGTACCGTTCTTGTCGTATGTGTACTCATGAAAAAGGATACCTCTCGGTACATCCACCGCTCCTACCCCTTTTCCCTCTTTAACTTCTATCCGGTGATCTTCTTTCCTCAGCCCCTTATCAAGGATCTCATCGATCAGCCGGAGACATTCCTCCACCGAGAGGGGAGCTTCCACCAGCTGGGCAATGCTGTTCATATAGGGGTTATAACATGGCGCCTTAAGACCTATTTCTGCGGCGACTTTTTTGGCCAGAGGAGTAAGTTGCTCATGATTCAGATTAAATCTCGCCAATGCCCCCACCATATAAGAATCACGGTTATGTTTCGTATACTTCGCCGTTGACTGTGGAACTACATATTCATTGACGATCGAACGGTACTCATCCACCGAATGGATACCCGTATCGGTGGAGGCAATTTTACCATCGTAGATAGCATATTCCTCCTCTGATTTAAGTCCAATATATTCCGTTTGTCGTACAAAGACGGGCAATCTGTCCGCAAGGGATTTAACGATCTCCACTACTGCCTTCAAATCGGGAATTGCCTCTGTCAGTCTTTCTTTTATATTTTCCAGTGCTTTTAAATCAGGCAGCTTGGTAAAACCATTAACTGTACAGGAAATGGGATGGGTAGTCCGCCCGCCTATCAGATCACAGATATCGTTGGCCAGACGATGCAGGCGGACAACGGTCAGCACGGCCTCCTTGTGAGTTGCTGCCAGAGGAAGAACACTGCCCACCCCGAGTAAATCAGGCAGAACCAGATAACCTACATGAAGGACATGACTCTGGAAATTCTCCGCATGTTTCAGGATTTTACGAAGCGTTACCGTCTGCTCTGAAGGGGTAACCCCCATCGCTTGCTCTGTCGCCTTCAGAGAAGCCATGGTATGTCCCACCGAGCAAATCCCGCAAATCCTGGAAGTTATATGAGAAAGCTCATCCCACTTTCGTCCCCGCACCATGGCCTCGAAGAAACGAGGGGCTTCCACGACTTGCCACTGACACTTCTCGATCTTCCCATTCTTTACATCCACTACAATATTGCCATGCCCCTCTATCCTGGTCACATGCTCGATATTCATACTTAGATCATGCATTTGGCTACCTCCAGATACCCATCAAAGATCCTGAATTTACCTACTGCCTCCTCCATGGTCAAACCATATTTCTGTAAAATATCCTTCTGGGCATTTGTGTTAGGGTCATCAACAAGCCCCCGGCAACCCTCACAATTACTGTTGCATGAGGGGCAGGCCGCATCGCATCCGGCTCTCGTTACCGGCCCCAGACAGAACATCCCCTTTTCGAAGACGCAGGTATTCTCCTTGAGTTTGCACTCCACACAGACAGGATAATTAGGTGTCTCCGGTTTTTTCCCCAGAAGGAGCGCTGTTGTAACTTTAAGAAACTCGTTCTTATTTATGGGACATCCCCTGATATCGTAATCCACGGGAACTACCGCATGAAGAGGACGGGCCGGATAGGTATCAAAATAGAGAGAGTTCTTACCGTAAACGATCTTCTTTATCTCTTCCATATCCTGAAAATTTTTCAAGGCATTTATTCCCCCCGTACAGGCACAAGCGCCTAATGCTACCAGGATGGATGCCTTCTCCCTTATTCCTCTCAATCTCTCCTCGTCTGCCTGCCGGGTGATGCTTCCCTCTACAAAGGCGATGCTGTAGTCTTCTCCCCTTTCGCTGATCGCCTCCCGAAAATTGACGACCTCCACCTTCGAGGCCAGATCAAGTATCGTCTCCTCCAGATTAACTATCTGTAATTGACATCCCTCGCACCCGGCAAAATCGAAAAAGGCTACCTTTGGTTTCATCTAAATTGCCTCCTTTAATTCTTTTATCTCCGAGTATCTAAAAACCGGCCCATCCTGACAGACATATAGATTCTGTATCTGGCAATGACCGCATTTGCCTACTCCGCACTTCATTCTCCTCTCCAGGGAGACGATAATCCTTTCCCCGGGTATCCCCTTTCCCATGGCCTCTAAGATGGCAAAGCGATACATCACAGGTGGTCCTACAATTACGGCGTAAGTCTTATCCTGATCCACGTTTATCTCGGGAAATAGGGTGGTAATAACACCTGTATGTCCCTTCCAATTCCATTCAGGTTCAGCGCGATCTACCGTTTCGAGGAATTCTACATCTCTTCTATCCTTCCACAGGGCAAGTTCATCGACGAACAGCCGTTCGGATGGAGTCCGGGCACCGAAGAGGATGATCACCCTGCCGTAGGAACCTCTGTTATCAAGTACATAATTTATCAGCGATCTCAGCGGAACAAGGCCGATTCCTCCGGCAACGAAGAGGATATCTCTGCCTTTCAGTTCTGTCAGGGGAAATCCATTTCCAAAGGGGCCCCGGATACCGATGATGGAACCCTTCCGGAGCCTGTGAAGGGCTCCGGTTACATTTCCCACCCGCCGCACCACCAGCTCAAAAGAACCATCCTTCGTGGGAGAGGAGGAGATAGAGATAGGGGCTTCCCCGATGCCGAACACGGAAACTTCCACAAACTGGCCCGGAAGATGCCCTAATTCCCTTCCATTTTTAAACCTTATCTCAAACAGCTTTTCCGTTGCCGTCAACTCTTCTACCCTTATGATTTCGGCCAGTTCAGGCAGGAAAAGGGAATCACGGGCTTGCTCACACATATTACCTCCTTTTACAAAAGCGCATTGTATATCTCAACGGGATCGGCAATGTCAGCCAGGCAGGCAGAGGCACATCGGCCACAACCCACACAACCAATCATGCCGAACTTTTCCGGGATATACTTTCCCTTACGGTAAAACCGATGTTGGTATCTTGACTTTATGTCCTTCCGGAAGTTTTCTCCTGTTGCTACCCGGGCAAAATCGGTTAGGAGACAGCCATCCCACTGTCTGAATCTCTCTCCGGCAGTGAGACTCATGTCCATCTCATCCTGAACGTCGAAACAATAACAGGTAGGACAAACCATGATACAGGAGCCACAGGAGAGGCAGCGGGAAGATTTTTCCTCCCAGACGGGGTGCTCGAGCTTCTCTCCCAGGAGATGGGGCAGATCATGAGAGAGAAAATTCAATCTCCTTTCCAGAGAGAGCCCTTTTCTCTGTTTCTTTATATTTTTAAACTCATTCTCTTCTCTCGCTGTAGCTTTCTTAAAATCACCGTACTTTAAGAGCTCCTCCCCTTTTTGGGACCCTGTTTCCACCACGTAGCTTTTTCCCATCTCGGTAAAAAACAGGTCGAAGCCTTCTCTAGTATCAGAACCTACACTTTCATAAAAGGCATAGGGAGACGGATTTTTAACATCGGTCCCGATAATCAGAGTATCTTCCCTCTTTTTAAGATAATTCGCGTCTTTCTTATCTCTGGAAAAGACCTTATCCAAAAGATTTATGGCTGCCATATCATAGGGATGAACACCAATGATCACTCTGGGAGAGGATTCGACAACTGCTTCTACCGACAATTCTCCCTCTTTATCCTCGAACCTGATCAGGGTTTCCCTCTGGGGAAGGAAATATTTTTTGGGAGGCAGGAGGGTAACATCATAGTTTAGACAAAGCTCCTCAGAATTTTCCAGGCGGTCAAAGATATACTTTCCATCTTCCCTTTTCCTCACCCCCACCACCTCCCGATCTTCCAATAATCGGTTCACAAATGATAAAAGGCTCTCTTTAGCTATAACCTTTAATTCCATACGGCCTCCTTATATCAGCTTACAAAGGTTAGGGATCAACTATCGGATACGCTTCTTCTCAAAAAACTTATTAAAATCCTCCAATCCTTCTTATGCCGATCATTTTCTGCGCATCATGTACTTATTTTGAACACCGTTCTCCCAAGGGATGCTGAACTATTAAATTCGTGCATTAAGCTCAATATAACGATACTCAATTTTTCCTGGCCTTCAGTTTTCTCTGTACAACTTTTTAAATGCTATTTTCATACCATAAAAGAAAAGATTTATTATGGTGTTAAAATGAAGCGCAGAAGGTACCCTAGTTCGGAGCTTTCATACTTTCTATTGGCGGAAACACCTTTGTCTGCGTACTGAGTTATGATTCCGGTGCCCTCATCGCTGTGCAGATAGTTTACATCAAGCATGATTCTGCATTTGGGATTCCATGTCCAGCGTATGCCACCGGTCACAGAATACCCTTTACTGCTCCCATCAAGAAGGCCTGAGTCAAAGAGTTCCCGGGAGGCATCTTTATAGCTGTACCGGGCAATAATCTCCCAGGCGCCCCAGGTACCGTTTTTCAGGCTGAAGTTCTTTTTGGGCTTTGGTTGCCTCCAGGCAAAGAATACATCCTCAAATTCCTTCTGCTCACCGGTAAGGAAATAGCTTACCCAGAACTGATACACATCCACATGATAGTCGTCGGGGAGTCTGAAATCGACATTACCTTTATCGTCTTTATATACGGTAATATCCTCCCACTGAACACGGTTGAATTCGTAGCTCATGGTAAGGGGACCGTTCAGCCAGTGGAACTCTCCTCCATAGCGTGTGCGCTGATCAAGATCCACATAGTTTTTTGTCCAACGGAACCACTGTGATTCATAGTTCTCCGTCCTGTTACTTGTTTCACCTCTTGTCGTCTTGATGGACTGGAGACCGGCCTGATAGCTCCCCGCAAAAAGCATCCCTTTTAACAACGTATTATCCGAGGTTTTGAAGGGAGCAAAAAGGATTCGTCCTGCATAATCTTTATGATTATCATAATCTCCCGGACCGACATCTTTATCTACACCTACACCTGTTACCGCGGCCAGACAGGTCTGAATTCTCCCGTTAAGAAAACTGCTATGGATATTAATCCCCCGGTCAAAGAAGGGGGAAACCGGTGTGTCGGTTGCATACTCAATGAAATTGATCTGCGCCTCTTCCGTAAGCCAGTCGGACCCTCCCGCTGGAACCTTAAACTGACCGATCTGTACATTAAATTCGGGGCGCGCCTTAAACATCCAGTAAGCATTTCTTAGATAAGCCTCATCGGCCATTTCGATCTGAAGTCGGAATACGTGCTCCAGTTCGCCTTTATAAAGGGATCCCCTCATGTCGTAGCGTGCCCGGCGGATATCAAATGAGTCTGCACTCCTGGAGCCGCCACCGAAGAAACGGGTATCAAAATGTAAAACACCGGTTAACTGAAGCCTGAATTCTTTATCCGGGGTTTCAAGGAAGAAGCCGTCCCGCCAGTAAGGAATAAGAGCCGTCTTTTTCTCCTTCTTCAAATCTTCCTCTCGTTTCGTAGTTACCTTTTCTACATCTTCCACTTTTTTCTCCAGCGCCTTAAGTCTTTCCTGTCCCTGGATAGCTCTTCCTTCCGCCTGCCTCTCCAGTTCCGATTTCAAAGATTCGAGTGATTTCTGCTGCTCCTGGATTACCTTTTCAAGACTTTCTATCCTGTTCCTAAGGGGTTCTTCAGGGGAAGCAAAAGCCTGAATGCGGAACCCGAAAATAAGAAACAAAAAGGTAAGGGCGAGAATCAAGTTTTTCCATGCCAAGGAATTCATTCCAGACACCTCCTGCAAAAATTGTTTTTTTTAAGTGAGACTTTGAAAATTGTATTCATCGGCACTTTAAAACCTTTTTCGACACTGCACGTCTCGCTTCGCTGTAAAGGCGCAACCTGCGCTTACGCGCTCATGCGACGGCATGACGCCTGAAAAACCTTTAGTTCCTACCTTCTGAATCCAATTTTCACTATTTTAAAAAGTCTTTAAGTCAGAGTTTAGTCGCAAGGTCCGACCTTACGACACACGACCCCCGTAACGGTGTAATGATATACAAAATTTATGCCGGAAACTCAGCCCTTGGTCACAGCTATGTCATTTAAATGGATATCCTCTATATTATTGGACACTTATCGCACCAATAGGGGAATATTTCAGCCATCTGATATACGGATTTTGAGATTGTTCGAAATTCGGATAGTATGTTTTCGGATTTAAAGGTGTCGAAAAATTTACTATTTGGCAAATTTATATTTTACTTTGACGTTGCCTTGGGCAGCTAATGATTTTTCATTGACAGTTTGTCCTGTAGCGGTTAGTTTATAAGTCTCAGCAACAAAATCTGATATGAAAGAGTGTATATGGAAATTATTCACCTCTTACTGGTAGATGACGAAGAAGATTTCAGAACGACGCTGGCTGCCAGGTTAAAAAAAAGAAATTTAGATGTCACCGATGTCGGTAGTGGCAAAGAGGCGATAGAACTGATCAGAAAAAAGCCTTTTGATGTGGCCATTGTTGACGTCAAGATGTCCGGAATGGATGGCATAGAGACCTTAAAACAGATCAGAGAAATCAATCCGCTTGTGGAGGTTATCCTGTTGACCGGACATGCTTCTGTGGAAGCAGGCATTGAAGGTATAAGATTGGGAGCATATGATTACCTGATGAAACCCTGTAATGTCAATGATCTTTTAATCAAAGTAGAGGATGCTTACCAGCGGAAACTATTTGAGGAGTGCCATACTCAGTAAAGATAACAATGTTTAAAAAGCTTAATCTCCTTAAGAGGATAAAATCACGCAAAGGCACCTTTTCCTGTGATAACCTGTCCAACGTCTTTCGGTTTAAATATTCCTGTTTCAAGATGCTGCTTGACTCAAATACCGAGTTTTTGAAGGTAATAAGCGATATAGAGGAGAAACTGCAGGGACAGCAGGTCTTTGGCATGTCGTACGTGAGATCCCGGGCGGCCCAAGCTGTTTTTCATACTTTTCGTATGGTTAAGAACTTGGACGATCTCTCGGGCCATCGTTACTCCTTGCTTTTTGATGTCCTCGAAAAGATTAATCTGAGTATCAAAGAAGTTCTGGGTAAGAGAAAGGAAATTCCACAGACAGAGTTGATTTTACCTTACCGTCAGATTAACGCGGAGATGGTGGACTGGGTGGGAGGGAAAAATGCCAATCTGGGGGAAATATTTAACAGGGTAGGGCTTTCCATCCCCGGAGGGTTCGCTGTCACTACCCGGGCTTTTGAGTCTTTTCTGGCCTACAATGAACTCTTTGATGAAATCAGTAGAAAAAAGATGGAGATTATTCCTGACAATCCGGAAACCATTAACGCTATAAGTAAGGATATCCAGCAGTTAATCGTCTCAGCCTATCTTCCGCCTGAATTAGAAAAGGCCATTCTCCTGGCCTATGCAAAACTTGCCGAGGCTGGCGGAGACGGGAAATCTCCGGATTTTCCTTTTCGGGTATCCATGCGGAGCAGCGCGATTGGAGAGGACAGTGAGCTTTCCTTCGCCGGCCAATATCTATCCAAATTAAACGTACCCTCGGATCAGCTTATCCAAGCATATAAAGAGATCGTAGCCAGTCTTTACAGCCCCCGGGCGATCGCCTATCGTCTCAACAAAGGTATAAGAGACGAAGATATTGCCATGAGTGTGGCTTGCCTTCAAATGGTGGAATCTGTAGCCAGTGGTGTAATGTATTCGCGAAACCCCTTCAACTTACTGGAAGGAAATATAATCATCACCGCGGTATGGGGACTGGGACCTTACGCCGTAGAAGGAACCATCACTCCGGACAGCTATACAGTAGCCAAAAATTGTCAAATAATAACCGCCGAGATCTCCCACAAGACAGTTCAATTAGTCAGTGATTCGGAGGGAGGGCTGGTAGAAATTCCTGTGGCGGTAGAGTTTCGGGATAAACCATGTCTATCACCGGAGGAGATCGGAATTCTTGTCGGCTATGCCCTGAAGCTCGAGGAGCATTATAAATGCCCCCAGGATATAGAGTGGGCCATTGACAAGGGCGGGCATCTCTTTATCCTGCAAAGCCGCCCCCTTCGCATAGGAAAGCAAAACCAGTCTATTACCCCCCTCTTAACATCATATCCTCTGCTGATTGAAAAAGGAGCGATCGCTTCTGCGGGAGTAGGTTTTGGACCGGCCTTTCATGTGGATTCGGACGAGGACCTTATGAATTTCCCTGAGGGAGCGGTACTTGTAGCCAGGCATTCTTCCCCAAAATTCGTCATGGTTATGAAGAAGACCCGGGCAATTATCACAGACATGGGAAATGTGGCGGGGCATATGGCCTCTCTGGCCAGGGAATTTGCGGTGCCTACTGTTGTGAATACCAAAACAGCTACTACCGTTATTTCCTCCGGCATGGAAGTTACCGTAGATGCCTACTCGGGAAGGGTATATCGGGGAAGGGTACCTGAACTGGAATCTTTCCAGAGTACCCGTGAATTCCCCATGAAGGACACACCTGTATACAAGGTTCTAAGGGAGGTCTGTGATTGGATTGTCCCCCTGCATCTCATGGATCCCAAGTCACCTAACTTTGCTCCTTCATTTTGCCGGTCCCTTCACGATATCAGCCGTCTGGTACATGAATCCTCATATACGGAGATATTTCAACTCAGCGATTTTGTGTCCGATAAAAAAGGAATAGCTTTTAAATTAAAGGGGAACCTCCCGCTTGACCTGTATGTTATTGATTTAGGAGGGGGGCTGAGGGAGACCAGCAAGAATCTCAATAGAGTATCTCTTGATAAAATCGTTTCTGCGCCTTTTAATGCCCTCCTTAGAGGAATGATGCATGAAGATTTCCAGCAAAATCAATTACGTCCTGTTGAGTTTAAAGGCTTTTTATCCGTTATGAGAGAGCAGATGCTTTCTCCTCCTTCTACAGTGGAAAGATTTGGTGATCGCAGTTATGCCATTATTTCCGACAAATATCTAAATTTCAGCTCACGCGTGGGGTACCACTACAGCATCCTCGATTCTTACTGCAGCCAGACTCCAAATATGAATTATATTACCTTTTCTTTTAAGGGAGGCGCTGCCGATGATATCCGCAGAAACAGGCGTGTCCGGGCTATTGCCATGATTCTTAAATTAATCGATTTTGTGGTAGAGGCCGTCGGAGACCGGGTAGATGCCCGCTATCAAAAGCATGATTGCTCTCTTATCGAAGAGAAACTGGACATAATCGGACGACTGCTTCAGTTCACCCGCCAGATGGATATGCTTATGAGTAACGAGAACAGTGTTGAGGCATTGGCTAAAAACTTTCTGGCGGGAAATTACAATCTGTAAAACATTTTTACAACTTCTTTGCCTTCTTCGCCGCCTTGATGTAAATATCTTTTCTTACTTGAAATGACAGCTTAATAAGTCCTATGGTATTTTCTAATGGATTGAAATTTTGTTCTAGAGGGGGAGAAAGTAGATGAAAAAGAAACCCCCGATCTCAAAAAATAAAAAATATCCTCTTTCATCTAAACTTAATGTTACCTGTTTTATCATCATCATGGATTATCTCAACCCCCTATTCTTCCAGGATGGTCTGTTTCACGAGCTGATATATGTCGGTTAATCTCAGTACACCCACAGGTTTCTTCCCTTCCACAACCAGAAGTCCTCTGTGATCGCTGATCAGCATGACGTGGACAGCGTGACTTAGGTCTTCTCTTATATCTACAGACAGGGCTATGGTGGTCATGAAAGCCCGCACCTTTTTATTGCTATGTGCCCTGCATCGTTCAAAGAAGGTCCTGTCCGGAAGGTGGGCCATCGCATCGCCCATCTCCTCCCTGATCAGCGGGGAGAGATATGAGCCACCGATGTCTTTATATTGCGGTTCAAGACCTCTCAAGATGTCAGCCTGGGTAAGTTTTCCTATGATCTTTCCCTCTTGATCCTTGACCAGTACTCCTAAATGTTTATACTTCCCAGGAGAAAGCTTTTCAGAGGTCTCTTTCATAATCTTCATCGCCTCCTTGATTGTTGCATCCTGGGAGACGACAGCATAATCCTCTATCGGAATCATTATATCCTTCACATGTTTCTCTTCCATCTTTCCCCTCCTCAATTGATAAGATCTTTATTTCAGGTCCCTATCCATCTCCTTGAGCTTTCTTAATATCTCGATGGCTGAACCGGGCATGACACCGGTTATAATCCCCTTTAATTTTTCGTCCTTATATTTTAGCTTGTTTTCAATTCGTCTCTGATAGGCATTCCTCAAAACATTCAGCAGCGTTTCAAGTTCGCATGGTTTCTCAAGATAGTTATAAACACCCGACTTCGTACATCTAACGGCAGAATCAATTGACCCGTATCCAGTCAGGATAACCACTTCTATAAATTTGTGTTCTCTTTTCAATATTTCGAGAACTTCCTCACATCCTATCCCGTGCAATACATCTAGCATCTATAAGTAACACGTGATAAACTCTGATCCAGCCCACGGAGACGCGGAGCCGGAGATATTTCCGGCCTTTTCTAACTGTCTACGCTAAGGCCTGAGACAGAATAAACAAGAATATAACAGATATTCATCCGGGAGAATCATCACATCAACTACCAGCTTTATACTTAAACCATTAATATCGTTCAAAAGTGTTTGCATAGTTAAATCTCGTCTCTTTTTCCGGCTGAAATTTAACTCAGCCCAAAAACAAGGGGAAAGAGATTATGATGACCAAGTTGCATATATAACATCTCGATTCTATCTTGCAACCGGAAAAGTAAAGCTGAGTGAAATCGTCCACCAGTTAAAGGAACTCAACGACCATTTTATGCTCCCACAATTTTGGAGTAGATCATAAACCATCAAACCTCCAGGCATTCAAGAATCCTCGTTATTTGAAGGCTTGACATTTTACTCTTTGGTTTGATAAAAAGTTAACGATGTAGATGCTTCCGGAAAACCGGTAGGTTCGTCATAATATGCGACTCTCTCTTTTTAATATCTTCCTTGTCCAGTTTCAAGAGTCTCCTTCAGTTATGATATTTGTTGAAGACTAAGAATTGAAGGGTGTAATAAGACATGGTTATAATATGTGCTGTATGCTTATATTAAAGCCACTGTAATCAAATTATCTTTTTTGCTTTATAAACCTTCTGTGGAGAAACAGAATTATGGCAAAATGGAATGAAAATAGAAAAGTCCTGGATCATGAGCATTCCCCGTTCTGGAAATTCGAACTGAGAGATGTAGATGAACCGAATCTCCAAAAAGATGTCTTTCCCTATGATGAGGTATGCAGAATTGACTTTGACCATAAGATCATTCCCATTAATCCGGCGGATGAGATTTTTATAACAGACACAACTTTTCGAGATGGCCAACAGGCAAGGCCACCCTATACTGTTCAACAGATTGTTGATCTATACGCTATGATGAGCAAGCTCGGTGGCGAAAATGGAGTAATCAGACAATCGGAATTCTTTCTTTACAGCGACAAAGACAGGGAAGCAGTAGAAAAATGCCTTGAACTGGGCCTGACATATCCTGCAGTCACCGGATGGATAAGGGCAAATAAGGAAGATATTAAACTTGTAAAAGAAGCAGGATTGAAAGAGACCGGTGTCCTCACCTCTGTTTCGGATTACCATATTTTTCTAAAGTTGGGTAAGACAAGAAAGCAAGCCTTTGAAGATTATCTGGGTATTGTAAAATCGATTCTTGACGCGGATATTGTTCCGAGATGTCATTTTGAAGATATTACAAGAGCAGATATATATGGATTCTGCATTCCCTTCGCCATTGAACTCATGAAATTACGAGAAGAGAGCGGTATCGACATCAAGATAAGATTATGCGATACCCTTGGTTATGGGGTAACCTATCCAGGCGCTTCCCTCCCCCGCAGTGTAGATAAACTGGTAAGGGCTTTCATCGAGGACGGGGAAGTACCCGGTTACCTGCTTGAATGGCATGGTCATAACGACTTCCACAAAGCCCTGATCAACGCTTCCACGGCCTGGCTCTATGGTTGCAGCGCGGCAAATGGTACGCTGCTGGGTTTAGGGGAAAGGACGGGAAATCCATCCCTAGAGGGGCTTATCATAGAATTTATCAATCTTAAAGGGATAAACTACGGTATCGATACCACCGTCATCACAGATATTGCTAATTATCTTGAAAAGAAAATGGATGTAAAAATTCCTTCCAACTACCCCTTCGTCGGTTCTGAATTTAATGCAACAATGGCCGGTATCCATGCCGATGGCCTAACCAAGAATGAGGAGATATACAATATTTTTGATACAACCAAGATACTTAAGAGACCTATTGTGACAACGATTACCGATAAATCAGGAAAGGCAGGCATTGTCTACTGGGTTAACTCACATCTTGGTCTTACGGAGGACAAGGCGATTGACAAAAGGCACCCTGGTATCTCAAGAATTCACAAATGGGTTATGGAGCAATATGCATCGGGTAGAGCAACTAGTATCTCCCACGAAGAAATGGAAAGGAGGGTTCGTAAATATATACCTGATCTCTTCATGTCCGATCTCGAAAAGATAAAATACCAGGCGATAGAAACAGCCTTTTCCATGGTCAGGCAGGTTCTTGAACACCCTATGATGAAAACAATGGACCCGGAGCTGCAGGAACCAGTTATGCAGCAGTTCATAGAGGAAAACCCTTCAATCCAGTTTGCCTATGTTGTGGATATGAATGGCAAGAAGACCACGCGAAATGTTACCAATATTGCCGACAGAGCAAAATATAAAGATTATGGCGTTGGAATAGACCAGTCAGACAGGGAATGGTTCATTATTCCCTTGCAGACCGGAAAAATTCACGCGACCAATTTTTACATCTCAAAGATGACGGGGGCGCTCTGTATTACCGTATCTGCTCCCATTGTGGATGACAGGGATGAAATAGTCGGTATATTTAGTGTGGATATTAAATTTGAAGACTGGGTGAAGAGAGCTGAGCATGTCGCCGAAGCAACACAGATCGCCTTAAAGGCGGAATACGAGGCAAAAACTAAATCTGACCGGTGGTTGTAGCAGGAGTTTTCACAAAGTCCCGCAGTAAAAAGCTTTTATTCCTCTTCTACAATCCACTGATCGTAAGGACGATCTTTTGAGCTGCGTGACAGTGGTGACGGTGACAATTCCCTGATAAACCTGGAAGGATTCGTAACCATACTGCCCATTCCTCTTCTGTAATCGGACAGGGGATAGCATAGATACAGTTGATCTTTTGCCCTGGTCGTTGCCACATAGAAAATTCTTCTCTCTTCCTCTTCCCCATCAGGTTCTTTCAGGGCGCGTGCGAGTGGTATCATTCCCTCTGCACACCAGATCATAAAAACAATGGTCCATTCGAGACCTTTTGCCTGATGGATCGTAGTGAAGACAATTTTATCATCGCTTCTTGCCTCCGGATCAGGTTCGGTTTCTTCATCCGTATTTGTCAGTAGAGCAAGTTCACTTAAAAAATCTTCCAGAGAACTGAATTTTACGGAAAACTCTCCTAACTGATGCAGGTCCTCCTCACGTGAGGCCGCGTCAGTATACCTTTCCCCAAGATATTCCCCGTAGCTCCCCTTCAGCAAAACATCAATAATTTCTGACGGAATTTTATCCGGCGATTTTTCAAGGATAGCTTTTATGGTGTCCCTGCATTCTAAAAGACCGGGCAGTGCCGTTTTCGTCACACTGTTAATAAACTCATCAGTCGTAACGGCAGTAAGGGGTTCCGTTTGTGCCGAGATAAATCTCCAGATTTTATCAGCCCTGACCTTACCTATCTTCCTGTGAAGTCTCAGTATTCTTTTCCATGCCAGTTCATCAAGAGGATTGGCGATGATCCTCATATATGAAGTTACATCCTTGATATGGGCTTGTTCAAAAAAACGAATGCCGGAGCGAACCTCGAAGGGAATACCACGCCTGACCATCTCCATCTGCAATTCCATGGAATGGTAATGCGCCCGGTAGAGTACGGCAATCTCGTGAAGAGGAACCCCTGTCCTTGTCAGTTCAATGATTCGCTGAGCCACAAAATCCGCCTGCTGGAAAACGTTTTTCGCCGGTACAAGTACCGGTCTGATACCATTCTCCCTCACTGCCCTTAATTTTTTTTGAAACTGTTTTTCATTATTAATGATGCTAAGGTTGGCCATGTGAAGGATCTCTGGCGTACTGCGATAATTGGTCTCAAGTTTGAATATTTTACAATCGGGATACCTTTCGGGAAATTTCATGAAATTGGCAAAATTTGCCCCCCTGAAGGAATAGATACTCTGGGAATCGTCACCCACCACCATTAGGTTTCTGTGGTGTGAGGCGAGAAGATCCACGATATCCGCCTGGATGAGGTTTGTATCCTGATATTCATCCACAAGGATATGGGAAAACTTTTTAGCATACACCATCAGAACATCCGGAAAGTCGGTTAGTAGTTTTTTCCAGTTGAGGAGAAGGTCATCAAAGTCCATGACATTCAATTTCATTTTCCGTAGGATGTAACGGGAGGCCACTGCTCTGATACCCTCAATATTACAAAAAAAACCGGGGAATCTTTTCTCCGTAATCTCTTCCAGGGAAACTTCAGTATTTATAGACAGACTGACGATCTCTTGCAGGAGGGGTCCTTTCGGGAAATCGTCATCTTTCGCATCGCAACCTACTTCAGATAAACAGGTATTGATCAATTGCCTTGCGTCCTCAGTGTCAATAATGGAAAAATTCTTCCCGTAACCAAGCAGGGGAGCATTTACCCTGAGAATGCGGTGTGCGATATGATGAAATGTCCCGCCCCACAGCCCGTTTATTTCCAGGCCCGCCTCGGATGAACAGGAGAGAAGCTTCTGTACTCTTAGAAGCATCGAGCGGGCGGCCTTATTTGTAAAGGTAGCCAGAAGTATCCGCTCAGGTTTTATACCCTTCTCCAGTAATCTTGCCACACGGTAGGTCAGGGCACGGGTCTTACCACTGCCGGCGCCGGCAATGACAAGCAGGGGTCCCCCCTCTTCCATGACAACCCGAAACTGCTCAGGGTTAAGCTCTTTTCTGTAATCTATCATTCTACATAGCCAGGTCTTGAAAGTTCTTGAGGCAGTTATAAATCATGCGGCAAGCACTTCTCCGATCTTTTCTGCTGTTTCTTTACTGTTAAGGGATACGAAGTTCTTTAAAAGACCTACCTGTTCATAAAACCCGATCAGGGGAGCTGTTTTTTGCGTGTATGTCTCCAATCGCGTGCTAATGGCCTCTTCAGTCTCATCATCCCGCTGAATAACGTGAGAGTTACATTTTTTGCATTTACCATCCGATGTCGGTGGATTACTTTTAATATTATAAATTTCCTGACACTGGGGATTAGAACATGTTCTACGCGTAGTCAGGCGATCGAGAATTACCTCTCTGGGCACCTCTAAATTAGCAACAAAGTCGAGATTAATCTTTAATCTCTCAAGCAGTTTCTTTAACTCCTCGGCCTGGAAAGTAGTGCGGGGAAAACCGTCCAGGATGAATCCTTTTTTACAGTCCTCCTCCTGCAGGCGGACTTCCATAATCTGCATTATCAGAGCATCGGGTACAAGATCCCCTCTATCCATGTAGCCTTTTGCCTGCTTGCCCAGTTCCGTACCCTCTTTTACGGCTGCGCGCAGAATATCACCTGTTGAAATCTGTACAGAACCATCAATTTCCGTAAGAAGCTTAGCTACGGTACCTTTACCGGCTCCTGGTGCTCCCAGAAGTATAATCTTCATAAAAAACCTCCATTAAACAATTAGTAGCGGGGAATATATGAGAAATAACCTTGCGGGTCAAGAAAATACACAGTCTAGATGTGATCGTTATGGAGCTCTAGTCCACCACGATAATCACGGTGCCCTGTGGCTCAAGGAAAGAAAGGCGACATTATTCTTCATTACCTGCACTATTCCAGGATATTGATCGCCTCCTAACCTGAAAAGACCCAGCGATCTCCCAGAAAAAGAGGGAGCTCAGCAGCACAAACCGGACCAACCACTACTTCCCAACCGGTAGTTTTAGCAAAGTCTACTGCGAGTATAGAAGCAAGACCTGGTACAATCATACGGCGATGGGCCAGTTTCCGCTCGATGCCGGTTTTTTCCAATGCCCGCTTGAGCCGCTGCGGGGTGAACTCACCGAAGACCATGGCCATGTCCACCGTGTGTCCCAGACAATCTATCAGTAACAAGTAGGCAGGTGTGAATCCCTGAGACCAGACAGCAGTCAACACCTCAAAGGTAACTCTGCTGTTACCGCTGACAATTACCATAGAATTTTTGTCCGGTTCATTTAGAGGAATCAGGTCAGATTCGATGGGTTGGGGAACAATAATTGGCGGTCCCGAAGGGAGATAAGTTCGGGCACCTATTGCCAACTTACAGGCCTGTATCTGCCGGGAAGTCAAAAACGGGCAGTCATCCAGGCATGTTTGATCTTCTGCCTCTTCCGGCGGTGTCGTCGTGTTTTTCAGACAATAGCGCTTTAAATCTATGTTATCCAGATATAAATTCGTTTTGAGTGGGCTCAAACAAGCAATTCCCTTCCCTCAGGGCAAACAATACAAAAAGTTAGCCCATTTAGATTTGTCTTAAAACTTCATAATAAGCGAATATATTTGCCCGGTTTCCGTGTCCTTGACCTGCAATCGCAGCTCTTTGGCATTCTTCGACTCACCCGGGAAAAAGATAAAGCCGTGAGAGATTTCCCCTGGTCTTATTGCCCGATTTTCTAATGCTCTTGTTTGCAGGTCTTCTCTTATCTGACTTTTTGCATCTTCGTCGGTTAGCCCCTTAGCGCCTCCTGTGAGAATGCCGGCCGCGGCACCTATAGCAGCTCCTTTCATCGCCGCATCGCCAACATTATGTCCCGATACAATTCCAATTGCGGCACCGACAATCGCCCCCGCCGTACCGGCAAGGAGACCCGCCTTCGCTCCTTCGGGGGCAATTTTACCGAGTTCTGTTTTCTTTTGTATTCGATCATAGGCCAGATTTGCATCAATGATTGGCCAGAGATTATCTTCTATATCCACTAAGAAGGTTTGCTTGGAGATGATTTCAAGTGAATGTCCATTGCTGTTATCAAATGTTATCTGAACCGGCAAAATTCCGGCATCTCTTATATCGAATCCAAAAGCTGACTTTGCCTCTTTCACGTTATCATACGCTTTGGCCGCTATGACCCCGCCTGCAACCTCTGCGGCATTGGGGTTAGCTGACGGCAGCTTAAAAGGCACAACCTTTCTCTCGTAACTGGCGCATCCTGTAAGTGTTAGTATAAAGGCCAGTAAAAATAAAAAACCGAAATTGTATCTCTTATACGACATCATAACTCCACCTCCTAAAACGTTTAAGGGAATTCTTAAAAGACCTGTCTTTTCAGTTTCATTTTCCCAACAAGTTATCGTCAATTAAGCTACTTGGGTTTATTAAACTACTCGTATCACCATAGTTTTAAATGTCTAATAAAATCTGCCGTTGTAAACCAGTTAGGATTATTATCATACTCATCAGAAAAACGAAAGAAGCTCCTTTTTGTTTTAGTCTGTCATCAGAGGATCAACCACGGGCAATTTAACATCCTTTCTATAACTGGAAAAAGTCTTCCAAGCGAGAACAGCAACCCGGATGCTAGTATATGGATGGAACCAAAGGCAATAAAGCCCGCGATAATTGAGGCTGTAACGATTTTCACCCCTTGTTTGTAGAGCATGTAACCAAGAAGTGGCGCCGCCAAAGCAATAATAATGACGGAAGTTGAAGCAATACCCCCGATGAGACCTTTGATTTCACCTGTCCTGACATCCGTAACGGTATGAAGAATAGTCTGATCGGTAGGCAGTTGAAGAGTTTCTGAATTTACCAGTGAGGTAAGTGCTGTGGCTGTTAATCCCAGAAAAGCCCTGCAAACAAGGAGAACCAGCGAAAGTGTAAAAAGAATAAAGAGTACAAATCCCCACCCTCCCATAGTCTTGCGGGCAACTTCAGCCATGGATCTCCCCTTTTCTCTCATACTTAAAAACAGAGAGGTGTAATCATGGACAGCACCCATGAATATCCCTCCCAGGATAATCCATATCCATGAAGGGTAAAAACCATAGAGGAGAGCCACGGTCGGGCCTATAATAGGACCTCCACCGGCAATAGAGGCAAAATGATGAGAGAACACCACAGGTGTTTTTGCAGCTACATAGTCTCTTCCGTCTGCCATAGAGTTTGCAGGTGTTTGGTGCGAATCTTTTACATTAAAGTTTTTTTCAATGTAGGTGCCATAAACTTTGCACGCCACAAAAAAACAGGCGAGGGAAATTAGAAGCAACACTAAAATATTCATCAGTCTTATCTCGTTGTCATCCTGTAAAGCATTCTCCCGATAAGATCAGTTTCAATGGGAAAGCTTTGAAAATTTATTCACCGGCGCTCAAAAATCTTTTTCGGCCATGCATGTCTCGCTTCGCTGCAAAGGAAAAACTCGTGCTTACGCACTCAGACTCAGACGTTTTCTTTGCTACGGCTGGCCTGAGACTTTATGGTACCCGAAAAATCAATCACGCATTCTGAATCCTGTCTTCACTATTTTGCAAATGTCTCAATGGCATTATTCCGCCGCCACAGAACAGCAACCGGCAAAAGAATTTTTTCACAGACGGGCCTAAGTTGACATTTTAGAAGAAATTATATATATTTAGGATATTATTACGAAAGTGGCATTAGTAGATACAGGGAAAATAAATGCAAAGGAGGGTAAATAACAATGCGTGATTTTATTAAAAAAACAATGCTGGCTGGCGCAGGGTTGGTCTTAATGACAACAGAAAAAATTGAGGAAGTCTTTAATGAGCTTGTTAAAAAAGGGGAGGTTACGGAGAAGGAAGCCAAAGAAACAGTTGTGGAGCTGAAGGAAAAATCAAAACGATTTAAAGAAGATATGGAGGAAAGGACAGAAAAAATTGTGACCGGTATCTTGAAACGCCTGAAGGTAACCACACAAGATGAACTGGAAGAGATTAGAGAAAGGCTTGATAAGTTGGAGAAAGCAGGCGAGCAAAAGGAATAATCCATACCCCAAGTGTATTTAGACAGGTTACAACGGAACGTGTTCTCATGCAGGAAAACTTTAAGGCATGTCAGTATCCTTCGGGGGCCAATAACTCCGACGGATGACCTAAACCCATGAGTCCAGATGTGTGAGACCTGCCTGGTTTGCCTGGTGAATAGCCATAGCATATTCCTTCCGCGTGATACGGCGATTGATCATCGGGTCAGATGCCGCCTCGCCGCAGGGGTGGTATTGGCTCATTACATTAACATAAGTGTTTGCCGATATTTCTTTTGCCAGAAACTTCATGATCTTTCCGGTGTCCGCCACTCCATTAGGCATGACGAGATGACGCACCAACAGGCCTCTCACCGCTACTCCCGATTCATTAAGGACAAGATCCCCAACCTGCCGGTGCATCTCTTTGATAGCCAACACTGTATGTTCCCTGTAATCAGGCGCATGAGAGTATTTCTCCGCAACGTTATCATTCCAGAACTTGAAGTCAGGCATGTAGATATCGAAGATACCGTCCAGGATTTTAAGGGTCTCAACCCTGTCGTAGCCACCGGAGTTATAGACGAGAGGGATGTTTAACCCATGTTCAACAGCTAAAATCAAACCTTCAAGTATCTGTGGTACTACATGGGTAGGGGTTACAAAGTTGATATTATGACAGCCCGACCTCATGAGATCGAGCATCATAGACGCTAAAGCAGCCGGGTCCACCTCCTTCCCCTCCCCAAGATGGCTGATCTCAAAGTTCTGGCAAAAGGAACAGAGGAGATTACAGGAACTGATAAAAATCGTCCCGGAACCAAATCTTCCCACCAGAGGGGTCTCCTCCCCAAAGTGGGGATGGAAACTTGCTACTTTTGCCTTTCGCCCGGTTCGACAATGGCCGAGTTCCCCGTGCAGGCGATCTACCATGCATTCCCGTGGACACAAACGGCAGTTCCTCATTATCTCAAGTGTCCGATCAAGACGGTCCTGCAATTTTCCTCGCCTGTATAGCTTCAGATACGATGGTTCCTGCATCTTAATCTGGGCACCTTACCTTCTATATTTCCCGATTAGTTGCGCTTCGGCAAGGATATGTCCCTTCATGGTTCTAAGAAGTTGCTCTGTGGTCACGCCTGATTTTAAATTGGTCATCCCGTCCATGGCATAGAGCTTGAAGTAGTAACGGTGTTCTCCCCCGGGGGGACAGGGACCGCCGTAACCTATTTTACGAAAATCATTGGTACCCTGTTTCCCACCTTGGACAGGTTCTCTCTGGGGGGCTACATTCTCCGGTAACTGAGTGATGACGACCGGAATATCATAGATAACCCAGTGAACCCAGGTCCCCATCGGGGCGTCAGGATCATCGCAGATGAGGGCAAAGCTTTTCGTATCCTTAGGAAAGTGACTCCACGAAAGCGGGGGAGATACATTTACCCCGTCACAGGTATACTTTAACGGTATTATTCCCCCGTGTTTGAATGCTGTGCTATCAATCTCCATCGTCTTTCCTCCCTTTATCTGTGCCGAAGGTTTATTGAAACTCAAAAAGGCCAGAAGAAAAACCAGGATTGCCGTCAAAAGTATTTTTCTTTTCAAGTTATCTTTCCCCCCTTATAATCTAAGAGACGATGTCTTTCGTTATACACATAAATGTAACCCTTTTAACATGTTATACTTTCTGTTAAATGTAATTTGTGCCAACTTGTCAATAAATTTTTCTCTTTCCCGCTTGGTATTGTTTTTATCTCTCTAGATTGTATATTTATCTATGATCCTAAACCTAAATTTCAGCAAAATATTACCCGTTTTGGATCCTCATTTTCATCCCATATGCTGTAATACTGACAATTCGACAAACTATAATACTCTGATTTCATGCTTTGCAGTGCCCCAAAGGGGCTATGAACGTTTGCATTGAATTTCAGAAGTGTTTATGATCTAACTTCAGGAGTAGAAACCGGAACCGCTGCTTGTTATGATGCTGCTGTAGATCAGCATCATAAAGTAAATTATGGAATTAGAGTAGTGCCTTATGCCAAAGTAATTATAAACCCCGTTGCGGGTGGTGGACGCAGTGCAAAGCTCTGGCCTCTGATTAGCCAACAGCTCAAAGACAAAGGTCTCTCCTTCAACCATAGCTTCACCGAAGGAACAGGACATGGCATTGAACTGGCAAAAGAGTCAGTTGATAAAGGTTATGAACTCGTGATCGCTGTGGGGTAGAAAATCTATTTTAGAGAAGATAACCTTCAAATCTTTTCCTTGCCCATCCCTGATGTCTTGTGTTAAGGTTATTAGCGTAAAAATAGTACAAATTTTTCGCTTAGATTTTCTTTCCTGATTACCAAAAAGAACAACTTATGATGTCTGAATTATCACATCTTGACGAAAAGGGTAGAGCAAGAATGGTTGATGTGACCATGAAGGAATCTACTTTTCGGGAGGCAACGGCACGGGGAAAGGTCTTGATGCTAACGGATACCGTCGCGGCAATAGAGAGGAATGGATTGCCGAAAGGTGATGTGTTCGGTGTCGCAAGAATTGCCGGAATCATGGCGGCAAAAAAAACAAGCGAATTAATTCCCCTTTGTCATCCGCTTGAATTAACGGTAATTAACATTCAATTTTTCAGTAATGCTGACCAGGGAGAGATAGTCGTTGAGGCAACTGTAAAAACTGTCGGAAAAACAGGTGTAGAGATGGAAGCCTTGACGGCAGTTAGCGTGGCGGCCTTGACAATTTATGATATGTGCAAATCTGCTGACAGAAGAATAACTCTCACGGATATCAAATTAATCACAAAATCCGGCGGTAAAAGCTCTCCCTTTGTAATAAAGGCGTAATTCCGGATAAAGTTCAGCTAAGGGAAGTTTTCTGTATGAATTTCAAAAATCCTATTGATGATGGCTATGCTAAGGAAATAAAACCGTCTTCAGCAGTGGATGATGTAATTGAAAAAAAACTCGAAGATATTGTCACCGTTCTCTGCTCGACCGGTCCGGGGAAAAGCAATTTATACGAAGAGGTCCTGTCTATAATCGAAAGGTGCCTGTTCAAGATCGCCTTAAAACGTTCCAATAACGTGAAAAGCACAGCAGCCGCATATCTCGGGATCCATAGAAATACCTTCCAGAAAAAAATGATCAAGTTCGGCATCAACTGCGAAAAAAACAAGAAATCCAAGGGATCGGATAATAAAAGCTCAAGATAAAACAAGAAACCGGGGGATAAAATAGAAGCGGTGTTGTCGCCTAAGGTCATCCAATTGACGGAAAAAGGAGTTATGATTCATAATCCCTTCTCAGTCGAAATTGGCGACGAGGTGGAAAATAGCAAAATTTCCGGTGATGGAGTTGTCCTCTTCAGCGGAACCAAAATTTATGGTGAAAAAACCATCATCTCCTCAGGGACAAAGCTGGGATATGAGACACCGGTAACCGTTGTTGATTGCCAAATCGGGCCGAATGTGGAGTTAAAAGGGGGATTTTTTGCCTCATCTGTCTTTATGGAAAAGGTCTCCATGGGAAGCGGTGCCCATGTCAGAGGTGGTTGTATCCTGGAAGAAGCGGCCAGAGGGGGCCATACCGTAGGTTTGAAACAAACTATCCTTTTCCCCTTTGTTACTCTGGGCAGTCTGATCAATTTTTGTGACTGTTTCATGGCGGGAGGCACCAGCCCCAAAAATCACAGCGAGGTGGGAAGTTCCTACATACACTTCAATTACACGCCACATCAGGATAAAGCCACTCCCTCACTCATCGGTGATGTGCCGAAGGGCGTTATGTTAAATCAGCCCCCCATTTTTCTTGGTGGCCAGGGAGGTCTCGTGGGGCCGGCAAGGATCGGTTACGGCACGGTTATCGCGGCAGGGACTGTTTACCGCAGGGACTGTCTCGAAGGTGGTAAGCTGTTGAAGGAAGAGAACGACTTACAGAGTAAAAAGATATTTCATCCAGGATTTTACGGGGACATCAGGCAAAGGGTTTGTAATAATATCTGCTACCTGGCCAACCTGCTGGCCCTGAAACAGTGGTACATACATGTTCGTCAGCCTTTTTTTCAACTCGAAGAACTGAGTAAGGAACTGTACACCGGGGCAATAGATAAACTGGGGTTTGCCATTTCCGAAAGATTAAAACAATTCCGGGTACTTTCCGAAAAAATGGAGCAATCCATGGTCCTGGGCAGGAATTTATTAAAGGGTAAAGAGTATGAAATGCTTGCTGGTCAGGAGAAAGAACTTCTTGAGAATTGGCCGAAAATAGAAGCTTGTTTTACCGGTAGGCATGAAGAGAGCGTTGATCTGAAAAATCGGGATACCTTTCTGGAGACTATTCATCTCAGGATGAAAGAAGATGGAAGGGACTATATAAAAATCATTCAGGGACTGGACAGCCGTGATTCAACCATCGGCACTACATGGCTTAAAAACATGGTGGATAGAATTACCGGCATGGCGTTGGATAGCCTGCCTTCCTGCAAAGAAGAAAACGTTTCTTTATGAAATTAAGATGGGGCTACGGAACAGTGGCAGTTCTGCGAGAGTCTGCTATTTTTTATACATGTTAAAAAGATACTTTAAGAAAATTATTCATTTTTTCACAAACTGTAATATCTGTTTCGGGGTTGATTCGCGCCGTGTTTCCGCCCCTTGTGTTATTATCTTCCCTCTCTTTTCCCGCGTCCTTTTATGTGGTTTTGCCGGCATCCTTACCGTTAAAAAAAGCCACGGGCAAACCGATGCAGACCAAAGGTTTATCCAGCTCTTTGACAAGGTTAGAAAAAATGAGATGAAGGCTCTCCTTGCCGAGTCTATTCCCCTGGAGCATTATCTGAACGGTAGAGGATATCTGGAGGAGATGGAAAAGGAGATCATCCAGTTAAAAGGTGAGAGAAACCTCCAGCATCTCTTTTTTCATCCTCATATAACCTGTCAGCTATCCGACCTTTCTGAAGAGATCAGGAAATTTATCTCTGAAGAGGAGAAACTCCTGGAAGAAAATGCCGGTCATTTTTCAACCAAAGAAATGGAGACCATAAGCAGCAGAATTGTTCTGATAAAGGATATCCAATGGAGTCTTAAAAATGACATCCTTGATAATATCGGAAGGATTGTCGAACTAACGGGAACGGACAGTGTTAAGGAAATTTCGCCTGAAGCATTTAAAAAATATAGAAAATTTAACTTTCTTTTAAATTGTCTGGAACGTCTGGAGGTCAGGGGCCGGGATTCGGCAGGGATACAGATTTCCTTTACCCTCCCTGAGAGTGCCATACTTGATGAGGTCACTGCAATCCTTAAAGGAAAAGATCTGTATGAAGAATTCTTGAAAAGAGTTAACTCTGGAGACATGGTCAACGGTTCCATCAGCCTTGGGGGTAATACGATTTCATTTACATATAAGATTGCCTCAATTATAGGTGATCTGGGCCAGAACATCAGAGACTTAAGAAAAGCTATTGCTCGCGATTCCATACTACAAGAATTTGCAAGACAAGAAGCCGTCTTTGAAACATCTTTAACCCATACGCGCTGGGCTTCGGTAGGTGCCATAACAGAGGAAAACTGTCATCCCATCAACAATTTTGACCTCAGTAAAGCAACCCCAAACGAAAATCCGGGAACGGTTATAAATTACCCCTGTTACGGCAAGGGGAACTGGTCTATCAGTGTAGTCCTGAACGGAGACGTTGACAATTACCACCTGCTTCGGGATACACTTGAATCAGAAGGGGTCATATTTCCACCGGAGGTTACAACAGATACAAAGATCATTCCTCTGCAGATTGAAAGATACCTCTTTAAAGGACACGATCTTGCCGAGGCATTCAGATTGGCGGTAAATACATTTGAAGGCTCCCACGCTATCGCCATGGTAAGTAATGTAGAGCCGGGAAAGGTCTTTCTCGCCTTGAAGGGGAGCGGGCAATCAATTTATGTAGGTATCGCCCCCGACCAGTATATCTTTTCCTCAGAACTGTACGGCCTGGTAGAAGGGACCCCCTTTTTTCTTAAAATGGAGGGGGAAAAATCTTCCGGGGATACCGAAACTGCCGGTCAGATCTTCATACTTGATCAGGACTCAGAGGGTGGTCTCTCAGGAATCAAGGCAACATACTACAACGGAACACCTTTAAATATTAATCCGGAAAATATCCGGAAAGCTGAGATCACCACGCGCGATATCTATCGTGGAGACTACCCCCATTACTTCCTGAAAGAAATCACAGAATCGACCCTTTCTGTAAAAAAGACACTTCGGGGTAAGTATCGTATCTCTGAAGGGGACGGTGGAGAGAGAGAGGTTATCTTCAATCTCGGTTATGACGTTGTACCGGAAAAACTGAGAAACGCCTTTGTCAGTGATAAGATCAGGAACGTTATTGTGATCGGTCATGGTACAGCGGCTGTGGCAGGTGCCGCTATTGCTGAAGCCTTTGCCCGTTATCTGAAAGATACCCCTCTCAAAATTGAAACCATGATCGCCTCTGAACTGAGTGGATTTTTTCTGAGAGACGACATGAGGGATACCCTTGTTATCCCTGTCACACAATCGGGTACGACAACGGATACCAATCGTGCCGTTACTATGGCCGCGGAGCGGGGAGCTACAGTCATTGCTATAGTTAACAGAAGACAATCAGATGTAACCACTAAGTCCGATGGAGTCTTCTATACCAGTGACGGCAGAGATATTGAGATGTCGGTAGCTTCAACAAAAGCATTTTACTCTCAGATTGTGGCCGGTCATATCCTGGCTCTCTTTTTTGCCCAGTTCCTTAAGACTATCTCTGACGACGTTATTGCGGAAGAGTTGCTATGCCTGGAGCAAACCCCGCAGATGATGAAACGGGTCCTGGAGAAAAAAGAGGA